>CBIGPF010000091.1:0-23419 GCA_966191535.1 uncultured Pseudomonas sp. | reverse complement strand
AAGAGGCGCCGATCTTCCAGGTCGCCGACTACGGCCTGGTCGCCGACCTGTTCGAAGCTGTACCGGAGCTGGAAAAGGCCGTCTGAGCCCGATCCGCTTGCTGAAGGAACCCGCCCTCGTGGCGGGTTCTTTCATTTCAGGTCCCTGATTTCCCTGGGGAAATGATATTTTGCCGCGCTGATGACCCATTGGTCACGAATCTTTCCCGAGAAGTCCACGGGTGAAGGTGTCTCATCTACAATGCGCGACGTCTCCAGTTCCTGAATGTGTTCAATCGACACCTGGCTACCGAGGTTTTCATGATCATCAAACCGCGCGTGCGTGGCTTCATCTGCGTCACTACCCACCCGACCGGCTGTGAAGCCAACGTCAAGGAACAGATCGAGTACGTCGAGGCGCACGGCCCCATCGCCAACGGTCCGAAGAAGGTCCTGGTCATCGGTTCCTCTACCGGCTACGGCCTCGCCGCGCGCATCAGCGCTGCCTTCGGTGCCGGCGCCGACACCCTGGGCGTGTTCTTCGAGCGTCCGGGCAGCGAGACCAAGGCGGGCACCGCCGGCTGGTACAACTCGGCTGCCTTCGAGAAGTTCGCCAAGGCCAAGGGCCTGTATGCACGCAGCATCAACGGCGATGCCTTCTCCGATGAAGTGAAGAAAGTCACCATCGATACCATCAAGCAGGACCTGGGCAAGGTCGACCTGGTCGTCTACAGCCTGGCTGCTCCGCGCCGTACCCATCCGAAGACCGGCGAGGTCTTCAATTCCGTGCTCAAGCCGGTCGGCAAGGCCGTCAACTTCCGTGGTCTGGACACCGACAAGGAAGTGATCAAGGAAAGCGTGATGGAGCCGGCTACTGCCGAGGAAATCGCCAACACCGTTGCGGTGATGGGCGGTGAAGACTGGCAGATGTGGATCGACGCCCTGCAGGATGCCGGTGTGCTGGCCGACGGCGCCAAGACCACCGCCTTCACCTACCTGGGCGAAGAGATCACCCACGACCTGTACTGGAATGGCTCCATCGGCGCCGCCAAGAAGGACCTGGACCAGAAAGTCCTGGGTATTCGCGAGAAGCTGGCCGCCACTGGCGGTGATGCTCGCGTCTCCGTGCTGAAGGCCGTGGTCACCCAGGCCAGCTCCGCCATCCCGATGATGCCGCTGTACCTGTCGCTGCTGTTCAAGGTGATGAAGGAGAAGGGCACCCACGAAGGCTGCATCGAGCAGGTCGACGGCCTGTTCCGCGAGAGCCTGTACGGCGCCGAGCCGCACCTGGATGCCGATGGCCGCCTGCGTGCCGACTACAAGGAGCTGCAGCCGGACGTGCAGGATACCGTGAAGGATCTGTGGGACAAGGTGACCAACGAGAACCTGTACCAGCTGACCGATTTCACTGGCTACAAGTCTGAGTTCCTGCGTCTGTTCGGCTTCGAGATCGCCGGCGTGGACTACGAGCAGGACGTCAACCCGGACGTGCAGATTCCGAATCTGATCCAGCTCTGAGTTCGACGCGATAAAACAGAAACGGCGCCCCAGGGCGCCGTTTCTGTTTTCCGGCCTCGATCAGTTCGCCGCGGCCACCGGCGCGTGGTTCTGCTGGAGGAAGTCCAGATAGCGGCGGGCGGTTTCCTCGGGGCGCTCGATCATCGGCACGTGGCCGCAATCGCGCAGGATGGCCACGCTGGGCTTCTTCAGCAGCGGCTTCATCACCTCGATACTGGAGACGTCCAGCACGCGGTCGCGGTCGCCCCATAGCAGCAGGGTCGGCGCGGTGATCTTCGGCAGCTCCGGCTCCAGTGGAATGTAGCGTTCGCGCAGTTGCTGGAAGATCATGCCGTTGAAAGCACTGCGCTCCAGCGCGCGTTCGGCCAGGTAGTCCCGCAGTCGTGACGGTAGTGGCGGCTTCTGTACGAAGACGAAATCGAGCAGGGCCGGGAAGTCGTCCACCGACCGCACGACCAGCGGGTTGTTCTCGCCCTTGAGCAGGCGTTCGAACAGCTCGCTCTGGTGTGGTGCGGTTACCCCGGCGTTGTCGAACAGGCCGACCGACAGCACGTCCTGCGGATGCCGCGCAGCCAGCAGGGCGGCAATGTGCCCGCCCATGGAGTTGCCCACCACATGGAAGCGGCCGATGCCCAGCTCGCGCATGAAGTCGGCCAGGCGCTCGGCCTGGGTGCCAACGTCATAGCTGATGTTCGCGGGTTTGCTGCTGTCACCGAAGCCCGGCAGGTCGACGGCGATGACGTGATAATCCTGTGTGAGGAAGCGGGCGAAGCGCGGCCAGTTGCTCTTGTCGGCCCCGAAACCGTGGATCAGCAGGATGGTCTGCGCCTTTTCCGGTCCGCCCTCGTAATAGGTGATGTCCAGGTCGTCGACCTGAAGGCTGTTGGTCGAAAGCCTGGCGTGTGCGCTTTCGACGTATTGTGCCGTGGCCAGCAGGGTGGAGGGGAACGCATACAGGACGCCAGCGGCGACGGCTATCAACAGGAGAAGGGCCAGAAGGGCTTTCTTCATGAGAAGTCCTTATTACCAAATCGGGTCGGTGTGCTTTACGCTAGCATTTTGCGGCTCTAAGCATGGCCGTTCTTTGTTCTGGCGAGCGAGACTACCGATGCCTGATTGCTCCACGATGATCCGTGCGGCGCTGTTGCTGGTGACTTTCTCCATTTCCCTGGCTGGTGTGGCGGCTGGCAAGTGCGAGCGCCTGGTGGCCACCGGCAATCCCGAGTACCCGCCTTATCTGTGGCGCGATCCGGCGCAGCCGGAGCGATTGATTGGCGCCAATGCCGATCTGCTGGAGCAGATCGGCAAGGCTGTGGGCGTCAACATCCGGGTGATCTATTCGGGCTCCTGGGCGCGGGCCCAGGAAGAGGCGCGGCTGGGGCGAGTGGACCTGATCGCCGGCGCCTTCCTTACGCCCGAGCGTCTGGAAACCATGGACTACATCCATCCGGCCTTCCTCACCACCGACAATGTGGTGTGGATGCGCAAGGATGCGGTGTCTCCCTACAAGAGTCGGGACGACCTGAAGGGTCTGAAGGGCGGCACCCTGGTGAACAACAGCTTCGGTCCGGACTTCGACACCTTTGCCAAGCAGGAACTGACCCTGGAAGAGGTGCCCAGCCTGACCCAGGCGTTCCAGAAACTGTTGCTCAAGCGTTCTGATTACGTGATCTACGAGCACTATCCCGGCCTTGCCGTCGCCGATACCCTCGGCATGGCTGATGACCTGCAGCCGCTGGAACCGCCGATCTCCAGTGAAGGTCTGTACCTGACGGTTGCGCACAACTCGGCCTGCAATGACCCGTGGCTGCGCGGACAACTGGCTAAAAAGATGACAGAATTGACGGCCGCCGGAGTCCCGCAGCGCCTGCTGCAGGACAACCTGGCCCGCTGGAAGGCGCAGCAGTTGCAGCCTGCCGGCACTCCCACCCAGTAGGACAACAGATTTCGTGATCAATCGACGGATGATGGTCGCCGGCCTGGCTTTGTTTGCATTGGCCGGCTGTGCGACGAACGACCCGGCACCCAACGAGCAGATGCGCCTCACCGAGCAGGCGCTGGAACAGGCAAAGGCCGTGGGTGCGACCGATGATGTGGCCGAGTTCAAGCTCGCCGAAGACAAGTACCAGGCGGCCAAGGGTGCCCTGGCGGTTGGCTCGCACAAGAAGGCCCGGCAACTGGCCGAACAGGCCGAGCTCGATGCCCGCCTGGCCGAAGCCAAGGAACTGACGCGCAAGAGCGCCGAGCAACTGGCTGAACAGAGCAAGAGCATCAACCGCCTGCGTAAACAGTTGGGAGAAGTGCAATGACTTCCGTACAACTGTTGCGCCGTGGTTCCTCGTGGGCGGGGGCGCTGGGCGCCCTGGCGCTGCTGGCCGGTTGCGCCAACAGCCAGCTCAGCGAGAAGTCCCTGGAGCAGGCCCGCAGCCAGTTTCAGGCGGTGAAGGAAGATACGTCCGTGCTGCGCAGCGCGCCCAAGGACGTGATCCGCGCCGGCGAGTCGCTGGCCCGTGCCGAGCGCCTGTCCAACTACTGGGGCAGCAGCGATGACGTGCTGCAGTATTCCTACCTCAGCCAGCGCTACAGCGAGATCGCCCGCGAGCACAGCAACCTCGCGGTGAACCAGGAACGCCTCGGCAAGCAGCAGATGGAGCGCGAGCGCCTGCAATTGGCGATGCGTGAAGCGCGCCTGCTCAACGTGCAGGAGCAGAGCAAGTGGCTCGAGCAGCAGATGGTCAGCCTTGCGACCAATGAAACCGAGCGCGGCCTGGTGTTGACCCTGGGCGACGTGCTGTTCGACAGCGGCGAAGCGGACCTGAAACCTGCGGCCAACCGCACCGTGCTCAAGCTGGTGCAGTTCCTCCAGCTCAACCCGCGGCGGGTGGTCCGTATCGAGGGTTACACCGACGCCGAAGGTGAGCGCGAGCAGAACCTGCAACTGTCCAAGGATCGCGCTCAGGCCGTGGCAGATGCGCTGACCGACCTGGGTGTGGACGAGAAACGCGTCCAGGTGCAGGGCTATGGCGAGGCCTATCCAGTCTCGGACAACGCCTCGTCCCTGGGACGTGCGCAGAACCGTCGCGTGGAAATCGTCTTCTCCGACGAGAAGGGGCAACTCGGCGCCGAACGCTGATTCCCCGCGCAATATCTCGACACAGGAAAACCCCGGCAGCCTCGGCTCCGGGGTTTTTCGTTAGGGGTATCTCGAAATCTTTCGAGTGGCACCTTGGCGAAAATGACCAGGTGCGACTAATCCCCTCTAGGGGAGCTGTAGACGAGAGAACGTGATGCCATCGGAAAACAAGCTTTTGAACGTCATTGTGGCGGACCCGCAACCGATGATCGGTTGGGGTCTGGAACGCTACCTGCTGGAGCGCGAACTGGCGCAGGTGAAAGCCTTCGTCAGCGACACCGACAGCCTGCTGGATGTGCTGAGTGCCCATCCCGAGGTCGACCTGGCCATCGTCGAGCTGGCGCTGCCCGGTGCCCGTGGGCGTGACGGCGTGCACCTGATCGAATGGCTGCAGCGCCATCATCCGGATGTCCCTGTGCTGGTCTATTCGGTCATGGGTGCGCCGCTGCTGGCGAGCGCTGCGGTGAAGTGCGGCGCAATGGGCTATGTCTGCAAGCGCAACCCGCTGACCCTGCTGGACGATGCCATCGCCCGGATACGCAAGGGCGAAACCTACATCGACCCGATGCTGCGGCCGCCACGCCATACCGGCAAGCCGCTGAGCCCGACCGAGATCGACATCATTCGCCGCCTGGCCCATGGTGCCACGGTGGGCGAGATCGCCGAGCGGACCAACCGCAGTGTCTCCACCATCAGCACCCACAAGCGCAACGCCATGCAGAAGCTCGGCCTCACCACCGATGCGCAACTGGTGGTGGCGGGGCTGCTGGACTGGCTCGGGGAGATCTGAGCGGGCGAGACGGCGCAACTGTATCGGACGGAATGTTTCTGACTGTTCTGGAACAGTTTGCACTTTTTGGCTACTGTTTCGGTTCAATGCCCGAGAGATGGCCGTCATGTCCAATCTGCTGCTGTATCAGCGCATCGCCCAGCAACTGGCGGAAGACATCCGTCGTGGTGTCTACCAGCCGGGTGAGCGTGTGCCGTCGGTGCGCAAGCTGAGCACACAGCTCAATGTCAGCCATGCCACGGTGCTCCAGGCCTATGCCACCCTTGAAGACCAGGGGCTGATCCGTGCGCGTCCGCAGTCCGGCTTCTATGTGCACCGGACGCCGGCGCTAACCGCCTCGACTCCGGACATCGCCCGCGTCGAGCGGCCCGGCCTGGTCACCCGCAGCAGCATCATCAACCAGGTGCTCGCCGAGGCACGCCGTGAGGGTGTGTTCCCGCTGGGCGCTGCCGTGCCGCATGTGGACTACCTCCCGGTCCGCGCGCTGCACCAGCAGTTGGCCAAGGTCACACGGTTCTCCAGCCCGCGGGCCTTCAGCTACATGTTCAGCCCCGGCTACGAGCCGCTGCGTCGCCAGGTGGCGATCCGCATGCGCGATGCCGGCGTGGTGGTCGATCCGACCCAGGTGACCATCACCCATGGCTGCGTGGATGCTATCCACATGGCCTTGCGCGTGATGACCCGTCCGGGCGACCTGATCGCCACCGAGTCGCCGAGCTACTACGGCCTGCTGCAGTTGGCCGACATCCTCGGCCTGAAAGTCATCGAGATTCCCAGCGACCCGCTGACCGGCATCAGCCTGGAAGCCCTGCAGCTGGCCGCCAACCAGTGGCCGATCAAGGCGCTGGTCCTGACCGCGCGCCTGAGCAACCCGCTGGGCGGCACCATCCCGGAAGACCGACAGAAGGCGCTGCTCAAGCTCACTGCCGAACACAACATCGGCGTGATCGAGGACGACATCTACGGCGAGCTGATGTTCGACCAGGGGCAGACCAAGTCGCTCAAGGCCCACGACCGTGACGGCCGCGTGGTGTACTGCTCGAGCTTCTCCAAGACGATTTCCCCCGGCGTGCGCATCGGCTGGATCATCACCGAGCGCTACCAGGAGGAGATCCGTCGGCTGCAGACCTTCACCACGCATTCGGCCTGCACCGTCACCCAGATGGGTGTGGCGGCGTACCTGGAGAACGGCGGCTACGACCGGCACCTGCGCTACATCCGCCAGGAGTACCGCAAGAACATGACCGCGTACCAACTGGCGGTGCAGCAGTACTTCCCCGAAGGTACGCAGATGACCCGGCCCAAGGGCGGCTTCATCCTCTGGGTCAGTCTGCCGGCCAAGGTGAACACCAAAGAACTGCACGTACGTGCGCTGGAGCAGGGCATCAGCATCGCGCCGGGACTGATCTTCAGTAACACCGAGCAGTTCAACAACTGCCTGCGCCTGACCTGCGGCATCCCGTGGGATCGCGAGGCGGAGCGGGCGATCATGACCCTCGGCATGCTGGCCTGCCAGCTCTGTCAGGAGGAGCTGATCGCAGCCTGACAGCTGTTCGGTGCACCCGCACAGCTTGCATCATGGGCCTACGACCGAGAACAGTCGTAGGCCCATGATGCATTCGGCGGCGGAATCGACCCGTTTCCCTCGGCCTTCTCGTCCAAGGAACAATGACTCCTCGACGGGGCCGATGCCGTGCCGCTCGACATTCAATCCTTCCTGCCATCAGGCCCGTGGATATCCAGGACTGCGCCGGCCCGCGCGACATCGGCGATACTGGATGGCTGGCGCACTGCCTGCAGACACCCGCACCGACACGGATCGAGAGAGTTGAAGATATCCCCCAAGGACGAAAGCGACGCGGCATTGCTGCGGCGCTACCGACAAGGCGACGCCGAGGCCTTCGGTGAGCTCTATGCTCGCCATCGCCTCGGCCTGTTCCGCTTCCTCTGCGGCTTGTGTGGCGACCATGCCCAGGCCGAGGAAGTCTTTCAGGAAACCTGGCTCAGCCTGATTCGCAGCGACAGCCAGCCGTTGGGTGCCGCCAGCTTCAAGACCTGGCTGTACCAGATCGGCCGCAACCGCCTGATCGACCACTGGCGCAAGCTGGGTCGGCACCAGAGCCGACAGGAAAGCTTCGATGAGCAACTGCATGGCGACGCGCTGGCAGGCGAGAGCGTCGACCCCGAACGGGCGTTGAGCCTGACGCGCGACCAGCAACGGCTGCGGGGTGCGCTGGAGTCGCTGCCGGAGGAGCAGCGTGAAGTGTTCCTGCTGCGCGCCCACGGTGACCTGGAGCTGAACGAGATTGCCGAGCTGACGCGAACCCCGACCGAAACCGTGAAAAGTCGTCTTCGCTACGCGATGCAGAAATTACGTCGGTTGTTGTCCGATCCGTCGGTGACCGAGGAGGTGAACCCATGAACCGCGATCCGCACGAGCAGCCGTTGCTCGAGCACTACCGCCGACACAGTGACGAACAGCCGTCGGCGCAGTTGGACGCGCGCATCCTGGCCGCCGCCCGTGCCGCCGTGCAGGAGCAGAAGCCCGGTCTCGCCCAGCGCCTGCGCCTCTGGCTGCTGGGCACCGGCAGCCAGAGGCGCTGGGGCGTCGCCGTGGCTGGGCTGGCGACCCTGGGAATTGGCCTGAGCCTGACCCTGCGCACCTTCGAGGAGGCGCCGAATCGCTTCGATGCGCCCGTCGCTCCAACGATGATGCGCGCGCCAGCTCCCGCGCCCGCCATGGCGCCACCGGCTGCTCCGGCTGCCGCACCCTATGCGGCCGAACCGAGCATGGCTGCGCCGCAGGTGGACAGTGCCGCGACCGGCGCGGCGCCAGACGAGCTCGCCAAGCCTGCGCCGATGAGCAAGAAAATGGCGGTGGAGAGGGAGAGTGCGAAGGCCGACGCTCGCGCGCTGACTGACGCCCAGTTGCAGGCTGACGGGAAGGCCCAGGGGGCGTTGCAGGCATTCGCAGAGCAGAGCGACGAGCCGCGCGCCAGCCTGCTGCGTCTTCGCGACTTGCAGGACAAGGGGCAGAAGGAGGAGGCTGAACGTGTGCGAGCGAGTCTCCGGCAGCGCTTTCCGACCCTGGAAATCGACAAAGCTCTGAAGGAACTGCCTGACAAGCCTTGATCAATGACAGGCCGGGTTCAGTGCTGGTCTGTCAGACTTGTCCTCAGTAATGCCTTGTCATGGCAAGACTCTTGCTCTGCCACGCAGCACGCGCCAGCATTGCGCGGTTTTTCTGACGGTCCGCTCCATGAAGAAGTCCAGAATCCTTGTCATTGCCAGTTTGTCCCTGCTGCTTGCCGCCTGTGGCGATGAGCACAAGGACAAGGCTGCCACTCCGGCTCCAGCTCCGGTGCCCAGCCCGGCCGCCGCACCAGCAGCGGCGACTCCGGCACCGGCGCCGAAACCGGCCGCTGAGCAGCCACGCGAGTCGGAGGCCAAGCCGGCAGCGGCCAAGGCGGTCGCGTCCCCCAAGGCTCCTGCGGTCGAGGCGTCCATCAAGCCCGAAGCCAAGGCGCCCTCGAAGACACCGGCGCAAGTGAAGAAGCCAGTCGATCCCGTCGTCAAGCAACCCTTGCCGCCGGTGAAACTCGACCTGCGTCTGCCCAAGGAAATGGTCCACCAGCTGGAGCCGGACAAATCGCTGACCGAGCTGGAAGACAAGCCGCTGCTGCCGCAGATGTTCGGCGAGAAGACCGGACAAAGTCCGTTCCAGGTGGGGGGGCGGCTGATTCAGCGCGAGCCCAACGAGCGCGAAACCGGTGATGACAGCTGGCACTCGGACATCCGCGGTGCCGAGCTGCAGTTCAAGTTCCGAAATTAGTCGTCCGGTAATCCTGTAGGAGCGAACCGGTCCCGCCATCGGCGTAGATGGAGTGCTCCTACAGAAAGTTCTTCCGGACTTAGAAGCGGTGTACGCCCCCGCGAATCGCCTCGAACAGCGTCCCGTCCAGTGTCCGGTAGTCCGCCTCGCCGGGCAGTCGCACGAACAGCGCTTCGTTCACAGCTGACGGGTCGTAGGCGTTGCGCTTGAGGTCGGTCTTCTTGTACTTGAAGGTCCCGGTGGTCTCCACCTGGGCCAGCAGGCGCAAGAACAGCGGTACGGCGTAGGCCGGCAGCTCACGATCCAGGTGTGCCGCCAATTGCGCAGCGTCGAGATTGGCGCCGTCGGCCAGGCGCAGCGCGGCCATGCCGCAGCGGCCGTTGGTGCCGGGAATCTCCACGCCGTAGACCACCGCATCTTCCACGCCGGGGAAGGCACCGAGGGCGTTTTCCACCTCGGTGGTGGAAACGTTCTCGCCCTTCCAGCGGAAGGTGTCGCCCAGGCGGTCGACGAACTGGGTGTGCTTGAAGCCGATGTCGCGCATCAGGTCGCCGGTGTTGAACCAGGTATCGCCTTCCTTGAACACGTTGCGATAGATCACCGCCTCGCTCTTGGCCGGATCGGTGTAGCCATCGAACGGCCACTTGTCGCTGATCTCGCTGATCAGCAGGCCGGCCTCGCCCTTGTCGACTTTCTCCATGAAGCCCTTGGCGTTGCGCACGGGCTGGTCGTTCTCCAGGTCATAGCGCACGATCGCGTAGGTTGCCGGCGAGTAGCCTACTGTATTGTCGAAGTTGAACACGTTGGTGAAGCCGATGTTGCCTTCGCTGGAGGCATAGAACTCGGTGATGCGCTCGATGCCGAAGCGCTCCTTGAATTCGTTCCAGATCGACGGACGCAACCCGTTGCCGATCATGCAGGTCAGGCTGTTCCCGCGTTCTTCCGCGCACTGCGGCTGATTGAGCAGGTAGCGGCACAGCTCGCCGATGTAGCCGAAGCAGGTCGCCTGGTAGGTCTGCACGTCCTTCCAGAAGGCGCTGGCGGAGAACTTGCGGCGCAGGGCGATGGCCGCGCCACCGGCCAGCACGGCGCTCCAGCAGACGGTCACGGCGTTGTTGTGGTAGCAGGGCAGGGTCAGGTAGAGCACGTCGCTGTTGGTCAGCCCGAGCCCGGAATGGCCGAAGCCGCCGTACGCCTTGATCCACTTGCCGTGGCTCATGATCGAGGCTTTCGGCAGGCCGGTGGTGCCAGAGGTGTAGATGTAGAAGCAGGCGTCCTTCAGACGCACCCGCGCGGTTTCCAGCAGATTGTTCGAATCCTGCTCCTGGGCCAGGCGCATCAGGCTGTGCCAGCCGGCTGGCGGCTGCGCGGATTCATCGCCGTCGGCAATCCAGTAGCAGTGACCGCCGCTGTTCTCCAGGGCCGGTCGGACGTCCTCGAAGGCCTCGCGCAGCTCCTCGCCGACCACGAAATGGCTGGGCTTGACCAGGTTCAGGCTGTGGCTGAGCACCTGGCCTCGCTGGGTGGTGTTCACCAGCGCGCCGATGGCGCCGAGCTTGGCCAGGGCGGCGAGCACGACCATGAGTTCGGCACGGTTCTCCAGCATCACCGCGACCACACTGGCGTGGCCGACGCCCTCGGCCTGGAAGGCCCGCGCCAGGCGGTTGGCCCAGCCATTGAAAAGGGCGTAGGACAGGCGCCGGCGTTCATCGATCAGTGCAGGGCTATCCGGGTAGAGGCGCGCGGCGCGCTCCAGCGCCCAGCCCAGCGATAGGTTCTTCTCGCGGTTGCGGATACCGGTGTAGTACAGGCCGCGCAGCATGCGGGGCACACGGCCCAGGGTAGCCGGCAGGTGGGCGAGGAATCGGGTCGGAGTGATGATATCGGCGTGAGACATTGACGCGTGCCCTTATTGTCATTGTTGTCCGTGGCGTGCAGACATTTCTGCGCGACTCTAGGTCGCTCCCTGACGCTCGGCTATGGCCCTGATGCGCCCGGCGCAAGTCAGATCGGCAAACCTGCCGATGAGCGTTCATGCAGTCTAGGGAAGGTTGGACGGACGGCCAGGGCGGGATTGTGTCGATTGGTAAGCGGTGTGGGCGGCCGCAGGAGAGGGGCAGGGCGGGCCGGTGCGGTGATCCGCCCTGCGGTGTCGCGTCAGTCGAGGAACAGGTCGGGCACCAGGCTGCCGCCGTTGGGATCGAAGCGGTATTGCTCGAAGTCGGTCTGGCCCTGTTCGCGCAGGATGTCCTCGTCGATCAGCAGGCGGCCGCTGATGCTGCGTTCGCTGCTGGAGAGGATGGCGTAGGCGGCGTCGGCCATGATCGCCGGCGTGCGTGCGCGCTTGAAGGCATCACGGCTGCCCAGTTCGAACTCGATGGCGGCGGTGGCGATCATGGTCTTCGGCCACAGGGCGTTGACGCTGATGCCGTACTTCTTGAACTCCTCGTGCATCCCCAGGGTGAGCATGCTCATGCCGTACTTGGTGACGGTGTAGGGACCGTGCTGGGCGAACCACTTGCCGGCCAGGTTGATCGGCGGCGAGAGGCTGAGGATGTGGCCCTTGCTGGCTTTCAGGTAGGGCAGCGCGGCCTGGCTGCAGACCATCACGGCGCGGGTGTTGATCTGGTACATCAGGTCGAAGCGCTTGGGCTCCAGGCGCTCCACGCCCACCAGCTTGATGGCGCCGGCGTTGTTCACCACCGCGTCGATTCCACCGAAGTGCTCGGCGGCGCGGGCCATGGCGTCGCGCACGGCATTCTCGTCGCGCACGTCCAGTTGCAGGGCCAGCGCCTTGCCACCGGCGGCCTCGACTTCCTCGGCGACGCTGAAGATGGTGCCTTCGAGTTTCGGATGGGGCTCGGCGCTCTTGGCGGCGATGACGATATTGGCGCCGTCGCGAGCGGCGCGCAGGGCGATCTCGCGGCCTATGCCACGGCTGGCGCCGGTGATGAAGAGGGTTTTGCCGTTCAGGGACATGATTGGGGCTCCGTGTTCTTGTGGTCTTGTTCTGACGGAATGGTTTCGGTGTCAAGTTTGTAGGAGCGGGCCATGCCCGCGATCACGCGCATGGCGCGCTCCTACAGGGTGTGAAGGGTCAGGCTTCTTCGGCTTCGACCTCCACCAGCAACTGCCGGGATTTCACCTGCTCGCCCTTGACCACCTGCACGCGGCGGATCACGCCGTCGACGCCGGCCTTGAGCGGGTGCTCCATCTTCATCGCTTCCAGCACCAGCAGTAGCTGGCCCTTGCTGACTCGCGTGCCTTCGGCCACCAGCACGTCGACGATGGCGCCATCCATCGGTGCCTTCACGGTGCCGGAGCCGGCGCCGGCGGCGGTGCCAGCCGGTTCGTGGGTGACGTCCAGCAGCTCCAGGTTGCCGTCTGCGCCGTACAGCCAGAGGTGCGCGCCATCACGATGGAATGGCAGGCGGCGGCGGATGCCGTCGGCTTCGAGGATGGCGTCTCCGTTCTCCTCGCCCAGCAGGCGCAGGGTGATCTCGTTGTCGCCGATGCGGGCCAGCAGCGTCGGCTGGGGGCCGTGCTCGCGGACGTGCAGTTCGACGACGAATTTCTCCTCCCCGTGCTTGAGCACGAAGCGCCACGGCGCGCTGCCTGCACTGCGCCAGCCGGACAGGCCGGGCTGGTGCGCACGGTCACTGGCCGAAGCCTGGTAGAGCAGGGCGGCGGCGCAGGCCAGTTCCAGCGCTTGCGGCTGGCGCGGGGCCAGGCTCGGGTCGCCGGCGAACTGCTCGCCGATGAACGCGGTGGTGGCCTTGCCGGCAGCGAATTCCGGGTGCTTGAGCAGGTTGGCGAGAAAGCGCTGGTTGCCGGTCACGCCCAGCAGCACGCAGTCTTCCACGGCGCGGACCAGCTTGCGCCGGGCCTCGTCGCGGGTGGCGCCGTAGGCGATGATCTTGGCCAGCATCGGGTCGTAGAACGGCGTCACCGGCTGGCCTTCGCGCAAGCCGTGGTCGATGCGGATGCCATCCAGTTGCGGCGGCGTCCAGCGCAGTACCTGGCCGGTCTGCGGGAGGAAACCGCCACCTGCGTCCTCGGCGTACAGGCGCACTTCGATGGCGTGGCCCCTTAGCTGGATCTGCTCCTGGGTCAGCGGCAGCGGATGGCCTTCGGCGACGCGGATCTGCCAGGCTACCAGGTCCTGGCCGGTGACCAGTTCGGTGACCGGGTGCTCCACCTGCAGGCGGGTGTTCATTTCCAGGAAGTAGAAGGCGCCGCTGGCGTCCAGCAGGAATTCCACGGTACCGGCGCCCAGGTAGTTCACCGACGCGGCGGCCTTCACCGCGGCCTTGCCCATGGCGGCGCGCAGCTCGTCGTCGAGTACCGGGCAGGGCGCTTCCTCGATGACTTTCTGGTGGCGGCGCTGTACCGAGCAATCGCGCTCGCCGAGGTAGACGATGTGGCCGTGGCTGTCGCCGAACACCTGGATTTCCACGTGGCGCGGCTGCACCACGGCTTTCTCCAGGATCAGCTCGCCGCTGCCGAAGGCGTTCTGCGCTTCCGAGCGCGCGGTGCGCAGCTGTTCGGCGAGCTCTTCGCTGCGGGTCACCAGGCGCATGCCGCGCCCGCCGCCGCCGGCGCTGGCCTTGATCATCAGCGGGTAGCCGATGCGCTGCGCTTCGCGGGTCAGCGTGGTGTCGTCCTGCTCGGCGCCTTCGTAGCCGGGAATACAGGGTACGCCGGCTTCGAGCATGGCGATCTTCGACAGGCGCTTGCTGCCCATCAGGTGGATGGCTTCCACGCCGGGGCCGATGAAGACGATGCCGGCGGCCTCGCAGGCGCGGGCGAAGTCGGCGTTCTCCGAGAGGAAACCGTAGCCGGGGTGGACGGCGCCGGCGCCGGTGCGCTTCGCCGCGTCGAGTATCGCTTCCGGCTTCAGGTAGGACTGGCCCACCGGGGCTGCGCCGATGCACACGGCCTCGTCGGCCAGTTGCACGTGGCGGGCGTTGGCGTCGGCCTCGCTGTACACGGCCACGGTGCGGTAGCCCAGGTCGTGGGCGGTGCGGATCACCCGGCAGGCGATCTCGCCACGGTTGGCAATCAGGATCTTGTCGAAGCTGGGCATGGTGGCTATTTCCCTCTCCCCAGCCCTCTCCCTGAAAGGAGAGGGGGTTGTCTGGCGTGCGCGCTGAATCACTGCGCCCAGTTCGGTTTGCGTTTCTGCACGAAGGCCATGGTGCCTTCGGCGCCTTCCGCGCCAGTCACCGCGGCGGCGAACTGGCGGGCCGCGTCGTCCAGCAGCGGGCCGAGTGCGTCGGTCTCGGTGGCCAGTAGCAGCGCCTTGGTGGCGGCGTTGGCGCCGGGGGCGCAGCGGCGAACTTGGTCGAGGCTTTCTGCCAGCTGCTCGCCAAGGCTCTCGGCGCTGTCAGCACAGGCATGCACCAGGCCCAGGCGCAGCGCCTCGCGGCCATCGAAGCGGGCGGCAGTGAGGGCCAGGCGGCGTGCCTGGGTCAGGCCGATGCGCTTCACCACGAAGGGCGCGATCTGCGCCGGCAGGATGCCGAGGCTGGTTTCCGGCAGGCCGAACTGCGCGTCCACCGCCGCCAGGGCGATGTCCGAGACGCAGGCGAGACCGAAGCCGCCGCCGAGCACCGCGCCTTCCAGCACGGCGACCAGCACCTGGGGCTGTGCCTGGGCTTCCTCCAACAGGCCACCGAAGGCGCGGTTCAGCGCGGCGTAGGCATCGGGGCCGGCGGCGCGGGCGCCGGCCATGTCCTTGATGTCACCACCGGCGCAGAAGTGCCCGCCGGCGCCGCGCAGGACGATGGCGCGCACCGCGCGGTCGTCGCGCACGGCGGCGAACACCGCGCGCAGTTCGCTGACCATCGCCAGGCTCATGGCGTTGCGGCTGTCCGGGCGGTTCAGGGTGACGTGCAGCACGCCGCCGTCACGCTCCAGCAGCAGGGTTTCGCAGTTCGGCAGGGTCATGGTGTCAGCCCTTCTTCTTGCCCGGCAGGGTGCCCATCATCTTGCAGATGATGCCCAGCATGATTTCGTCCGCGCCGCCGCCGATGGAGACCAGGCGAGTGTCGCGGTAGGCGCGGGAGACGGGGTTTTCCCACATGAAGCCCTGGCCGCCCCAGTACTGCAGGCAGGCGTCGGTGACTTCGCGGGCCAGGCGGCCGACCTTGAGCTTGGCCATGGAGGCCAGGCGGGTCACGTCCTTGCCACGGATGTACTGCTCGGTGGCCTGGTAGGTGAGGGCGCGCAGGCACTCGATCTCAGTCATCAGCTCGGCCATGCGGAAATGAATGACCTGGTTGTCGATCAGCGCCTGGCCGAAGGTCTTGCGCTCCTTGCAGTAGTCGATGGTGGCGTTGACGCAGTACTCCAGGCCCTTGATCCCGCTGGCGGCGCCGAACAGGCGTTCTTCCTGGAACTGCAGCATCTGCATCATGAAGCCCGCGCCCTCGGCGCCGATGCGGTTGCGCTGCGGGACGCGGACGTCGTCGAAGAACACCTGGGCGGTCTCCGAGCTGCGCATGCCGAGCTTGTCCAGGTGCGGGCTGACGCTGATGCCCTTGGACTTCATCGGCACCATGATCAGCGACTTGTTGACGTGGGGCTTGTCGTCGGAGGTGTTGGCCAGCAGGCAGATGAAGTCGGCAGACGGCGAGTTGGTGATCCACATCTTGCTGCCATTGATGATGTAGTCGTCGCCATCCTTGCGCGCGGTAGTCTTGAGGCCCGCCACGTCGGAGCCGGCGCCGACTTCCGAGACGCCGATGCAGCCGACCATCTCGCCGGCGATGGCCGGGCGGAGGAACTCCTCGCGCAGCTCGTCGGAGCCGAAGCGCGCCAGGGCCGGGGTGCACATGTCGGTCTGCACGCCCAGGGCCATTGGCACGCCGCCGCAATGGATGGTGCCGAACTCTTCGGCAGCCACCACCGAGTAGCTGTAGTCCAGGCCCATGCCGCCGAATTTCTCCGGCTTGGAAATGCCCAGCAGGCCCAGGTCGCCGGCTTTCTTGAAGACTTCATGGATCGGGAAGCGCCCGGCCTTTTCCCACTCGTCGACGTAGGGGTTGATCTCGCGCTCGACGAAGTTGCGGACGGTGCGGCGGAGTTCTTCGTGTTCCTGGGTGAAGATCATTGTTGTTGTTCTCCTTTAGCCTGAGTTGTTCCCTTGCCCTCTCCTCAACCTTCTCCCTGAAGGGAGAGTGGGCTGTTCGGCGCGGGCTGGAAGTTCGCTTTACGCCGGGTGCTTTGGCTCCCTCGCCCTTCAGGGAGAGGGCGGGGGGAGAGGGGCGCTGGCCCGTACTCCCGACATCCCGTCAGAACCTCGCCACCCCAAAACTATTACCGTTGAGCGGCCGCACGGCCGCCTCCGCACAGATGTCCAGCAGGTAGCCGAGCAGCGCGCGGGTGTCGCGCGGGTCGATCAGTCCGTCGTCCCACAGGCTCGCCGTGCCGTAGAGCGCGGTGGACTGGGCGTCGAGCTTCTGCGCGGTCATCTGTTCGAGCATGTCGAGCATCTTCGGGTCGGGCTCCTTGCCCTCCTTGGCGTGCTTTTCCTCGGTGACGATGCGCAGCACCTTGCCGGCCTGGGCGCCGCCCATCACGGCGGTGCGGCTGTTGGGCCAGGCGAAGATGAAGCGCGGGTCCAGCCCACGGCCGCACATGGCGTAGTTGCCGGCCCCGTACGAGCCGCCGACGACCAGGGTGAGCTTGGGGACGGTGGCGTTGGCCACTGCCTGGATCATCTTCGAGCCGTGCTTGATCACGCCCAGCCGCTCGGACTCGGTGCCGACCATGAAGCCGGTGGTGTTGTGCAGGAACAGGATCGGCGTGTTGCTCTGTTCGCACAGCTGGATGAACTGCGCCGCCTTGGCCGCGCCCTGCGGGGTGATCGGGCCGTTGTTGCCGATCAGGCCGCAGGCGTGGCCTTCGATGTGCAGGTGACCGCAGACGGTCTGGCTGTCGAACTCGTTCTTGAAGTCGAGGAAGCGCGAGCCATCGGCGATGCGCGCGACGATCTCGCGTACGTCATAGGGCTTCTTCGGGTCTACCGGGACCACGCCGAGCAGTTCCTCGGCCGGGTGCAGCGGGGCGTCCCAATCCGTCTTCGGGCGCACCGGCAGCTGTGCATTCCACGGCAGCGAAGCGAGGATCTCGCGGGCCAGGCGCACGCCATCGGCGTCGTTCTCCGCGAGGTACTCGGCAGTGCCGGCGACCTGGGCGTGCAGTTCGGCGCCGCCCAGTTCTTCATCGGTGGCGATTTCGCCGGTGGCGGCCTTGAGCAGCGGCGGGCCTGCGAGGAACATCTTGGCCTTGCCGCGCACCACCACCACGTAGTCCGACAGCCCCGGCTGGTAGGCACCGCCGGCGGTGGACGAACCGTGCACCACGGTGACCTGCGGAATACCCATCGCCGACATGCGCGCCTGGTTGGCGAAGCCGCGCGCGCCCTCGACGAAGATGTCCGCGGCGTAGTTCAGGTTGGCGCCGCCGCTCTCGGTCAGCGCCACCACCGGCAGCTTGTTCTCGAAGGCGATCTGCTGCAGGCGCAGGGTCTTCTTCAGGCCGGTGGGGGAGATGGTCCCGCCCTTGATCGCGCTGTTGCTGGCGGTCACCAGGCAGCGCACCCCGGCGATGTAGCCGATGCCGGAGATGATGCCGCCGCCGGCCTGCGTGCCGTCCTTGTCGTCATGCAGCTTGTAGCCGGCCAGCGAGGAGATTTCGAGGAACGGCGCACCGGGGTCCAGCAGCAGGTTCAGGCGATCGCGCGGCAGCAACTGGCCGCGCTTGTCGAACTTGGGCTTGGCCTCGGCGGCCTTGTCCAGCACCTTCTGTTCGACCTCGCGGAAGCTCGCCACGGCGGCCAGCATGGCCTCGCGGTTGCGGGCGAACGCTTCGCCCTGGGGATCGAC
Organism: uncultured Pseudomonas sp.; assembly: GCA_966191535.1. Classification (GTDB taxonomy): domain Bacteria; phylum Pseudomonadota; class Gammaproteobacteria; order Pseudomonadales; family Pseudomonadaceae; genus Pseudomonas. The sequence goes on along the minus strand of CBIGPF010000091.1, from coordinate 5,277 downwards.
TTCGGATTGGATGACGGGCATCGCTTACTCCTGATCCTTGAGGACGTCCGGCAGGTAGGCACGGTGGAAGCCGTTGTAGGAACGGCTCTGCCCCGGCTTGCCCTTCACCAGCGGGAAGGCGCGGCTGCCCTGGCTGGCGCCGCCGTCGATGCGAATGGTATTGCCGCTGATGAAGGCGGCGCCGGGGGAGAGCAGGAAAACGATGGCGGCGGAAACCTCCGATTCGGTGCCGATGCGCTTGAGTGGCACGTGCTCGCGCAGGGTCGGGATCACCGCCTTGAACGCGCCTTCATAGGTGTCCATGCCGCTGGACGCGACCCAGCCCGGCGCCACGGCGTTGACCCTTACGCCCGCGTGGCCCCACTCGATGGCGGCGGTCTTGGTGAAGTTCTCCATGCCGGCGCGGGCGGCGCCGGAGTGGCCCATGCCGGGCATGCCGCCCCACATGTCGGCGAGCATGTTGACGATGCTGCCGCCGGTCTTGCTCAGGCTCTGGTTGAACACTTCGCGGGCCATCAGGAAGCCGCCTACCAGGTTGGTGCGCACCACCGCCTCGAAGCCCTTCAGGTTGATCGAGGCCAGCGGCGCGGGGTACTGGCCGCCGGCGTTGTTGACCAGGTGATGGATCGGCCCGCGCTCGGCGATGACCTGCGCCACCAGCGCCTTCACCGCGTCCTCGTCGCGGATGTCGCAACTGTGCCAGCTGGCGCTGCCGCCGTCCTCGATGATTTCGCCGGCGGTCTTCTCCAGCTTCTCCGCCTTGCGCCCGACCAGCACCACGTGGGCGCCGAGGGCCGCCAGCTCATGGGCGGTGCAGCGGCCGATGCCGCTGCCGCCGCCGGTAACAATGATGGTCTGGCCGTCGAACAGGCCGGGTTTGAAGATCGAGTCGTAGCTCATTTGATGTTTTCGTCCTGCTCAATCGTTCTTTGTACGGGCTCTTCGTAGGAGCGAGCTTGCTCGCGAACCGCCTGACGTCATTGCCTCGGGCGAAACGAGTTCGTGAGCAAGGACTAGGCGCCCCCCTCGGTCCTACAGGGTTTGGGCGTTCACTTCATCGGCGATGTGCTGCGGCACCGCCACCGGGAATTCCAGCAGTTGCTGGGCGAAGGCCTTGCCCTGCGGGTCGATGCGCAGGCTGGCGACACCGCCGCCGCCCAGGGCGTTCTCCAGCAGGAAGTTCAGGCTGTGTGTCCCCGGCAGGTGCCAGCGGCTGACGCGGCCGAGCTGCGGGTCGAGCACGTGCTGCATCCATTCGGCCACTGCACCTTCGCTCAGCGCCTCGGCGATCCACGGCAGGTACTCGGCCTTGCGTGCCATGACGCCGATGTTGCTGTGGTTGCCCTTGTCGCCGGAGCGCGCCACGGCCAGTTTCACCAGCGGCACGCTGGCCTGGGCCGGGCCGGTGGCAGCCGCCACGGGGGTGTCGTCGGCCAGCGCGGACGGGTCGAAGCGATCGAGGGCGGGAAGAGTAACGCTCTGGCGCTGGCCGTCGATCTCCACGGCCAGCTCGCAGCTGTCCTTGTCGATCAGGAAGGAGAACAGGCGGATCACCGGGTACACGGTAGGGCGGCCGCCGACGATGCCGGTCAGGCCCGGCGCCATGCCGGTGGCGGCCTGGGCAATCTCGCGGGAGAACAGCACCAGCGCTTCCTTGCGGCTATGGCGCACGGCGAGCTTCACCACGATCTCGCGGTTGTCGCCGCGACGCCCGTGCGGACCGTAGGTGGCCTCGCTGCCGAGCAGTTCGATGCTCACCTCACGGTACGGGCCCCAGCCGCGTTCCACGAGGATTTCCTCGGTCTTGGCGATGATCGCCTGGCTGACCCGCTCGGCTTTCTTCACGGCGTCGATGCCGGCGATCAGGCAACTGGCGGTGCAGCGGAATCCATCCGGGTAGGTCGCGCTGACCTTGTACTGCCCGCTTGGCGGCAGGCCGCGGGCGCCGCTGACGGCCACACGGTTGTCGCCCACCGGGGCGAGCTTGACCTGGGTGAAGTCGCAGATCACGTCGGGCAGCAGGTAGGCGCGCGGGTCGCCGATCTCGTAGAGCACCTGCTCGCCCACCGACAGCGGCGTCACCAGGCCGCCGGTGCCCTGCGGCTTGGTCACGACGAAGTCACCGCTGGCCTGCACTTCGACGAGCGGGAAGCCGATGTGCTCGTAGTCCGGCACGCTTTCCCAGTCGGTGAAGTTGCCGCCAGTGCACTGCGCGCCGCATTCGATGATGTGCCCGGCCAGGGCGGCCTGGGCCAGCTTGTCGTAGTCGTTCCAGGCCCATCCGAATTCATGCACCAGGGCGGCGCTGACCACCGCGCTGTCGACCACGCGACCGGTGATGACGATGTCGGCGCCGGCTTTCAGTGCCTGGACGATGCCGGGGGCGCCGAGATAGGCGTTGACCGAGACGCACATCGGCGGCATCGGCGCGTCGCTGAACATCTCGCGGATGCCGGCCTTGGCCAGTTCGCCCAGGCGCGGTTGGAGGTTGTCGCCATGCACCACGGCGATCTTCAGCGCCACGCCGGCCTTGTCGCAGACAGCGGCGAGGGCGTTGGCGCAGGCCTGCGGGTTCACGCCGCCGGCGTTGCTGATCACGCGCACCTGTTTCACCGCAATGTCGCCCAGCAGCGGTGTCATCACCTCGACGAAATCGGTTGCGTAGCCTGCCTCGGGATTCTTCAGGCGGGCGCCGGCCATGATCGACATGGTGATCTCGGCGAGGTAGTCGAATACCAGGTAATCCATTTCCGCGCCGCGCACCAGTTGGGCGGCGGCGGTGGACGTGTCGCCCCAGAAGGCGGAGGCGCAACCGATACGTACGGTTCTAGTCATTGTTCTGCCCGTGACGCTGAGTGATGGATCGACATTACCAAGCAAGCGCTTGGTTGAAAAGCCCCGAAAGTGCGACAACCCCAACCATTGGATGGCCAAGCGCTTGCTTGGGTGGGGGGCGCGGGCTTACATTTCGTCAGACAACACAAGCACTTGCAGGGCGTTTCGATGAATCGCCCTGAGCAGATCGGCCGATGGGGCCAATGGGGAGAGAACAGCGTGGATGACCGCAAAGCCCGCGAAGTAATGCTGGAGCTGGTCGGAACCGGGCAGATCACCGACCCGGAAAGCGCCCGCGGCAAGCTGTTGCACACGGCCGCGCACCTGTTCCGCAGCAAGGGCTACGAACGCACCACGGTGCGCGACCTGGCCGGCGCGGTGGGAATCCAGTCCGGCAGCATCTTCCACCACTTCAAGAGCAAGGATGAGATCCTGCGCTCGGTGATGGAGGAAACCATCCTCTACAACACCGCCCTGATGCGCGCTGCGCTGGCCGATGCCACGACACTGCGCGAGCGCCTGCTGGCGCTGATTCGTTGCGAGCTGCAGTCGATCACCGGCGGTACCGGCGAGGCGATGGCGGTACTGGTCTACGAATGGCGCTCGCTGTCCGAAGAAGGCCAGGCCTACATCCTCAGCCTGCGCGATATCTACGAGCAGATGTGGCTGGAAGTGCTGGAAGAGGCCCGCGCGGCAGGCTTCAGCCAGGGCGATCCGTTCATCCTGCGGCGTTTCCTCACGGGGGCGCTGTCCTGGTCCATCACCTGGTTCCGCCCCGAGGGCAGCCTGACGCTGGACGAGCTGGCCGAGCAGGCGTTGCTGCTGGTGATGCGCGATTAATTTCCAGCGCTTGGCGCAGGGCTCGCTCCTGCAGAAAAGCGGCTTGGCTCAGATAATTCGTAGCGGATAACTGAACAGCAGCAGGTGCAGGCAGTTCACTGAGGCGTGCAGCAGCACCGCCACGGCCAGCCTGCCGCTGAAGTGGAAAGCCAGGCCATAGCCCAGGCCGGCGATACCGGCGACCACGGCGAACAGCGGATTGATCGGCCAGTGCACCATGCCGAACAGCACACTCGCGGCCGCCACCCCGGCGATGGCACCGAAGCGGCGTACCAGTTCGCTCTGCAGCAGGCCGCGGAAGAAGGCTTCCTCGGTCAGCGAGATCACGCAGACGTTGACCAGCATCCACAACCAGAAGCCGGGCGGCCATTTCGGGTTCCAGACCACCAGGCCACCGGCCACGGCGACCAGCGGCACGGCGAACAGCGTGGTGACGATGACGATGGCGGCGAAGTCCGGCGAGCGTTTTTCCGTCGGTACCGGGTCGCGGCGCAGCCACCAGGCGAGCAGCGTGGCGCCCACCAGTGCCTTGTCCCAGGACAGGTGCAGGGCATAGACGGGGGCGTCCGGGCTGAGCTGGCGTACCGGCCACAGCGTCCACGAGGTGGTGCCCGGCAGCAGGTGTGCGGCCAGGGCGACACTGAGCACGAGGCAGACGAGCCACCAGAGCAGGCGCGGCAGGCGATGCTCGCCGTAGAGGGTCCAGGCGACGTAGACGGCGCCGATCAGCAACCCCAGCGGCTGGACGAATCCCAGCGCGAATCCGCAGAGCAACAACACGATTGGCAGCAGCGGCAGGAGTTTCCTGAGCATTCTTTCCTCCATCAAGGGAGGCGCAGTCTAGGCAATTTCGACCGCCGCTGGCCATCGCCGTGGCCAGTTTTTGACTGAAGCGTCAGTCAGTTAGGCCATTCTCACCGCTTGTCGTCAGCTTCCTTGGCATCCATCTCGGCATTGCGCTCGTGGATGCGCTTGAGCTGTTCTTCGGTGAGCGGGAGCTTCTTGGCGGTATCGCGCAGCATCATCAGCGCGCCGACAATGGAGCCCAGGGCTAGGGCGATGATCAACCAGGCATACCAGGGCATGGTCCCGTCTCCGACAGTGGTAAAGGAAAGTCACGATACGCTGTGATTCAGACCTTGTCAGGCGCGTGCCGGTTCAGACTGATCGCTTCGGGCAGGTCGCTGTCGTCCTTGAGCCTCACGCCGCTCACTCGCAGGCGCAGCGCCTGCTGCAGCAGATGGGCGAGCTTGTATGCGGCCAGCTCGTACGGCAGGCCCTGTGGGCGGACGTTGGAGATGCAGTTGCGCTCGCTGTCCATGCGCCCCACACGCGGCTGCCAGGTGAGGTAGAGGCCGAGGCTGTCCGGCGAGCTGAGGCCGGGGCGTTCGCCGATCAGGACCAGCGCGAGTTTCGCCCCCAAAGCCTCGCCGATGCCGTCGCCAATGGCCACGCGGCCCTGCTCCGCGAGTACCACGGGCGTGTGCTGCCAGTCCGTGACGAAGCGCTCGCGCAGCGCCCTCAGCAGTGGCAACGCGTGCTGCTGGACGGCGAAGGAGGAGAGGCCGTCGGCGATCACGATGACCAGCTCGGCCGTGGCTT
>CBIGPF010000090.1:0-23862 GCA_966191535.1 uncultured Pseudomonas sp. | reverse complement strand
TGTGGCTCACCGCCCGCGGCGTGACCCGGCCGATCCTCAATGTCGCCGCCATGCTGCGCAATATCGCCAGCGGCGAAGGCGACCTGACCAAGCGCCTGGATTACACCGGCAAGGACGAACTGGGCGAGCTGGCCGGCTGGTTCAACCGATTCCTCGACAAGCTGCAGCCGATCATCCGTGACGTGAAATCCTCGGTGCAGGACGCCCGCGCCACCGCTGACCAGTCCTCGGAAATCGCCAGCCAGACCAGCGCCGGCATGCAGCAGCAGTTCCGCGAGGTCGACCAGGTCGCCACCGCCTCCCAGGAAATGAGCGCCACCGCCCACGACGTCGCCAACAGCGCCGCCATGGCTGCCGACGCGGCACGCGGCGCCGACGGTGCGACCCGCGACGGCCTCAGCGTGATCGACAACACCACCCGCCTGATCGACGAACTGGCCAGCGACATGAGCAGCGCCATGAGCCAGGTGGAAGGCTTGGCGGCCAGCAGCGAGCAGATCGGCTCGGTGCTGGAAGTGATCCGCGGCATCGCCGAACAGACCAACCTGCTGGCACTCAACGCCGCCATCGAGGCAGCCCGTGCCGGTGAAGCCGGTCGCGGCTTCGCGGTGGTCGCCGATGAGGTGCGCAACCTCGCCAAGCGTACCCAGGACTCGGTGGAGGAAATCCGCCAGGTCATCGAAGGCCTGCAGAACGGTACCCGCGACGTGGTCGGCGCGATGAGCAACAGCCACCGCCAGGCGCAAGACAGCGTGAGCCAGGTCGAACAGGCGGTCGCCGCGCTGAAGCGCATCGGCGACGCGGTAGGTGTGATCACCGACATGAACCTGCAGATCGCCAGCGCCGCCGAGGAGCAGAGCGCGGTGGCCGAGGAGATCAACCGCAACGTCGCCGGCATCCGCGACGTCACCGAATCGCTGTCCAGCCAGGCGCAGGAATCGGCACAGGTCAGCCAGTCGCTGAACAAGCTGGCGAACCATCAGCAGGGTTTGATGGATCAGTTCCGCGTTTAAGTTCTGCAGCAGGGCCGGTCGCGGGCTTGGCCCGCTCCTACAGATGCGCGCCGAGCGATACCGGGCCTTGTAGGTGCGGGCCACGCCCGCGATCCACCGGCCACGCCGGCGCCAGCCCCCGCACGCGCTCCTACGCAATCCCAACCAACTCTCCACACCCGCGCTGTCCAATCCGCTCATCCAGATTGGCGGCTTTCGACATTGCCCGCGCGCCAGCGCAGCGGGAACATCAGGGGACTCCAGACAAGAACAAACCCAGGAGTTCCGCGATGCGTTCCCATACTGCCGCCACGGCCGAGTTCGACTACCGTGCCACCGCCGACGCCGTCCTGGCCGGCAACCTCGAAGCCCTCAACGCCTGTGTCGAATGCTGCGACCGTCACGCCATACCCGGCCGTGTTGCGCTGTTCTGGGAGGGCAAGGACGGCGACAGCGCCTCCTACACCTTCACCCAGCTCAAGGAACTCTCCGGCCGCTTCGCCAGCTTCCTGCATGGCCTCGGCGTGCGTCCCGGCGACGTGGTGTCCGGCATGTTGCCGCGCACGCCGGAGCTGCTGATCGCCGTGCTCGGCACCTGGCGCCTGGGTGCGGTCTACCAGCCGCTGTTCACTGCCTTCGGGCCGAAGGCCATCGAGCATCGGGTCAAGCTGGCCGGCAGCAAGGTAGTGGTTACCGACGGCGCCAACCGCAGCAAGCTCGATGAGGTGCCCGACGCCCCCACGCGGGTGACAGTCGGCGGCCCGAAAGGGCAGGGCATCCGCCACGGCGACTACAGCTTCTGGGCCGAACTGGAACGCCATTCGCCGGACTTCGAACCCGTACTGCGCCGCGGTGACGACACCTTCCTGCTGATGTTTACCTCCGGCACCACCGGGCTGGCCAAGCCCCTGGCCGTGCCGCTGCGGGCCATCGTCGCCTTCGTCGGCTACATGCGCGATGCGGTGGGGCTGCGCGAGGAGGATTCGTTCTGGAACCTCGCCGATCCGGGCTGGGCCTACGGTCTCTACTACGGTGTCACCGGGCCGCTGGTCATGGGGCACCCGATCACCTTCTACGAAGGCGCGTTCACGGTGGAGAGTACCTGCCGCATCGTGCGCAAGTACGGCATCACCAACCTGGCTGGCTCGCCCACCGCGTACCGCCTGCTGATCGCCGCTGGCGACGCCGTGTCCAGACCGCTCAAGGGCCGCCTGCGCGCGGTGAGCAGCGCCGGCGAGCCGCTGACCCCGGAAGTCATCCGCTGGTTCGCCAGCGAACTGGGCGTGACCATTCACGACCACTACGGCCAGACCGAGCTGGGCATGGTGCTGGCCAACCACCATGAGCTGGAGCACCCCGTGCACATGGGCGCCGCCGGCTACTCCATCCCCGGCCATCGCGTGGTGGTGCTGGACGAGCAGGGTAACGAACTGCCCGCCGGCCAGCCCGGCGTGCTGGCCATGGACCGTCGCCAATCGCCGCTGATGTGGTTCGCCGGCTACCAGGGTATGGAGACCCGGTCCTTCGTCGGCGACTACTACCTGAGCGGCGACACCGTCGAGCTGAACGCCGACGGTAGCATCAGCTTCGTCGGCCGCGCCGACGACCTGATCACCACCTCCGGCTACCGCGTCGGCCCGTTCGACGTCGAGAGCGCGCTGATCGAGCACCCGGCGGTGATCGAGGCGGCGGTGATCGGCAAGCCGGACCCGGAGCGCACCGAACTGGTCAAGGCCTTCGTCGTGCTCTGTTCGTCCTACCGACCGGGCGCGGAGCTGGCCGAGGAACTACAACAGTACGTGCGCAAGCGACTGTCGGCGCACAGCTACCCGCGGGAAGTGGAGTTCGTCGACGAACTGCCCAAGACCCCCAGCGGCAAGATCCAGCGCTTCCTCCTGCGTAACCAGGAGATCGCCAAGCAACGCGAAGCGGCCGAGAAAGCGGCGGCTCACTAAGTACAGCGGAGAGACCTCATGCAGATCCAGAACAAGGTATTCCTCATCACCGGCGGCGGTTCCGGCCTCGGCGCAGCGACCGCGAAACTGCTGGTGAGCGCTGGCGCCAAGGTGGTGCTGGCCGATATCAACGCCGAAGCCGGCGCGGCACAGGCCGTCGAGCTGGGCGAGGCGAACGCGCGCTTCATCCGTACCGACGTATGCAGCGAGGCGGACGGCAACGCCGCCGTGCAACTCGCGCTGGACGCCTTCGGTGCGCTGCATGGCCTGGCCAACTGCGCGGGCGTGGCCCCGGCGGAAAAGGTCATCGGCCGCAACGGTGTACACGGGCTTGAAAGCTTCACCCGCACCATCAGCATCAACCTGATCGGCACCTTCAACATGCTGCGCCTGGCTGCCGAAGCCATGGCCCGCAACGAACCGGACGCCGGCGGCGAGCGCGGCATCATCATCAACACCGCTTCGGTTGCCGCCTTCGACGGGCAGATCGGCCAGGCTGCGTACTCCGCGTCCAAGAGCGCGGTGGTCGGCATGACCCTGCCGATCGCCCGCGAACTGGCGCGTTCGGGCATCCGCGTGATGACCATCGCCCCCGGCATCTTCGAGACGCCGATGATGGCCGCCATGCCCCAGGAAGTGCGCGATTCCCTCGGCGCCAGCGTACCGTTCCCGCCGCGCCTCGGCCGCCCGGACGAGTACGCCGCACTGGCCCGCCACATCATCGAGAACAGCATGCTCAACGGCGAGGTCATCCGCCTCGACGGCGCCATCCGCATGGCCGCGAAGTAGGAGTCTGTTCGGAATCTCGCCGAGCGCCGGCCAGTCAAGGCGGAGGCCGGCGAGAAAGCGCAGTTTGCAACTGCAAATGAGCATTTCGAGCCTGTCTCCAACGCTGACTGGACAAGCGCAGGCAGATGACGGACAGGCTCCACAGGAGGACAGAGTCATGAGTGATCCCATCGTTATCGTCAGCGCCACCCGTACCCCCATGGGCGGCTTCCTCGGCGACTTCAAGGACGTCACCGCCGCCACCCTCGGCGCGGCGGCGATCCGCGCGGCCGTCGAACGTGCCCGTCTGGGCGCGGAAGACGTGGATGAAGCTGTGCTCGGCTGCGTGCTTGCCGCCGGCCAGGGCCAGGCGCCGGCGCGCCAGGCCGTGCTGGGCGCGGGCCTTGCGCGCGGCACACCGTGCTCCACGGTGAACAAGATGTGCGGCTCGGGCATGAAAGCCACGATGATGGCCCACGACGCCATCCTCGCCGGCAGCGCGCGCGTCGCCCTGGCCGGCGGCATGGAAAGCATGTCCAACGCGCCGTTCCTGCTGGACCGTGCCCGCAGCGGCTACCGCATGGGCCACGGCCGAGTGCTCGACCACATGTTCCTCGACGGCCTCGAGGACGCCTACGACAAGGGCCGCCTGATGGGCACCTTCGCCGAGGATTGCGCCGAAAACTATGGCTTCACCCGCGAGCAGCAGGATGACTACGCGATCACCTCGCTGACTCGTGCGCAGACGGCCATGAGCGAAGGCCGCTTCAAGGACGAGATCGTCGCGGTCACCGTGAAGGCGGGCAAGGAGCTGCGCGCCATCAGCGAAGACGAGCAGCCACCGAAGGCCAGGCTGGACAAGATCCCGACCCTGAAACCGGCGTTCCGCGACGGCGGCACCGTGACGGCAGCCAATGCCAGTTCCATTTCCGATGGCGCCGCCGCGCTGGTGCTGATGCGCCTGTCCGAAGCCGAGAAGCGCGGCCTGACGCCGCTGGCCGCGATCCGCGGGCATTCGTCCTACGCCGACGCGCCGAACCTGTTCCCGACTGCCCCGGTGGGCGCGGTCGAACGCCTGATGCAACGCACCGGCTGGGCGCTGGGCGATGTCGACCTGTTCGAGGTCAACGAAGCCTTCGCGGTGGTCGCCATGGCCGCCATGCGCGACCTGGACATTCCCCACGACAAGCTCAACGTCCACGGCGGCGCCTGCGCCCTCGGCCACCCCATCGGCGCGTCCGGCGCGCGGGTGATCGTGACCCTGCTGTCAGCGCTCAAGCAGTACGACCTCAAGCGCGGCGTGGCCTCGGTGTGCATCGGTGGCGGCGAAGCCACGGCCATCGCGGTCGAACGCCTGGCCTAAGGAGCGAGAGATGATTCCCAGCGAAGAAGACATCCAGATCCGCGACGTTGCCCGCCAGTTCGCCCAGGAGCGGCTCAAGCCCTTCGCCGCTGACTGGGACCGCGAGCATCGCTTCCCGGCCGAAGCCCTGAAGGAAATGGCCGACCTCGGCTTCCTCGGCATGTTGGTGGCGGAGCAGTGGGGCGGCGCGCAGACCGGCCACCTGGCCTACGCCATGGCACTGGAGGAAATCGCCGCCGGCGATGGCGCCTGCTCGACCATCATGAGCGTGCACAACTCGGTGGGTTGCATGCCCATCGCCAAGTTCGGCAACGACGAGCAGAAGCGCCAGTTCCTCGTGCCGCTGGCCCGCGGCGAGATGATTGGCGCCTTCGCCCTCACCGAGCCGCAGGCCGGCTCCGATGCCAGCTTCCTCAAGACCCGCGCGCGTCGAGACGGCGATCACTACGTGCTGAACGGCAGCAAGCAGTTCATCACCTCCGGCAAGCATGCCGGCCTGGTGATCGTGTTCGCAGTGACCGACGCAGCGGCGGGCAAGAAGGGCATCAGCGCCTTCATCGTGCCCACTGGCACGCCGGGCTACCGCGTGGTGCGCGTCGAGGACAAGCTCGGCCAGCATGCGTCCGATACCTGCCAGATCGCCTTCGATGACGTGCGCATCCCGGCCAGCTACCGGCTGGGCGAGGAGGGCCAGGGCTACGCCATCGCTCTGGCGAACCTGGAAGGCGGGCGCATCGGCATCGCTTCCCAGGCGGTGGGTATGGCCCGCGCCGCGTTCGAATATGCCCGCGACTACGCCCACGAGCGCGAGACCTTCGGCAAGCCGATCATCCAGCACCAGGCCGTGGCCTTCCGCCTGAGCGACATGGCCACCGAAATCGCCGTGGCGCGGCAGATGGTGCATCACGCCGCGAGCCTGCGCGAAGCCGGTCTGCCGTGCCTGACCGAAGCCTCCATGGCCAAGCTGTTCGCCTCGGAAATGGCCGAGCGCGTGTGCTCCGCGGCGATCCAGACGCTCGGTGGTTACGGTTATCTGCAGGACTACCCGGTGGAGCGCATCTACCGCGACGTGCGCGTGTGCCAGATCTATGAAGGCACCAGCGACGTGCAGCGGCTGGTGATCGCCAGGAGTCTGTAAAGGGTTCGCCGGCAGACCCCGGCCTGTTCGTTGGACAGGCACTTCGGCAGGGCGGGGTTTGCGGGTGGCTTAGGGGTTGTGCGGAAACGCGCCGGTGGCATCGGCATTAACCTGTAGGAGCGGGCCGTGCCCGCGATCGCGCGCATGGCGCGCTCCTACAGGTTGGCTCCGGCACGTCGCATCCGGGAGCGTCAGGCGCGCTCCGCCGTCTCACGCGCCTCCCGCGCCGTCACCTGCTGGCACAGCTCGATGATCTGCTCGCGCATCCAGCGGTTGGCCGGGTCCTGGTCAGTGCTTTCGTGCCAGTACAGGTGGGTTTCCAGCTTGGGCACGTCGTGTACCGGCAGGTCGACGAAGTGCAGCCCGTGGTGGCGGGCGAAGCGCTCGGGCACGGTCACCACCATGTCGGTCTGCTGCACCACAGTCGATGCCATCAGGTAGTGCTGCGAGCGCAGGGCGATCTTGCGCTGGAGGCCCATCTTGCCCAGCGACAGGTCGACATAGCCCAGGCCGCTGCGGCGGCTGGAAATCTGGATATGCGCCACCGACAGGTATTCCTCCAGGGTCAGCTTGTCCTTGGCCAGCGGGTGCCCCTGGCGCATGGCGCAGACGTAGCGGTCTTCCATGAGCTTGACGTGGCGTACCTGCGGGTCGGTATTCAGCGGCGCGTCCACGGCGAAGTCCAGGCGGCCGGCGGCCAGTTCCTTGGTGGTTTCGCGACGCTTGGAGAGGAAGCTCTCGATATGCACGTTCGGCGCCATCCGGCGCAGGCGCTGGAACAGCGGTGGCAGGACGATGGCCTCGGTGAGGTCGGTCATGCTGATGCGGTAGGTCTTGCTCGCCTGCGTCGGTGTGAAGGTGCGGCTTTCCTGCACCGAGACGCGCAGCAGCTGCAGCGCGTTGCGCACCGGCCCGATGATGTTCTGCGCCATGGGCGTGGGCACCATGCCTTGCGCGGTCCGCACGAACAGCGGGTCGTTGAAGGTTTCACGCAGGCGGGCGAGGGCGTTGGAGACGGCGGGCTGAGTGATGCCGACTATCTGTCCGGCGCGGGTCAGGTTGGCTTCGGTGTAGATCGCGTCGAAGACGATGAACAGGTTCAGATCGACCTTGCTGAGGTTCATTCCAGGGCTCCGCTTGTATTTGTTCTGCGGCCGATCATACCCGAACGAACGCTCAGGTCCATACGGGTTATGAATGTTCATTGATTCGGATAATAGGCTGGGTAAATGCCCTTGGCTGTTCTAGCATCATCACCACACCAACAACCGCCGCCAGAAGGTTAGCCCCCATGGATTTCGCTTATTCCGCCAAGGTTCAGGATCTGCGTGAGCGCCTCACCGCGTTCATGGAAGCCCACGTCTATCCCGCTGAGAAGGTATTCGAGGAGCAAGTGGCCGAGGGCGACCGCTGGCAGCCCACGCAGATCATGGAAGACCTGAAGGTCAAGGCCAAGGCTGAAGGGCTGTGGAACCTGTTCCTGCCCGAGTCCGAACTGGGCGCCGGCCTGACCAACATGGAATACGCGCCGCTGGCCGAGATCATGGGCCGCTCGCTGATCGGCTCCGAGCCGTTCAACTGTGCCGCGCCGGACACCGGCAACATGGAAGTGCTGGTGCGCTATGGCAGCGAAGAGCACAAGCGCACCTGGCTGGAGCCGCTGCTGCGCGGCGAGATCCGCTCCGCCTTCGCCATGACCGAGCCGGGCGTTGCCTCGTCCGACGCCACCAACATGGAAGCCAATGCGGTACGCGACGGTGACGAGTGGGTCATCAACGGCCGCAAGTGGTGGACCTCCGGCGCCTGCGACCCGCGCTGCAAGATCATGATCTTCATGGGCCTGACCAACCCGGACGCGCCGCGCCACCAGCAGCACTCGATGATCCTGGTGCCCACCGACGCTCCCGGCGTGAAGATCCTCCGCCCGCTGCCGGTGTTCGGCTACGACGACGCCCCGCACGGCCACGCCGAAGTGCTCTTCGAGAACGTCCGCGTGCCCTACGAGAACGTGCTGCTCGGCGAAGGCCGTGGCTTCGAGATCGCCCAGGGCCGCCTCGGCCCAGGCCGTATCCACCACTGCATGCGCTCCATCGGCATGGCCGAGCGCGCGCTGGAACTGATGTGCAAGCGCTCCGTCAGCCGCACCGCCTTCGGCAAGCCGCTGGCACGTCTGGGTGGCAACATCGACCACATTGCCAACTCGCGCATCGAGATCAACCAGGCCCGCCTGCTGACCCTCAATGCCGCATACATGATGGACACCGCGGGCAACAAGATCGCCCAGAGCGAGATCGCCCAGATCAAGGTCGTGGCGCCCAACGTCGCCCTGCAGGTGATCGACCGCGCCATCCAGATGCACGGCGGTGCCGGTGTCTCCAACGACTTCCCGCTGGCCTACTGGTACGCCATGCAGCGCACCCTGCGCCTGGCCGACGGTCCGGACGAAGTCCACCGTGCTGCCATCGGCAAGTTCGAGATCGGCAAGTACGTGCCGCGTGACGCGCTGCGCAGCAGCCGCTGATTGCAAGCACCCCGGAAAAAGGCCCGCTGATGCGGGCCTTTTTCTTTTTCAGCGGCGCTGAAGCATCGCGGATGCCGCCCAATGCACAAGGCCAGCTTGCGCTGGCCTTGTCATTCATTGCTCGGGAGACAGTTCCGGTTTGTCGGCCAGCGCCCGTTGCTCGATCAACCACTCGCGCCGTGTGTGCAACTGGGCAGCGAAGGCGCGCGCGGCAGCCTCATGGGGGAAGCGCAGCGCACGACGACCGAGACGGACCTGCCAATAGGCCCGGCCGCGAAACTCAACGGCTTCGATCCTCACCTCCAGCGCTTGCATGGATCCTCTCCTGGCTGACGATTTCCAGCGGCTCCTCGCTGGTCCGGCGGGTCTTGAGCAAGGATAGCAGTATGCCACCCGCCAAAAGGCCGAAGGTTACGCCAAGCGATAGCGCGGCGGGAACCTTGCCGATGAATCCATGCAGGAAAATCTTCGTGCCGATGAACACCAGGACCAGCGCCAGGGCGTACTTGAGGTACACGAAACGATGGATCATCGCCGCCAGCGAGAAGTACAGGGCGCGCAGGCCGAGGATGGCGAAGATGTTCGAGGTGTAGACGATGAACGGGTCCTGGGTGATGGCGAAGATCGCCGGCACGCTGTCCACGGCGAACACCAGGTCGGCCAGTTCGATCAGGATCAGCGCCAGGAACAGCGGGGTGGCGTAGCGCACCAGCTTGCCCGACGCATCCGGCATCTTCACGAAGAAGTGGTGCTCGTGGATGGTGTCGGTCATGCGGATGCGCTTGCGCAGGAATCGCAGCACGGGGTTGTTCGCCAGGTCCGGCTCGTCGTCATGCTTGCTGAACAGCATCTTCACGCCGCTGAACAGCAGGAAGGCGCCGAACACGTACATGATCCACTCGAATTCCTTCACCAGCGCGGCGCCCAGGCCGATCATCAGCGCACGCATGACGATGGCGCCGAGGATGCCCCAGAACAGGACCTGGTGCTGGTAGCGGCGGGGGATGCCGAAGAAGCCGAAGATCATCGCCATGACGAACACGTTGTCCATGGACAGCGATTGTTCGACGAGGAAACCGGTGTAGTACTCCACCGCGCTGGTGGCGCCGAACTCGTACCAGACCCAGCCACCGAAGGCCAGGCCGCAGGCGAAGTAGCCGGCGGAGAGCATCAGGCTCTCGCGCACGCCGATCTCATGGTGATCGCGTTGCAGGACGCCCAGGTCGAGTACGAGCAGAAGAATCACGATGGCCAGGAAGGCCAGCCAGAACCAGGTGGCGGTTCCGAGGAATGGTTCGGTCAAAAAGGCGTGCAGAGCTGTCATGTGGCCCCTCCCTTAGTGTCGTTGTCGAAAAGTGACTCCGACATGGCGGTTGGCAACCGTCAGAGGGGCCCGGCGTCACTGGCGGGAAAATAGCAGAGCAGGCGCCGCAGGCAAGCGATGGAACGTAACAAGTTCCTACACGGATCAGGGACTGAGGCGTCAGCGTCTGACAGAAGTCTAGACGCTGATCCTCGGCGGGTCTGTTCCTGGGGGATCAGTAGACCCAGACTTCGACGCGGCGGTTTTTCACCCGGCCGTCGTTGTCGCTGTTGGCTGCCACCGGCAGGGCGTCGCCCATGCCGCTGATCTCGCGGAACATCACGCCTTCCTTCGCCAGCTCGCGGCGAACGGCCATGGCGCGCAGCTTGGACAGCAGCTCGGCGCGTGCCGGGTCCTGCTTGGGATCGCCGAAGCCGACCAGCACGGCCTGCTTGTTCATCTTGCCGTTCTGCTGCAGGTAGGCGATCAGGCGGTCGATGTCGCGCTGGGCCTTGTTGTCCAGCGTCGCGCTGCCTTCGCGGAAGCGGAAGTTCACCGACAGCCGTTCGGCGTCCCGCGCCAGGGCCTGGTAGTTCTCCGGCATGCTGGCGCGCGGCGCCATCTTCACCGCCTGGACGCGCTGACCGACGAAGCCACTGGCGCTGACCAGGGCCTGGCCCTTGTCGCCCTGGGCGAATTGCAGCAGGGCGCGGGCCCAGCGGTTCGGCTCTTCGGGCTTCATGTAGAGGAACAGGCGGCGCGACAGCGGATAGTCCTCGGTGGCGATCAGTGTGGCGGACGGCGGCATGGCCTGGGACTCGCCATCGGCGATGCGCAGGGCCTTGGATTTCTGGATCGAGGACAGGCCGACGAAACCGATGCCCTGCGGGTCCTTGCTGACTTCGGCGGAGAGCTGGTCGCTGGACTCGAAGCGCGGGACGCCGCTGGCCAGCGCCTTGCCGTGGCTGGCGAGGACCAGCTCTTTGAAGGTGTCGAAGGTGCCGGAGTTGTCATCACGCGAATACAGGCGAATCGCACCGCCGCGCCCGCCGATTTCTTCCCAGGTCTTCACCTCGCCGGAGAAGATCCTGGCCAGCGTGTCGGTGGTCAGTTCGTCCAGCGGGTTGGCCGCGTTGACGATGATCGCCAGGCCATCGATGCCGATCACCTGTTCGGCTTTGGCGCTGCGCAGGTTGCCAGACGCCGACAGGCCGGCGGCTTCGGCATCCTTGATCGGGCGCGACGCCGCGGCCAGCTCGGCGCTGTTGTCCTTGAGGGCGACGAAGCCGGTGCTGGAACCGTGGGCCGCGAGGTCGATGATCGCCTCCTTGCCATCCCGGGTGCGACCGATGATGCGCTGTTCGTTCTCCGCCTTGCCCGGCTTGGCGCTGACGTCGCTGTAGCCCTCGCTGACCAGCAGGCCTTTCACCAGCTCCGGCAGCAGGTGCGCGCCGATGGTGTTGGAGCCCTGGATGCGCAGCACCGGCTCTCCACCCTGGGACGAGGGCAGGGCGGCGAATGCCGACCAGGGGAACGCGTAGCAGATGAAGGCGATGGTGAGCCAGGCGATGGTGACGGGCCAGGGTTGGGCATCGCTGGGGCTCGACTTGTACTGCATGGGTCAACTTCCATTTGAGGCATCGTTGGCGCGGCAGATTAAGTCGGAATCATTGCATCGATATGACGCTTCGCTGCGGGGCAGAGCGGTTGTCGCGGCCATCAGCCAGGGCTGGCGGATTGACGGTGAAGTGTGACGTCCGGGATCGCCCTGGCCCATTGTCGTGCCCGCGCACCGAACATGAAAAAGCCCGGCGAGTGCCGGGCTTTTCCGTTGAGGGCGATTACTTCAGCTGCAACCAGATCGGCGCGTGGTCCGAGGGCTTTTCCATGCCGCGGATGTCGTAGTCCACGCCGGTGTCGGCGATGCGGCCGCGCAGGGCCTCCGAGGCAAGGATGACGTCGATGCGCAGGCCGCGCTTGGGAGTGTCCTCGAAGCCGCGGCTGCGGTAGTCGAACCAGCTGAAGCGGTCGTCCACGCTGGGATTCTGCAGGCGGAAGCTGTCCACCAGGCCCCAGCCCTTCAGGCGTGCCAGCCATTCCCGCTCTTCCGGCAGGAAGCTGCACTTGCCGGTCTTCAGCCAGCGCTTGCGGTTCTCCTCGCCGATACCGATGTCGCAATCTTCCGGCGAGATGTTGATGTCGCCCATTACCACCAGCGGCTGGTCGGGCTGGAAGCGGGTTTCCAGCAGGTCCTGCAGGTCGGCGTAGAAGCGCTGCTTGGCGGGGAACTTCACCGGATGGTCGCGGCTCTCGCCCTGGGGGAAGTAGCCGTTCATCACGGTGATCGACTGGCCTTCGGCGTCCTTGAAGGTGCCCCAGATAAAGCGGCGCTGGGAGTCCTCGTCGTCGTTGGGGAAGCCGCGCTGCAGTTCCAGCGGTTCCTGGCGGGACAGCAGGGCGACGCCGTAGTGGCCTTTCTGCCCGTGGTAATGCACGTGGTAGCCGAGGGCTTCGATTTCCTCACGGGGGAACTGCTCGTCGGCGACCTTGGTTTCCTGCAGGCCGATCACGTCCGGCTGGTGGCGCTCGATGATCGCCTGGAGCTGGTGGGGACGTGCGCGCAAACCGTTGATATTGAAGGAGACGATTTTCATCCTGGGCGCCCTGGCAAAAGCACGATGCTAGCCCAGGTGGCCCGGCCCTGGCGACCCCGGCGAGGCACTGCTAGGGTTTTGTGGCTGGACTCATAACCATAAGAAGAACTCATCCGAAGAGGCGTCCGCATGCCTGATACCCTCGCCGAAGTCCGTCTGCTGGACGGCAATTACAGCCGTGAAGTCCGCTCGCTGCTCTATCACGCCTATCGCCACGAACCAACCTTCGCCTACCTGTTCGAATCCGACCGTGCCGGCTTCGACCAGCGAGTGCGGGCGACCGTCCGCGAGCTGGTCAACCAGCATTTTGTCGAGGAGCTGCCGGCCATTGGCCTGCTGATCGATGACCGCCTGGTGGGAGTGGCGCTGGTGGTACCGCCCCAGCGCCGCCTGGATGTCACCGAGAGCTGGTTCTGGCGCATGCGCATGCTGCTCACCACCGGCCTGGGTTGCACCCGGCGCTTTCTCGACTATCACTCCGCGGTGCTTGGCTGCCTGCCGCCGGGGCCGTATCACGTTCTGCCGCTGATCGGCGTGCACCCGGAATTCCAGGGCAAGCACCTCGGCGAACAGTTGCTCGACGCGCTGCACGCCTGGTGTGCAGAGGATGGCGGTTCGCAGGGGCTGGTGCTGGATACCGGCAACGCGCGTTATCTGGAGTTCTATCGACGTCACGGGTACGAGGAATTGGGAGAGGTGGCGCTGGGGCCGATTCGCGAGCACGTGCTGTTCCATTCCACGCAGGGCCGTGAGGCGATGAAAGCGTCCGTCGGCTAGGGGAAATTGCCTGTTCCAGGGCTTGCTGCGCTCTAGATGAAGGCATGGCGGGGAAAACCCGTGCTAGCATTTCGCGCCATGAGAGTTGTCCAAGGATTGCTTGGGCTGCTGCTGGTACTGGCCTTCTGCTTGCAGAGGGCCCTGGCGGCCGAAGCCCATCTCGATGTTCGCATCACCCCCGCCAACGCTGCGCTCAAGGCCAATATCGAGGCCTATGTGGGCAGCCTTGGCGAGCGTGATCAGGCGGCCCTGCAACGATTCCGGCGCAATGCCGTCGAGCAGGCGCAGAAGGCCGCCCAGGCGTTGGGTTACTACCAGGCACGTATCCGCGGTCGGGTGACCCATGACAAGGAGCCGACCCTGCGGATCAACGTTCGCCCCGGCGAGCCCATCCATCTGCGTAGCGTGACGGTACGCGTCGATGGGCCGGCGGCCAAGCTCAAGAGCTTCCGGGTCCCCGGTGGCGATGCCCTGAAGCCCGGCGCGCAGCTCAACCACGGCGCCTACGAAGACGCCAAACGACTGATCCAGAACCAGGCCTCGCGCTTCGGCTTCTTCCGCGGTCAGTTCACCCAGCAGCAATTGCGCATCGACCCCGAGGCCGGTGTCGCGGACATCGAGCTGGTGTACGCCAGCGGCCCGCGCTACCGCCTGGGCAAGGTCGATTTCGCCGGTGACTTCCCCTTCGATGAGGAACTGCTGCAGCGCATGGTGCCGTTCAAGGAAGGCGCCGACTACGACTCCGAGCAGATCGCCGATCTCAACCAGGCCTTGCAGTCCAGCGGCTATTTCGACGGTGTGCGGGTCGATGCCGCGCCGACCAACGCCGATGGCGACGTGGTGCCGGTGCATGTCCACCTGGAAGCGCGCAAGCCCCGCACCATGGGGCTTGGCCTGGGCTTCTCGACGGACGTGGGGCCGCGTGCCCGGGCGACCTGGACGCGCCACTGGGTCAACCCGCAAGGCCACAGCCTGGGCTTCGAGGCGGAGGTTTCCGCGCCCCGGCAGAACGTCGGTGCCTGGTACGAGATCCCGCTGGACCCGCCGCTCACCGACAAGCTGCGCTTCACCAGCGGCTACCAGTACGAAGACCTGGTGGACACCGAGAGCAAGCTGCTGACCCTCGGCGGCGAATGGCACCACAAGCTCGACAGCGGTTGGCAGCGGGTCGTCTCGCTGAACTGGCAGCGTGAGGAATACAAGCTGGGCGACGACTCCGGCCTGAGCAGCTTCCTGATGCCGGGCATCGGCTACTCGATCCTCAAGGCCGACAACAAGATCGATCCCGGCCAGGGCTACCGGCTGCAGTTCGAAGTGAAGGGCGCCAAGGAAGGGCTGATGGCGGACGCCGACGTCGCCCACATCAATGCCATGGCCAAGGGCGTGACCAGTTTCTGGGGAGGTCAGCGGTTGCTCGGACGCATCCAGGTCGGCGGTATCGCCACCAACGACTACAGCGCGATCCCGCCATCGCTGCGCTTCTTCGCCGGCGGTGACCAGAGCGTACGCGGCTACGACTACCAGACTCTCTCGCCGAAGAACTCCGACGGTGATCGCATCGGCGGCCGCTACATGGTCGCCGGCAGCGTCGAGTACCAGTACCCCATCGCCGAGCGCTGGCGCATCGCGGCCTTCGTCGACCAGGGCAACGCGTTCAACTCGCTGGACTTCCCCTCGATCAAGACCGGCGTGGGCATCGGCATCCGCTGGATCTCTCCGGTCGGCCCGTTGCGCCTGGACCTGGCGGACGGCCTGGACGAGGACGGTGGTATCCGCCTGCACTTCTCCATGGGGCCTGAACTGTGAGCCGCGCGGGCTGGATGCGCGCGCTGCGCTGGAGCCTGGGCAGCCTGCTCGGGCTGATTCTGCTGCTGCTCATCACCGTGGCCGCCTTGCTCGGCACGCCGTCGGGCAGCCGCGCCGTGCTGAGCTGGGTGCCTGGCCTGAGCGTTGACGAGTTCGAGGGTCGCCTCGCTGGTGGCTTCAGCGCCAAGCGCCTGGAATGGACCGACGGTGCGACCCACCTGGTGCTGGATCGACCGCAGATCGACTGGTCGCCAGGCTGCCTGCTGCGCATGACCCTGTGCCTGCACAAGGTCGTGGCCGATGACGTGCTGCTGACCCTGCCGCCAAGCGCGCCGAACGAATCGTCCGGCCCCCTCGAACTGCCCGACCTGAAGCTGCCGTTCTCGCTGGAGCTGGGTGGCATCCGCATCGGCCGCTTCCTGCTGGACGATCAGGAGCAGTTGCGCGACGCCGAACTGAGCGCACGCTGGGACCAAGAAGGCCTGCACATCGACTCGGTGAAGCTTGCTCGCGATGGCCTGAGCCTGTCGCTCAAGGGTTTGCTGAAGCCCACGCAGGGCTGGCCGCTCGAAGCAGAAGGCACGCTCGGCCTGCCCGCGCCGGGTGAAAAGCCCTGGTCCCTGCAGGTGCAGGCCAAGGGCGAGCTGATGGGCCACCTGAAGCTGCAGGCGCAAAGCAGCGGTTACTTGAACGGCCGCCTGGAAGGCGACCTGCAGCCCCTGGTGGAGAACCTGCCGGCCACCGCGTTGGTGACTGCCGATGGCTTCAAGGCCGACGCTTCCCTGCCCGACACCCTGACGCTGAACCAACTGCGCCTGAACGCCAGCGGTAACCTCGAGGATGGCTACCAACTGGCCGGCGCCGCCGTGCTTCCTGCCGAAGAGAGCCCGGTGGTGCTGACCCTGCGCGGTCGCGTCGACGCCGAGGGGGCGGATATCGCCGCGCTCGACCTGAGCGCCGCCCAGGACCAGCGCGTGGCAATCACCGGCCGCCTGGACTGGAAGGACGCCTTCGCCGCCAACGCCCAGCTCGACTGGCTCGACTTCCCCTGGCGTCGACTGTACCCGGAGATCGACGAGCCGCCGGTGAGCGTGCACACCTTCAAGGCCGAAGTGAGCTACAGCGATGGCGCTTACCTGGGCAACTTCGAGGGTGCCTTCAAGGGGCCGGCTGGCGACTTCACCCTGGCCAGTCCGGTCTCGGGCAACCTCTCGGAGGTCTTCCTGCCGTCGCTGAAACTGGTGGCGGGGCAGGGCAAAGCCGAAGGGCACCTGAAAGTCGGTTTCGCCGATGCGGTGATCTGGGACGCGGCGCTCGACCTGTCCGACTTCGACCCCGCCTACTGGCTCGAAGAAATGCCCGGCCGCCTCGGTGGTCCACTGCGCAGCAAGGGATCGCTCAAGGGCGAGGTGCTGAACCTCGACGCCAATCTCGATCTGCAGGGCCGTTTGCGTGGTCAGCCGGCCACCTTCAAGGCGAATGCCACAGCGGCGGGGCAGGCGTGGAAGGTCGATGGCCTCGCGCTGCAACTGGGCGACAACCGCATCAGCGGGCAGGCCGCGCTGGACCAGCGGCTGTCCGGCCGCCTGGACATCGCCCTGAGCCGCCTTGGCCAACTATGGCCACAGTTGTTCGGCCAGGTGAGCGGCCGTCTCGACCTGGCTGGCACACTGCAGGCGCCGCATGGCCAATTGAAACTCGATGGCCAGCGCGTCGCCTACGCCGACCAGGGCCTGCGTACGCTGGGCCTGACCGCTTCTCTGGATACCGCCCAGCGTGGCCGGGTGAGCCTCATGGCCCAGGGGCTGCACAGTGGCGATACCGATTTCGGCGTGCTCAAGCTCGATGGCAGCGGCGACCTGAAGCGTCAGCAACTCGCCCTCAACCTGCAGGGCAAGCCGGTGGCGCTCGACCTCGGCCTGGACGGCAACTGGAACGGCAGGGACTGGCGCGGACGCCTGGCCAGCGGCGACATCCAGAGCGGCGGCCAGGACTGGCGGCTGCAGCAGCCGGCGCGCCTTGAGCGCCTGGCGGACGGGCGGATCAACCTCGGTGCCCATTGCTGGGCCTCCGGTCCGGCCAGTCTGTGCATGGAAGACCAGCGGCTGATGCCCGACCCGCGCTTGCGCATGCACCTGCGCGAGTTCCCGCTGGACAGCCTGGCGCGCTGGTTGCCCGAGGATTTCGCCTGGAAGGGCAAGCTGGACGGCGACGTGCAGCTCGACCTGCCTGCCAGCGGCCCCAATGGCTCGATCCTGATCAATGCCAACAATGGCACCCTGCGTATCAAGGAGCAGGAAGACTGGGTCGACTTCCCCTACCAGCGCCTGCAACTGGAGAGCCGCCTGACGCCCCGGCGCATCGACACCAGCCTGCAATTCCTCGGCGACAAGCTCGGCAGCCTGCAGGCGCAGGTCCAGCTCGATCCGCGGCCGAAAGCCAAGCCGGTGAACGGCACCTTCAGCCTCAATGGCCTGGATATCTCCGTGGCGCGGCCGTTCGCGCCCATGGTGGAAACCCTGAAAGGGCACCTTAACGGCAGCGGACAGATTTCCGGTGGCTTGCTGGCGCCACGAGTGGATGGCGAACTGCGCCTGAGTGATGGCGAGATTTCCGGTGGCGACCTGCCGACCCGCTTCGAACAGTTGCAGGTCACGGCGCGGATCGCCGGTGAGCAGGTCGACCTGAGCGGAGACTGGAAGGCGGGCGAGCACGGTAACGGCAGCCTGGCCGGACGCATCGCCTGGTTCAGTGGCCTGGACGTCGACGTGAAACTGCGCGGCAACCGTCTGCCGGTGACCGTGGAACCCTACGCCAACCTGGAAGTGGAGCCGGATCTCACCGTGCAGATGGCCGGTGAGCGTCTGGCCGTTTCCGGTTCGGTGCAGGTGCCGCGCGGCGCCATCACCATCCGCCAGTTGCCGCCGTCCACGGTCAAGGTCTCCGACGACACCGTGATCGTCGGTGCGAAGCAGGAACCGAAAAGTGCCCTGGCGCTGAACATGGATATCGACGTCAGGGTCGGCAGCGACAAGCTGACCTTCAGCGGTTTCGGGCTGAACGCCGAGCTGGCTGGCCAGGTGCACATCGGCGACAACATGGACACCCGTGGCGAACTGCGTCTGAACAACGGTCGCTACCGCGCCTACGGCCAGAAGCTGACCATCCGCCGCGCGCGGCTGCTGTTCGCCGGGCCCATCGACCAGCCGTTCCTCGACGTCGAGGCGATCCGCAAGGTCGACGACGTGGTCGCCGGCCTGCGCCTGACCGGCAACGCCGAGCAGCCACGCAGCGAGGTGTTCTCCGAGCCTGCGATGAGTCAGCAGCAGGCGCTGTCCTACCTGGTGCTGGGCCGGCCGATGTCCAGCGGCGAGGACAGCAACATGCTTGGCGAGGCGGCCCTCGCGCTCGGCCTGGCCGGCAGCGCGCCGCTGACCGGCGAAGTCGCCCAGCGCCTGGGCATCCAGGACTTCCAGCTGGACACCGAAGGTACCGGCAACAGCACCAGCGTTGTCGCCAGCGGCCAGCTCTCCGACCGTCTCAGCCTGCGCTACGGCGTCGGTGTCTTCGAGCCGGCCAACACCATTGCGCTACGCTACCTGCTGAGCAAGAAGGTCTACCTGGAGGCAGCCAGCGGCCTGGCGAGCTCGCTGGACATCTTCTATAAGCGCGATTTCTGACGGCGTTCGGCGGCGCGCATCCGGGCGCCCGCCAACCTTCATGGCCCCTTAAGGTAGCTGGCAGAGACTCCTCCCCGCCGCCGGACGATGTGCGCACAAGGGGAACGTCATCATGCGCCTGGACCTCATCAGGACCCACCTGCTCGAATTCATCAACAAGGGCTTCCCGGCCCGTCAATTGCGCCGGTTGGCCGCGCGCGACCTGCTGCGGGGTTCTGCTGCCGGCCGCCAGGCGCCGAATGCGCTGACCACGGCGCTGCTGGAATGGTCCGCACTGGAACCGGCGTCCGTGCTCGAACGCCTGGGAAGCCGACGCGAAGGCCTGAGCGAAAGCGAGGCGGACGAGCGTCGCCAGCGCGATGGCTTGAACGAGATTGACCAGGACCGTCCCATCGGTGCCTGGAAGCATCTGTGGTACTGCTACTGCAACCCCTTCAACCTGCTGCTGACCGTGCTGGCGACCATCTCTTGGTTCACCGAGGACGTGGAGGCTGCCGTGGTGATCGGCAGCATGGTGGGTATTTCCACGCTGCTGCGTTTCATCCAGGAAAAACGCTCCAACCGCGCCGCCGAGAAGCTCAAGGCGATGGTGAGCAACACCGCCACGGTGTTCCGCAGCGCCCAGGGCAATGGCCTGGCGGGCCGCTCGGAAGTGCCGATCCGCGAACTGGTGACCGGAGATGTGCTGTGGCTGTCGGCTGGCGACATGGTGCCGGCGGACGTGCGTCTGCTCAGCGCCAAGGACCTGTTCGTCGGCCAGGCCGCGCTCACCGGCGAATCCCTGCCCGTCGAGAAATTCGCCCAGGTGCGCGACGCCCGCCAGGGCAACCCGCTGGAGCGTGACAGCCTGTGCTTCATGGGAACCACCGTGGTCAGCGGCTCGGCCCAGGTAGTGGTGATCGGCACGGGCACGCGCACCTATTTCGGCTCCCTCGCCGAGCGGGTGATCGCCAGCGACCCGACGCCAACCGCCTTCCAGGCCGGGGTGAACCGCGTCAGCTGGCTGCTGATCCGCTTCATGCTGGTGATGGCGCCAGTGGTGCTGCTGATCAACGGATTCACCAAGGGTGACTGGCTGGAGGCCGCGTTGTTCGCGCTGTCCATCGCTGTCGGCCTGACCCCGGAAATGCTGCCGATGATCGTCACGTCGACCCTGGCCAAGGGCGCGGTGGTGCTCAGCCGGCGCAAGGTGATCGTCAAGCGCCTGGACGCCATCCAGAACTTCGGCGCCATGGACATCCTGTGCACCGACAAGACCGGCACCCTGACCCAGGACCGCATCGTCCTCGAGCGCCACACCGACGCTTTTGGCCAGGTACAGGATCGCGTGCTGCAGCTGGCCTTCCTCAACAGCCACTACCAGACCGGACTGAAGAACCTGCTGGACGTCGCCGTGCTCGATCACGTCGAGCTGCGTCATGCGTTGAAGGTGGACAGCCGCTTCCGCAAGCTCGACGAGATTCCCTTCGACTTCGCCCGTCGCCGCATGTCCGTGGTGGTCAGCGAGCGCGAGGACAATCACCTGCTGATCTGCAAGGGCGCGCTGGAGGAGGTGCTGGCAGTCTGCGAGACGGTGGAGACCGCGGATGGCGTCGAGCCGCTCACCGGGGCGCGCCTGGACAGCATTCGTGCGGTCGCCGATGGGCTCAACCAGGAAGGCTTGCGGGTTGTCGCGGTGGCCACCCGTGAGCTGCCGCCGACCCGCGACACCTATGGCGTGGCCGACGAAAGCGGGCTGTGCCTGGCCGGCTACATTGCCTTCCTCGACCCGCCCAAGGAAACCACGGCCCCGGCGCTGCGCGCGCTGGCGGAGAATGGCGTGGCGGTGAAGGTGCTGACCGGCGACAACGACCGGGTGAGCCTGAAGGTCTGCCGTGACGTCGGGCTGGTGGTCGAGGGCGTGCTGCTCGGCCCGCAGCTAGACGAACTGGAGGATGCGGCGCTGGGCGAGCTGGCCGAGCGCACCACGCTGTTCGCCAAGCTCACTCCCAGCCACAAGGAACGCCTGGTGCGGGTGCTGCGCGAGCGCGGCCATGTGGTCGGCTTCCTTGGAGACGGCATCAACGATGCGCCGGCTCTGCGCACGGCGGACATCGGCATCTCGGTGGATTCAGCGGTGGACATCGCCAAGGAAGCGGCCGACCTGATCCTCCTGGAAAAGAGCCTGATGGTCCTGGAGGAGGGCGTGATCGAAGGGCGCCGCACCTTCGCCAACATGCTCAAGTACATCCGCATGACCGCCAGCTCCAACTTCGGCAACGTGTTCAGCGTGCTGGTGGCCAGTGCCTTCATTCCCTTCCTGCCGATGCTGCCGCTGCAACTGCTGGTGCAGAACCTGCTCTACGACCTGTCGCAGATCGCCATTCCCTTCGACCATGTCGACGATGAGCTGCTGCGCAAGCCGCAGCAATGGAACCCGGCGGGAATCGGACGCTTCATGGTGTTCTTCGGGCCGATCAGCTCGATCTTCGACATCGCCACCTTCCTCGTGCTCTGGCATGTGTTCGGCGCGAATTCACCGGAGCACCAGACGCTGTTCCAGTCCGGCTGGTTCGTCGAAGGGCTGATTTCCCAGCTGCTGGTGGTGCACATGATTCGCACCCGGCGCATTCCCTTCCTGCAGAGCCGCGCCGCCTGGCCGCTGCTGGGCATGACCCTGGCAATCGTGATGGTGGCGATCTTCCTGCCGATGGGGCCGCTGGCGCACTCGTTCCGCATGACGGCCCTACCGCTGGGCTACTGGCCGTGGCTGGTGGCGATCCTGCTGGGGTACATGGCGCTGACCCAGGCGGTGAAGGGCTGGTTCGCCCGGCGCTACGGCTGGCAGTAAGCGAGACGGAACCAACGTGCGAACCCGATCACCGCTGGTCACACGGGCATCGGGTTCAATACACTCAGGCCATCCGTCTTCTCCTGTCGTGAGTCGTGATCTTGCCGTCGCTAGCCCTTCGCCTGCCGTTGCCCCTGCGTGCGCGCCTGAAGTGCCTGGTCCTGCTGGGCCTGGCGCTGGGCAGTGTGCCGCTGGCCGCCTGCGAGAAAACCCTGCGCTGGGATGACGACCCGCCGTTCAGCATGCAATTGCCCGACGGCAGCGTCGGCGGCCTCTACGTCGAGCTGAACCGCACCGTTCTGGAGCGCCTGGGCTGCCAGGTGCGAATGGTCAAGCTGCCCTGGGCGCGGGCACTCAAGGAGCTGGAACTGGGCCGTCTCGACGTGCTGCCCGGTGCCTTCCGCAAGCCCGAGCGCGAGGCCTATGCCTGGTTCTCCGGCACTGTCCTGCCGCCGTCGCGTAACATCCTCTTCGTCCGTCGCGGCCTGCCGCAGCGTGACCGCCTGCAGCAGCTGTCCGACCTGCCAGGCAGCGACTTCCGCCTGGGCGCGCAGATCGACGTGTCCTACGGTGAGCCCTATCGACAACTGATGGCCGATCCGGACTACGCCGCGCGGGTGTTCTTCAATCCCAGCCGCAGCAACCTCTGGCACATGGTCGACAAGGGTCGCATCGACGGCATCATCGCTGACGAGCACAGCGGCCAGTACGAGCTGCAGCAGTTGGGCCTGGCTCGGCGCATCGAGCCCACCGGGGTGGTGGTGTCAGCTGAATCGGCGGAAGTCGCCTTCAGCAAGCGCACCCAGGACGAGGACTTCGTTCGGCGTTATGCGCAGACGCTGAAAGCGCTGGTGGACGAGGGCGAAGACCGGCGCATCCTGCAGCACTACGTCAGCAACTGACGGACCCTGGCCTCAGGGTTTGCGCCAGAGATTGGTGCGGCGTGCCTTGGCCTCGTGTTCCTCGAACTGGTACTGGCCGACTTCCTCGGGTGTCTGCGCGTCGCTCTGCCGCCAGCGCGCGAGGCCGATGCTCAGCTGCGCGCGACCGATATCCAGGGTATGACCGCAGTTCGGGCACTCTGCCGGGGTGACCCACACCGCCGCGCGCAGGCTGCCGTCGGCTAGTTGCTCGGCGTGCTTGAGGGTGGCGCTCTTGCCCAGCGCGAGTTGCACCAGGGCCGCGCGTGAGCGCTGGCCGAAGGGCTGTTCCAGTTCCGGGGCCGTGACACCGCGCAGGTGAATGGTGGTGTCGTCGCCGTCCGCGCGTTGGCAGGTCAACTGGTCGCCGCTGAATACGGCCGTTACCTGGCACTCTTCATCCGCGTGCGCGGCAAAGGGAAGGAAGGAAAGTACGAGCAGTGCGGCGGGAACGAATCGCATGGAGCCTCCGGTGGACACTGTCAGCATAACCGCTGCGAGCGCCCACCGGAGCCCCGGTGCAGAGCTTTTACTGGATCAGCGCCATCACCTGTTCGCTGTAGCGCCCGCCGGCGGCCGCACCGGCCGGGAAGATCGCGTCCAGCTCCAGCAGTTCCGCCTGGGTCAGCGCGAGGTCCACGGCAGCAACGTTCTCTTCCAGGTACTTGCGCTGCTTGGTGCCGGGGATCGGTACCAGGTGCGCGCCCTGGGCCAGCACCCAGGCCAGCGCCAGTTGCGAGGGCTTCACCCCGCGGGCGGCGGCCAACTCGGCGACCTTGGCCACCAGTTGCAGGTTCTTCCCGAAGTTCTCCCCGGTGAAGCGCGGGCTGGAGCGGCGGTAGTCGTCCTCGGCGAAATCATCCGGGCTTTTCAGCGCGCCGGTGAGGAAGCCCCGGCCCAACGGGCTGTAGGGGACGAAGCCGACGCCCAGGCGTTCGCAGGCGGCCAGCACGCCGTTCTCTTCCGGGTCGCGAGTCCATAGCGAGTACTCGCTCTGCAGCGCCGTGATCGGATGAACCTGGTGCGCGCGCTCCAGTGTTTCTGCCGAGGCCTCGCTGAGGCCGAGATAACGCACCTTCCCGGCTTTCACCAGCTCGGCCATGGCGCCGACGGTTTCCTCGATGGGGACCTTGGGATCGACGCGGTGCTGGTAGT
>CBIGPF010000089.1:0-23890 GCA_966191535.1 uncultured Pseudomonas sp. | reverse complement strand
TGCGCAAGCTGTCGATCTTCGGCGGCTCCAACGAAATCCAGAAGAACATCGTCTCCAAGATGATTCTCGAGCTGTGAGGCCAGAACCATGGACTTCAAACTGAGCGAAGAGCAGCAGATGCTGCAGGACACCGCGGCCCGCCTGGTTCGCGACGCATACCCGTTCGACAAGCGCGAGGGCTTCAGCAGGAGCGAACTGGGCTACAGCGCCGACTTCTGGCGCCAGCTCGGCGAGTTGGGGCTGACCGCGGTGTCGCTGCCGGAAAGCCATGGCGGCTTCGGCGGCGGCGTGGAAAGCCTGCTGGTACTCACCGAGCTGGGTCGCGGCCTGTGCCTGGAGCCCTACCTGCAATCGGTGGTGCACAGCGGCGGGTTGATTGCTCAGCTCGGCAGCGACGCGCAGAAGGACCAGTGGCTGCCGCGCATCGCCAGCGGCGAAGCGCAGCTGGCGGTCGCGCTGGAAGAGCCGCAGAGTCACTACCAGTTGCACGACGTGCAGACCCGCGCGGAGCCGGCCGGCAATGGCTGGACGCTGAGCGGGCGCAAGGCAGTGGTGATCGGCGGGCAGAGCGCCACGGCGATCCTGGTCTCGGCGCGGGTGTCCGGCAATGCGCGGGACGAGGCGGGCATCGGCCTGTTCCTCGTCGATCCGCAGCAGGCCGGCGTGAGCCGCCGTGAGTATCCGACGGTGGACGGCCAGCGCGCCTGCGAGCTGTTCCTCGACGGTGCCATCGGCGAGGCCATCGGCACGCCCGGCGAGGCACTGCCGGCGCTGCGTTATCAACAGGGTCGCGCCATCGCCGCGCAGTGCGCCGAAGCCCTCGGCAGTCTGCAGGAAGCCTGCACGCTGACCCTGGACTACCTGAAGACGCGCAAGCAGTTCGGCATGCCGATCGGCAAGTTCCAGGTGCTGCAGCACCGCATGGTGGACATGCGCAGCGAGCTGGAACAGGCCACCAGCATGGCGATCCTCGCCGCCTGCGTCGCCGACCAGCCCGACAGCGCCGAGCGCAGCCGCACCCTGGCCGCCGCCAAGTTCATCGTCACCCGCGCGGCGCGCTACGTGGCCGAGCAGGCGATCCAGCTGCACGGCGGCATCGGCATGACCTGGGAATACGTGCTGGCGCACCACGCCAAGCGCCTGGTGATGCTCAGCCACCAACTGGGTGACGACGATCATCACCTGAAGGTTTATGCGCGGTTGATGGAAGTCGCCTGAGGCGTAACGTCGTCTCTTTGTAGGAGCGGGCTATGCCCGCGATCGCGGGCGCGGGCGCGGCCCGCTCCTACAGGGAGATTCCGCTATCCGCCGGGAATGCCGAACCGTCGCGGACGAAGTCCGCGACGATTTTTCAATTTTTGGAGAAGGGTGGGATCAGGCCCCGAGGCTCTCGATATCCCGCGCCAGGATTTCCAGCTCGTGCGCCAGCGAGCCGCGCAGCGTCTCCTCGCTGAGCTGGAACGACGGCGCGCCGCAGGTCAGCGCCATCAGCCCGCCATCGGCCAGGCGCAGCGGTACGCCGGCAGCGCGTACGTTGCGGTCCCAATCGCCGAGCGAGAGGCAGAAACCATGCTGGCGGTATTCCTCGAAGGACGCCTCCAGCGAGGCACGCATGACAGACCAATCGCCTTCGTGGCGCTCCTGCAGCGCCGACAGCAGGTGCTCGCGCTCCTGCTCCGGGGTCGCGGCGAGGTACGCACGGCCAGCGGCGGTGGTCGCCAGCGGCAGGCGCACGCCGGCGTCCATGCGCAGGGACGTGGCGTCCGGCGGACGGCAATTTTCCACGTAGATCATCGACAGCCAGTCGCGGCAGGTCAGGCCGACCGTGGTGTTGGTGCGGCGGGCGAAGGCATCCATGTACGGCTTGGCCAACTGCCGCACGCGCAGGTTCGAGACGTAGGCATACCCCAGCGCCAGCACGCCGGAATCCAGCTGGTACTTCTCGTGCTGCTGCGAGTAGCAGAGGTAGCCGAGCTGGGTCAGGGTGTAGGTCATGCGCGACACCGTCGCCTTGGGCAGGCCGGTGATCCGCGAGATTTCCTGGTTGCCGAGCACCACCGAGCCGTGGGTGAAGGCACGCAGCACGTCCAGTCCGCGGGCGAGCGCCTCGACGTACTTGCGGTCCTTGGGGTTGCTGCTGTCTTCGACGTCGTCGCTCATGGGGCCTCGGCGGGGGATCTGTGTGGCGGCGCCACGCGCGGCGCGGGCGAACGATAGCAGATAGCCCTGTCGCCACGCAGCGGTCCGCGTGTGCTCGTTGCGCCGGGTTAGCCTATCGCATACCATCGATTTCGACACACTGTTTCGCTGTGCAGAACAACAATTCGAAGCCAGAGCCTCTCCAGGCTCGGAAAAAAGCAACGGAGACGTCGATGTCCGCTCAACCGACCGGCCATGTGGCCCGCGAGATCACCCGTCACGACTACCAGAACCTCCACGACCTGCTGCGCGATGCCTGTCGCGAATTCCCCGAGCGCCTCGCGTTCTCCTGCGGCGACAGCCACCTGAGCTTCGCCGAGCTGGAGCGCCAGGCCGACGCCTTCGCCCGTTACCTGCGCCACCAGGCCGGCCTGCAACCCGGCGATCGCCTGGCGCTGATGCTGCCCAACTCCCTGCAGTATCCCATCGCCACCTTCGGCGCGTTGAAGGCCGGCGTCGTGCTGGTGAACACCAACCCGCAGTACACCGCCAGCGAACTGCGTCACCAGTTGGCCGACTCCGGCGCCAGCGCCGTGCTGCTGCTCGACCGCCTGCTGCCGCTGCTGCGTGGCGTGCAGGGGGACACCCAGGTGCGCCAGGTGCTGCTGACCTCGCTCCATGATATCGAGCACCCGCAGTTCGATTGCGACACGGCTGACGGCACACGCTTCCAGCAGGCCCTGCGCCTGGGTGCCGAGGCACCACCGGTGGACGCCGAGTCGGGGCTGGATCGCCTCGCGCTGCTGCAATACACCGGCGGCACCACCGGCGTCTCCAAGGGCGCGATGCTCAGCCACCGCTGCCTGATCGCCAACGTCATCCAGACCCTGGAACTGTTCCTGCGCCCCGGCTTGCTGGAGCCGGCCACCGACGTGCGCATCGCGCCGCTGCCGCTCTACCACATCATGGCCTTCGCCACGAACTGCCTGTCCTCGGTCGGCATGGGCCTGCACACCGTGTTCATCCGCGACGGCCGCAACCTCGACGAGATCATCGGCGCGATGCGCCGCTATCCCTTCACCCTGATGAGCGGGATCAACACCCTGTTCGTCGGCCTGATGAACCACCCGGATTTCCCCGCCATCGACTTCAGCCACCTGAAGTGGGTGACCTCCGGCGGCGCGCCGCTGAACCGCGAAGTGGGTCGCCGCTGGGAAGCGCGCACCGGCGCGCCGGTGCGCGAAGGTTTCGGCCTCACCGAGGCCTCGCCGGTGGTCTCCACCGGCACGCTGCTGAGCCCGTACCGCGAGGGCTACGTCGGCCAGGCGCTGGTGGATACCGAGCTGCGCACCGTGGACGAGGAGGGCAACGACACCGGCCCCGACCAGCCCGGCGAGCTGTGGCTGCGCGGCCCGCAGGTGATGCAGGGCTACTGGCAGCGCCCGGAGGAAAGCGCCCAGGTGCTCACCGCCGACGGCTGGCTGAAGACCGGCGATATCGCCGAGCTGGACACCGACGGCATGCTGAAGATCGTCGACCGCAAGAAGGACATGATCCTGGTCTCCGGCTTCAACGTATTCCCCAACGAAGTGGAAGATGCCGTGATGCGCCACCCCGGCGTGCGCGAGTGCGTGGCCATCGGCGTGCCAGACGAGCGCAAGGGCGAGTCGGTGAAGCTGTTCGTCAGCCTCAAGGACACCGCGCTGGAGCCGGCGGCAATCATCGCCCACTGCCGCGAGCACCTCACCGGCTACAAGGTGCCGAGCTTCGTCGAAGTGCTCGACGAGCTGCCCAAGACCAGTGTCGGCAAGCTGCTGCGCCGGCAACTGCGCGATCTGGAACTGGCCAGAAGGACCACCGCGTGAGCACAACGTCTATGGTTGAAGCAGGTGTGCACGACGAGACCCGCAGCATGACCGAGTCCTTCCACCGTATCGGCGTGATTGGCGCCGGGGCCATGGGCCGCGGCATCGCCCAGCTGTTTGCCAGCGCAGGCCTGCCGGTGCGGCTGTACGACAGCAACGCGCAGACCGTTGAGCAGGCCCTGGCCTTCAACCGCGACCTGATGGAGCGTTCGGTGGCCAAGGGCAAGCTCGCCCCGGACGCGCTCGACGCCACCCTGCGGCGCCTGCTGCCGACCCACAGCCTCGACGAGCTGGCCGACTGCGATCTGCTGATCGAAGCCATCGTCGAGGACCTCGGCGCCAAGCAGGCGTTGCTCGCCGAGCTGGAAAAACGCGTGGCGCCGGAGGCCGTGCTGGCGAGCAACACCTCGTCGCTGTCGGTCACCCGCATCGCCGCGCGCTGCCAGCACCCGGAGCGGGTCGCCGGCTTCCACTTCTTCAATCCGGTGACGCTGATGCGCATCGTCGAGGTGGTGCGCGGCCAGCGCACCAGCGAATCGGTGGTGCGCCGCCTGAGCCGCCTGGCGGAGCAGGCCGGACACTACCCGGCGGTGTCGCCGGACAGCCCCGGCTTCATCGTCAACCATGCCGGCCGCGCCTTCAGCACCGAAGCGCTGCGCATCCTCGGCGAAGGCATCGCCAGCCCGGCGCAGATCGACCGCATCCTGCGCGACGGCGTGGGCTTCCGCATGGGGCCCTTCGAGCTGCTCGACCTCACCGGCCTGGACGTCTCCCACGCGGTGATGGAGTCGCTTTACCAGCAGTTCTACCAGGACCCGCGCTACACCCCGTCGCCGCTGGCCGCGCAGCGCGTCGCCGGCGGCTTGCTGGGGCGCAAGAGCGGCGAGGGCTTCTACCGCTATCGCGACGGCCAGGCCATACACGATCCCGAAGAACAACCCGAAGCGATCCTGCTCAATCGCCCCTACTGGCTCGACAGCCAGGACCCGGAGCTGCGCCACCGCGTGGCGGCGATCCTCACCCTCGGCGGCGTGGTGCTGGAGACCGGCGAAGCGCCGTCGTCGCGCGCCATCTGCCTGGTCACCCCATTGGGCGTGGATGCCAGCACGCGCATCGACGCCCTCGGCCTGCCGCCAGAACGCAGCCTGGCGCTGGAAACCTTCACCGAACTGGACCGCCGCCGCGTGCTCATGCGCCAGCCGGCGCTCGACCCGCAGCTCGAAGCGCAGGCGCGCCAGGCGCTGGGCAGCGACGGTGTACCAGTGGAAGTAATCAACGACTCACCCGGCTTCATCAGCCAGCGGGTGGTCGCCGGGATCGTCAACCTCGGCGGCGAGATTGCCCAGCGCGGCATTGCCACCCCGGTAACGCTGGACCGCGCAGTGCAACTGGCGCTGGGTTATCCCCTGGGCCCGCTGGCCTTCGGCGAGCACTACGGCGCGGCGCGCATCCTAACCATCCTCCAGGGCCTGCAGGCCTGCTATGGCGAGGCACGCTACCGGCCCAGCCCATGGCTGCGGCGTCGCGTGCAGCTGGATCTGCCGTTGCACAGCCCGGACAGGGCAGAGTGACGTTCTTCGCCCTGTAGGACGAGCGCCGGTGCTGGGCGGTTCTCGAGCAAGCTCGCTCCTACGAGACGCTGCATCGCGCTGGCCTGCAGGGGCGAAGGGGAGGCCGGGTCATTGCGCGCGAACCAACCCTGGAAGAGTACTCACCGGAAGCTGACGAACTCGCCTGCCTTCAGCTTTTCCAGCGCCGCCTTGCGCTCCGCCGGCGGCATCGCCCCGAGCTTTTCCACCCGCGCATAGAACGCCGGCCAGTTGCCGCCGACCTGGGCGAACAGTGCGGCAAAGGCCGGCACCCACTGGTCGTAGAGGCCGAAGGGCAGCAGCTTGGCATTGTTCAGCGGGCCATTGACCCAGGCATCGAACGGCGCCTTGCCGCCCCAGTCTTCATCGCGTATCTGCGCGTAGTCACGGCGCAGGCGCTCGAACTCGGCCTGCTTGCCGGCGCGCTTCTCGGCGTCGCTGCGAGGACTGGCGTAGAGCGCCTGCAGCCGCTCGCGGGTATCGAGTACCAGTTGGGTAAAACGCTTGCGCTGCTCCGCCAGCAGCGGCGACTCGTCCGGCAGGTGGCGCGCCTCGCGCCAGCGACGGCCGCCCTCGTCTTCGACGAAGGAGGCGTAGGACTCGTTGAAGGCGGTGTCGCCGGGCAGGTAGAACTTCTGGTGCGCCAGCTCGTGGAAGATCGTCTCGGCCAGGCGCTGGTCGCCCCAGCGCAGCATGCTGCTGAGGATCGGGTCGTCGAACCAGCCGAGGGTCGAATAGGCCTCCACGCCGCCGATGTAGACATCCAGTCCCTGCGCCTTCAAGCGCCTGGCCTCGGCCTGCGCACCCGCTTCGCCGTAGTAGCCGCGGTAGGCCACGCAGCCGGCGATGGGGAAGCAGTGGGTCAGCGGCTGCAGTGACAGCTCCGGCGTGGCGAAGACGTTCCACACCACGTTGGGCCGGTGGATGTCGCTGTACAGCCGATAGCTCTGGTTGTCCGGCAGCCCCAGCTCGGTGCTGGCGAAGGTACGGGCCTCCTGGGACAGCTCCAGGCGCTGGCGCAACGCGGGGTCGCGGGTCGGGTCGGCGACCACGTCGGCCACCGGCTCGCGGGCGGCGAGCAGGCGCAGCTGACCGTTGGCCAGCTGGCTGTAGTAACTCACCGTGGAACAACCGCTCAGCGCCCAGATGGCCAGGCAGGGAACCCAGCGGCACAGGCGGCTGTCGAGTGTCGGGATAAGAAGGCGGAAGGGCATGCGCGGAACATAGCACAGGGCCTGGTCCGCTCGCTGCCGCCCCCTCGACCCAGGAGCCACCCCGATGCGCGCCCTCCTCATACCTGCCGGCCTGCTCGCCCTGAGCGGCTGTTCGATGCTGATGCCCCAGCCGGACCCGAACCGCGCCTGGGTCGACCTGAACACCAACAGCCAGAGCGACCTGGCGGCCATGGAAGTGGATAACAAGGAGTGGTCCAGCACCCGCTACTTCGAGGTCGATCCAGGCTCCCACGAACTGCGCGTGCGCTTCCAGTTCCAGGTCGAACCGGTAGACATCGGCCCGGTGGACGAAGCGCTGTGGCGCGACTGCGAGATCACCGTGCAGTACAAGGACTTCAGCGCCGGCCAGCGCTACCGCCTGGAGACAGGGAGCATCGGCTTCCGTCCCTGGGCCAAGCTCTATGACGCCCAGGGCGGCGAGATCGCCCGCGGCCGCGAACGGGGCTGCGCCAAGGCCTGAGCGGGGTATGCTGTGGAATGAACCCCTGCCACGGTAAGCCTCCATGCGCCCGCGTTACCCGTCCGGTCTCCTTTCCCTGGGCTTTGCCCTGCTCACCGGCTGCGCCAGCCCGCTGCCGGCCCACGATCCGCAGATGGCCTGGATCGACCTCTACACGACGCCGGGCAAGACCCTGATGGCCGAGCGCCTGGACGGCCAGTCGGTGAACGACGGCCGCTTCTATCAGGTGACGCCAGGGCGCCACGAGCTGGTGGTGCGTTTCCAGTACGAGGTTTCCAGCGGCGGCGGCATGGGCCAGATGACCGACCCCGCTGAGCTGACCTGCCGGGTCAAGGTCACCTACGACGACTTCGCCGCCGGCCAGCGCTACCGCCTGGAGCTGCGCCCGCAACTGCGCAGTGCGCTGGCGTTGCTGACCGACAGCAACGGCACGCTGGTGGCGAAGACTGACTTCCAGGGCGCGGTGCGCTGCGGGCCGTTCTAGGCAACCAGCCGACCGGCCGATGCGTCCGACCTACGTCTGGTCCGTCCTGAAGCTCAGGTGCGAGGAGGAAAACAGCAGGCCGATACCGCTGTAGGGATCCTGCTTCAGGTCGACGAAGTCGTCGGCGCCCGCCAGGTCACGGTACAGGTCGCCGATCAGCGAGATCGGCTGGAAACCATCCCGGGTGTGCCGGACCAGGGTGTCGGCCAGGCAGGTAAGTTTGCGCGATGGATTGGTGGCACCGTAGGAGGCCGAGGTTTCCCAATCCCACATGACCCAGCTCCAGCCGTGCTGGCGGACCAGGCAATCAAGCCAGAGGAACGACAGGTCGAGCAGCTTGAGCTTCCCGGGTTCACCTTCCTTCCAGTGCTCCACGGCCGCCGCGACAGCGGCCACGCACACATCGGGCTCATCGGGCGCGAAGCCGGGCTGGGTCAGGCGCAGGATCTGCAACGCCTTGTCCAGCTTCCTGCCAATGGCCTTCACTTCCTTCTCGTTGGGCGAGCGAAGGAACGCCATCTCGACATCGACCCTGGGAAAACCAACACCGGGGGTACGCTCCAGCAATGGGAGCGGAAGGCCGCGAAGGTCCGTCGAGGCCTCGATGAATTCCGCCCGCGGATCGAACGAGAATTGCTCGCTCGCATAGAAGCCGCCGAGGAACCGGGTCTCGATATCCTTGAGCAGACGGTATTGCGCGTGGGCTTCGTCGTTGTCCGGGTAGAAATGATCGGGCTGCAGGTGCCAGAACAGGCAGAGTGCCGTGCCCCTGTCGCAGTGCGGCTGCTGGACGATCCACTGCAGCGGTGCCAGGCCGTCATCGTAGTTGTAGTTCTGGACGTACTGGTGCAGCTCCACCGTGGACAGCTTCTTGAAGGAGAGCGTCCCCTCCAGTGCTCCCAGCACGCGGTTCTTGTGTTTCTTCGGGAACTCGACAGGGATATCAAACATGGCGAACAGGCTCACTCCGACAACAGGATCCATGGATCAAGCCTCTCCTGCGCGCGTATCCCTTGCACGTCACGACACTCCAGAGAGGCTTGCAGCGGCGCCATTGTCCCCTCTATCGAGGGCAGAACTCCAACCTCAGCTGTCGTTCTTCTGGTAGATGATCCGCCGCTGGCCGTTGTCGCAGGTGCCGACCACCATGTTCGGGTCCTTCACCTCTGACTTGTCCACGATCTCCAGGGTGTAGGAGGTCACCCCGGCGGCCTGGATCTTGGTCTCGATCTCGGCCTTGAGCTCTTCGCAGGGTTTCACCGCCGCCCAGCTCGCGCCACTTGCCAGCAGCACCGCCACACCCGTCGCCACGGCCCACTTCATCGTCGTCATCACATTCCCTCGTCATCACCCCACGCTGGGGCACCCTATCCTAACGGTGGACCTCATCGCCCGGACAGAGTGCCCGGCAAGCTCATTCGAGGCTGGCGTCGAGGGTGATGCGCGCATTGAGCAGCCGCGAAACCGGGCAGCCGGCCTTGGCCTTGTCGGCGATGGCCTGGAAGGTCTGTGCGTCGGTGCCCGGTACCTTGGCCTTGAGGGTCAGGTGCACGGCGGTGATGGTGAAACCGTCGGTGAGTTTTTCCAGGCTGACCTCGGCCTGGGTATCGATGCTCTCGGCCGTCAGGCCGGCCTCGCCGAGCATCATCGACAAGGCCATGGAGAAGCAGCCGGCGTGGGCCGCGCCGATCAGTTCTTCCGGGTTGGTGCCCGGCGCGCCCTCGAAGCGGGTGTTGAAGCCGTAGGGCTGGGACTTGAGCGCACCACTCTCGGTGGAGATCGTGCCCTTGCCGTCCTTCAGGCCACCTTGCCAGTGGGCCGATGCCGATTTCTTCATGTCGCGTCCTCCGCGTGGGTTGCTGTCAGGACGTTCGAGGCTGGCCCGCGCCTGCGGGTTCAGCTTTTTGCGCCAGCGTTCTTCGTGGGAGCACGCTTGCCCCTGCATCGACACCAACCCCCAAGAAAAAGGCCGGGCCCCTCGCGGAGCCCGGCCTCGGTTCACGTCCAGGATCTACTTGGAGTAGACGATTTCCTTGGTGCCGCCCTCGCAGGAGCCGACGACTTGCTTGCCGCCCGCGCTGCCCTTGTCGACGACTTCCAGGCTGTACGAAGCAACGCCCTTGGCCTTGAGCTTCGCATCGATTTCCGACTTCAGCTCTTCGCACGGCTTGCCGGCGGCAAAGACGTTGCCAGCCAGGGCGAAGACCCCCACAGCGATCAGGAACTTCTTCATCGGTAACGCTCCCTCGTCGTTCACAGAAAAGGCCCGAGCGGGCCGGAAAACCGGGCTACCCCGGTACGCACATCCACGCGCCCGACCAGCATGGCCGATGCGCGTGACAAAAAAGGTCGAGTGTTTCGCGATCTAGCTGTTGGCGATGCGGAAGCCGACCTTGATGGTGACCTGGTAGTGCCCCACCGCGCCGTTCTCGATATGCCCGCGGGTGTCCACCACCTCGAACCACTCCATGAAGTCGATGCTCTTGGCCGCTTCAGCCAGCGCGTTGTTGATCGCATCCTCGATGCTGGTGCGCGAGGAGCCGACCAGCTCGATCTTCTTGTAGGTGTGGTGATTCGACATCGCTTGCTCCCAGGCGCGCTCCGCGGCACGCGGTGAGTTGAGTGTCCCTGTTGGACCCTAGTCGATGGGCACACGTGCAGCAAATTGCCGGTAGAGGCGAATTGCCGTCTTTCCTTGAAAATGTATAATGCGACGCATTCTTATTTGATCTTCCAGGGATGGTCCGCGTGGCCGGCTCACTCTCCAGCAAGCTGGCGTTCTTCTTCAGCGACCACCACCGCTGGCTGCTGCAGCACGTGCAGCGCTACCTGGACAACCGCGCCGATGGAGAGGACACGGCAGCCGAGACGTTCTGCCAGATCCTCGCCGCCAAGGTTGATCCGCAGACTATCGATCAGCCGCGCGCCTATCTCTCCACCATCGCCCGCCGGCTGATCTATGACCGTCACCGACGCCGCCGGCTGGAGCGAGCCTACCTGGACTATCTCACCCTCCAGCCCGAAGCCCTGGAGCCGTCACCGGAAGACCGGACGCTTCTGCTGGAAGCACTGCTGCTGGTTGACCGCACCCTGGATGGCCTGCCGCAGGTGGTGCGCCGAGCCTTCCTGCTCAGCCAGCTCGATGGTCTGGGCTACGCCGAGATCGGCCGGCGCCTGGCGGTCAGCGAACGTACCGTGGGGCGCTACATGAAGCAGGCGCTGCGGCAGATCTACCTCAACGAGCTGGTGCCATGAGCGAAGTACAGCTGGATACGGCCGCAGAGCAGGCCATCGACTGGATGGTGCGACTGCGCTCGGGGCACGCCGATGTTCGACTGCAACGCCAGCTGCAGGCCTGGCTGAACAGCGACCCGGCTCACGCCGACGCCTGGGCGCGGTTGCAACGCGGTCTCGGGGCCCCCTATGACAACCTGCGGCGCATGCCCGGCGCTGCCGATCTGCTGCTGCACCAACAGGGTTCGCGGCGTCAGTTGCTGCGCGGACTGGCCGGCCTCGGCGTGCTCGGTGGCGGCCTCTGGATGACCGCCAGCAGCGCGCCGGTACGCGATCTGCTGGCTGACCTGCGCACCGGCACCGGCGAGCGTCGACACATCACCCTCGAGGACGGCAGCCGCCTGAGCCTGAATGCCGGAAGCTCCGTGGACCTGGCCTTCGACTCGCGCCAGCGTCTGATCCTGCTACGCCACGGCGAGCTGGTCATCCAGGTGGCCGCTGACCCACAGCGTCCGCTGATCGTCCGTAGCGCCCAGGGCGACGTTCGCGCCCTGGGCACGCGCTTCCTGGTCAGCCAGGAGCAGTACGCCACGCGCGTAGTCGTGCTGGAGCACAGTGTCCGCGCCAGCCTGGCCGGGCACAGCGAGTCGCGCGAGCTGGGCGAAGGGGAGGCGGCGCTACTGGCCACGGACGGCATCCATCCGCTGCGCGAGCAGACCGCCCGTGCGGACTGGCTGAATGGCCGGCTGAGTGTCACCGATGAGCCGCTGGAAACGGTGATCGACTCGCTGCGTCCGTACCTGACAGGCTATATCCGCGTCGAGCCGCGTGCCCGCCAGCTGCGGGTGCAAGGCGTCTTCCCGCTGGACGAGCCTCGCCGCACGTTGGCCGCGCTGGGCGAAACCCTGCCGCTGGACGTACGCCGTTTCGGCCCCTGGCTGACCCTGATCAGCCTGCGAGAGCCTTGATGCCACTGCGCCGGAAAAATGTTCGGCAGTACGTGTCCGGATTTTTCACTTCATCGCACCTAACTCCTGAATACGAATAATTCTCAGGAGATTGCTGTGTCCTTACCTTGGCCCCGCGCCCTTGCCACCGCCTTCGTACTGGTGGCCAACGCTCCCCACCTGTTCGCCGCCGAACCCGCACTGCTGCACTTCGAGCTGCCCGCCGCCAACCTGGCCACCACGCTGAACGCCATCGCCCGGC
This sequence comes from uncultured Pseudomonas sp., assembly GCA_966191535.1. GTDB lineage: Bacteria > Pseudomonadota > Gammaproteobacteria > Pseudomonadales > Pseudomonadaceae > Pseudomonas. The sequence continues at coordinate 11,675 of CBIGPF010000089.1, read as the reverse complement.
AAAGCGGCGAGGTGATCTCGCTGGATCCGGCGCTCGTGCGCGACCAGCACGCGCCTGCCGTCCAGGGTGAGCTGAGCGTCGAGCAGGCGCTGGAAAAGGCCCTGTCCGGTAGCAACCTGCGCCTGAAGGTCACCGCCAGCGGTGCTTACAGCGTGGAGGCCGCGCCGCGCGATGGCGCCCTGGAACTGGACAGCACCACGGTCACCGGCCAGGGCCTGGATGCCACCAGCGAAGGCACTGGCTCCTACGCCGCGCGCGCCACCACCATCGGCAAGGGCGAACACAAGCTCAAGGATATTCCCCAGTCGGTCAGCGTGATCACCCGCAAGCAGCTCGACGATCAGGCCATCACCGACCTGCGTGACGCGGTCAACCACAGTACCGGCCTGGTCGGCGCCACCGGCATCGGTCCGGGCATGGTGATTTCCTCGCGAGGCTTCCAGATCGACGACTGGCAGTACGACGGCGTACCGATCCCGCGCAACTTCTATGTGCTGGGCAACTGGGCGGACCAGGACCTGGTGTTCTTCGACCGCGTGGAAGTCCTCCGTGGCGCCTCCGGCCTGCTGCAAGGCGCCGGCAGCCCCGGCGGCGCCATCAACCTGGTGCGCAAGCGCGGGCAGACCGTGCCCACCGCCACCTTCACCGGCAAGGCCGGCTCATGGGACCACTACGGCCTGCAGGCCGACGTCGGTGGACCGTTGAACGAAGCCGGGACGATCCGCGGGCGCATGGTCGCCGACCAGAACGACACCCACTCCTTCACTGACTATGTCTGGAGCAAGACCACCTCGCTGTACGGCGCGCTGGACTTCGACCTGAGCCCGGACACCACCGTCGGTATCGGCTTCAGCAACTCCGACATGAACTCGCGGCCGATGGTCCGAGGCCTGCCGCGCTACCCCGACGGCAGCGATATCGGCTTCTCGCGCTCGACCTATTCGGGAGCCACCTGGAACCGCAACGATATCGAGCAGACCACGGTCTACGCCGACCTGACGCACCGCTTCGATGACAACTGGAGCGTCAAGGCCACCGCCGTGCGCATGCGCGAGCACAACGACTCGACCCACCAGCGCATGCACGGGGAGGTTCAGCCCGACGGCAGCGGGCTGAACTTCGCCGACTGGATCACCAACTTCGAGTCGACCAAGATCGGCCTGGACATGTACCTCAACGGGCGCTTCGAGGCGTTCTCCCTGGAGCAGGAGCTGGTACTGGGCGGCAACTACTCCAAGTACACCTCGGACGACTTCTACGCGCGGCGCTTCGTCTCCGGCGGCAACATCTTCGACATCGACCACCACCGCCCGAAACCGACCCTGGACGACATCCTCTCGTCGCCGGGCGGAAACGCCACCCATGCCAACTACGACGTTCGCCAGAAGGGCCTGTACAGCAGCTGGCGGGTGAAACTGGCGAAGCCACTGACGGCCGTCCTCGGCGGTCGGGTGAGCTGGTACGACTACGCCTACAACCTGCCGGACGACGACTACACCGACAGCATGAAGGAGACCGGCGAGGTCACCCCGTACTTCGGCCTGATCTACGAGCTGACGCCCGAGTGGTCTGCCTACGCCAGCTACACCGACGTGTTCGAACCGCAAAGCGCGCGCGATGCCCAGCAGAAAATGCTCGAGCCGATCGTCGGCAGCAACTACGAAGTGGGCCTGAAGGGCGAGCTGCTCGACGGCCGGGTCAACACCTCGCTCGCCGTGTTCCGCTATGACCAGAAGAACCGCGCCGTGCTCGACGAAGCCTCGGGTTACGCCTGCGACGGCTGGTACTGCTCCAACGCCTCCGGCAAGGTCCGCAGCCAGGGCATCGAGGCCGAAGTCAGCGGCGAAGTGGTGCGCGACCTGCAACTGTTCGCCGGCTACACCTACAACACCACCAAGTTCCTCGACGACCCGGACAACAAGGGTCGCGTGTTCAGCCAGTGGACACCCAAGCACATGCTGCGCCTGTGGGCCGACTACCAGCTGCCCGGTGAGCTGAACCGCGTCAGCACCGGCCTGGGCTTCGTCACCCAGAGCCACACCGTGAGCTTCGACCGCGAGTTCGACGTGCCCGGCTTCACCGTCTGGAGCGCTCGCCTGGGCTACCGCCTGAGCCAGGAAATCGACCTGGCGGTGAACGCCAACAACCTGTTCGACAAGCGCTATTACCTGCCCGGCTTCGCCGCCGCCGATGGCGCGAACAACTTCGGCGATCCGCGCAACCTGATGTTCAGCGTCAAGTACACCCCGGAGTTCTGAGCCTCCACCCCGGCGTGCCGCGCACTCAGCCCAGCTCCTGGCGCAACCACTGCGCCAGGCGCTCGGCGCGCGGGTCGGCGCGGCGCTCGGGAACCCACAGCGCCAGCCGCGCGGTGGTTTCGACGAAGCCCCACGGCGCGGCGAGGCGGCCGGCGGCAAGGTCGTCGGCCACCAGTTGCTGCGGCGCGATGGCCACGCCAAGGCCGGCCACGGCGGCTTCCAGCAGGTAATAGAGGTGCTCGAAACCCTGGCCGAGCTTCAGCCGCGCCGGGTCGAGCCCATGGCGCGCGGCCCATTCCGGCCAGGCCTGCGGGCGCGAGATGGTGTGCAGCAGCGCTTCGCCCAGCAACGCCTCGGCGGGCGCCGCGCGCAGTTGCTCGAAGCGCGCGGAGCGCGGGCTGAGGACCGGGCCGATGCGCTCCACTGCCAACTCCAGCACGCGCATGTCCGTCGGCCAGGGCGGGGCGGCAAAGCACAGGGTGGCGTCGAGGCCGCCCCGGCGCGGGTCCAGGTCGCCGTCGCTGGCGGAGAGCTGCAGGCGCAGGTCCGGGAGATCGCGGTTCAGACGATCCAGGCGCGGGATGAACCAGCGCGCCAGCAGGCTGCCGGGGCAGCCGAGAACGAACGGCGCATCGCCGCCGGCCTGGCGGCGCAGTTCGGCGCAGACGCCGCGCAGGCGCTCGAAGGAGTCGCTGGCGACCTCGCTCAGGCGAACGCCTGCATCGGTGAGTTTTACGCCGCGACCCTCCTTGACGAACAGGGTCACGCCCAGCTCTTCCTCCAGCAGACGAATCTGCCGACTGATCGCTCCATGGGTGACGCTCAGCTCATCAGCCGCGGCACTCATGCCACGCAGCCGCGCGGCAGCCTCGAAGGCGCGCAGCGCGTTGAGCGGCGGAAGGTCTCGGCTCATGGCAGTCTATCCGTGAGTTTTCCTGACAGGTCATGGCGATCTTATCGCTTTTCCCCGTCATCACACAGCCGTATCCTGAGCCCAATCTGCAGGAGCGGACCCTGTCCGCGACCGCGCCCACCGGGCGCCTGCACCACGACACCAGAGGAGCCTCCCCATGTCCACACTGCGCACCGGTCCAGACGCCAAGGGCCTGTTCGGCAGCTTCGGCGGCCAGTACGTCGCCGAGACCCTGATGCCGCTGATCCACGACCTGGCCCGCGAATACGAGAAGGCCAAGGACGATCCGGAGTTCCAGAAGGAGCTGGCCTACTTCCAGCGCGACTACGTCGGCCGCCCGAGCCCGCTGTACTTCGCCGAGCGCCTGACCGAGCACTGCGGCGGCGCGAAGATCTACCTGAAGCGCGAAGAGCTGAACCACACCGGCGCGCACAAGATCAACAACTGCATCGGCCAGATCCTCCTGGCCCGGCGCATGGGCAAGCAACGCATCATCGCCGAGACCGGCGCCGGCATGCACGGCGTGGCCACCGCCACCGTGGCCGCGCGCTTCGGCCTGCAGTGCGTGATCTACATGGGCACCACCGACATCGATCGCCAGCAGGCCAACGTGTTCCGCATGAAGCTCCTCGGCGCCGAGGTGATCCCGGTCACCGCCGGCACCGGCACCCTGAAGGATGCGATGAACGAAGCCCTGCGCGACTGGGTGACCAACGTCGACAGCACCTTCTACCTGATCGGCACCGTGGCCGGGCCGCACCCGTATCCGGCGATGGTCCGCGACTTCCAGGCGGTCATCGGCAAGGAAACCCGCGAGCAACTGGCCGAGAAGGAAGGGCGTCTGCCCGATTCGCTGGTCGCCTGCATCGGCGGCGGCTCCAACGCCATGGGCCTGTTCCACCCGTTCCTCGATGACCAGAGCGTACAGATCGTCGGCGTCGAAGCCGCCGGCCACGGCATCGAGACCGGCAAGCACGCGGCCAGCCTGAACGGCGGCGTGCCGGGCGTGCTGCACGGCAACCGCACCTTCCTGCTGCAGGACGAGGACGGCCAGATCATCGACGCGCACTCCATCTCCGCCGGCCTGGACTACCCCGGCATCGGCCCGGAACACGCATGGCTGCATGACATCGGTCGCGTCGAGTACACCTCGATCACCGACCACGAGGCGCTGGAAGCCTTCCACCAGTGCTGCCGCCTGGAAGGCATCATCCCCGCGCTGGAGTCCTCCCATGCGCTGGCCGAAGTCTTCAAGCGCGCGCCGAACCTGCCCAAGGACCACATCATGGTGGTGAACCTGTCCGGTCGTGGCGACAAGGACATGCAGACCGTCATGCACCACATGCAACAGGAGCCGCAAGCATGAGCCGCCTGCAGACCCGTTTCGCCGAACTCAAAGAGCAGAACCGCGCCGCCCTGGTGACCTTCATCACCGCTGGCGACCCGGGCTACTCGACCTCGCTGGACATCCTCAAGGGCCTGCCCGAAGCCGGCGCCGACGTGATCGAGCTGGGCATGCCGTTCACCGATCCGATGGCGGACGGCCCGGCGATCCAGCTGGCCAACATCCGCGCCCTGGGCAACGGCCAGAACCTGGCCAAGACCCTGAAGATGGTCCGCGAATTCCGCCAGGACAACACCACCACGCCGCTGGTGCTGATGGGCTACTTCAACCCGATCCACTACTACGGCGTGGACGCATTCATCGCCGATGCGAAGGACGCCGGCGTCGACGGCCTGATCGTCGTGGACCTGCCACCGGAGCACAACGAAGACCTCTGCCACCCGGCCCAGGCCGCTGGCATCGACTTCATCCGCCTGACCACCCCGACCACCGATGACAAGCGCCTGCCAACCGTGCTCGAGGGCAGCTCGGGCTTCGTCTACTACGTCTCGGTGGCCGGCGTGACCGGCGCTGGCGCAGCGACCCTGGACCACGTCGAGGAAGCCGTGGCGCGCCTGCGTCGCCATACCGACCTGCCGGTCTCCATCGGTTTCGGCATCCGCACCCCGGAACACGCGGCGAACATCGCCCGCCTGGCCGATGGCGTGGTGGTGGGTTCGGCGCTGATCGACAAGATCGCCGAGGCCACCAGCTCCGCCGATGCGGTGCAGAGCGTGCTCGGCCTGTGCCGCCAGCTGGCCGAAGGTGTGCGTAACGCCCGCTGAGGATTGCCATTCGGCTCTACGTAGGATGGGTGGCTCCGGGGTTGAGACGATTCGCGAGCAAGCTCGCTCCTACGAAGAACAGAAAGCCCGGCAGATGCCGGGCTTTTTCGTTGTTGCGCATCGAAAAGCATGGCTCGCCGCGTCCACGTGCTGCGGGCCTTCCTGTGGGAGCGAGCTTGCTCGCGAACCCGCCCGGCGCCCCAGCAGCCGGCTGCTCGCTGCTCGCTGCTCGCGAGCAAGAGCCTGGCGTGCCTTAACAGCCGCAACAACGGCCCCCACAAAAAAGCCCGGCATATGCCGGGCTTTTCCGTTGCAGGCGAAGCTTATTCCACGCCTTCTTCCTGCGGCTCTTCTTCGGCACCAGCGGCCGGGCCGCTCAGGCCCAGGCCTTGCGCGGAGCCCATAGCGAAGGCCATGAATTCCGGCACGCTCATGTCCTTGCCGTTGAACTTCACCTGGTCGTTGGCGTAGGCCAGCGAGCTGGACAGCGCGTTGCCGTCGAGCACAGCCCACTGCGAGTTCAGCGCCATGCCGCTGAACAGATCGGTCATGGCGTCGGACTGCTGCTTGAGCGCCACCGGGTCGACGCTGCCAACGGCTTCGCCACCCAGCGAACCCTGCAGGGCGACGATGTCGCCGATCACGGCCTTGTCCACTTTCAGGTCGGCCTTGAGCGCGGCCAGGATGCTGCGGGCCATCTCGTCAGGCGTGGCAGCGGCGGCATTCGGCTTGCGCAGGTCGACCGACAGCGACGCCTTGGCCACACCGTGGGTGGTCTGCAGCGACAGCTCGTCCAGCGACAGCACCGGCGAGCCTTCCAGCAGGGCCAGGCCGAGACGCTTGAGTTCCTCTTCCTGCGCCGGGGTCAGCTCGGTGCTTTCCAGGCTGTCCAGGGCCATCTTGTTGTAGGACTCCTTGAAGGTCTTGAGCACGCCTTCGTCGAGGTTGCGCAGGCTCAGGTCCAGCTTCACGCCACCGATTTCCTGGCCCTGCACCACGACCTTGCCGACGCGGTAGGAGACGCTCTGGTCCAGGCCCTTGCCGCCCTGCTTGAGGACTTCCTCGACCACGGCATCGCGCAGTTCGACTTCCGGGGCGCCCGGCGACTTGATGTTGAGGGTCTTGATGGTCGCCGAGCTGGGGCCCAGGGCGAAGCCATTGGTGTTTTCCTTCTTGTCGCCCTGCAGGCCCAGGTCACGCAGTTGCACACGCGCCGGCTGGCCGGTGTTCTCGTCGGTGAAGTCGAGGTCGACCTCGGCGAGGTTGCCCACGGCGCTCACGTCCTTCTTGTCGCCGGAGACGCTGAAGGTCAGCTGGATCGGGGACATGCGCAGCTTGTCGCTGTCCTTGGCGAACTCCAGGGCGGCGGTTTCGACGCGGCCTTCCTGCTTCTGGTCGTAGTGGATGGTCAGGTCGCCGGACAGCGGCGCCTTGCCGCCGGCGGCAGTGAACAGCGGGGCGGTGAGTTCGTTCTGCTCGAGGGTGAAATGGCTCTGAGCCATGACCGGCGCCAGTTGACCGGCCGCCAGGCGCGAGGCCGGGAAGGGGCCATGTTCGAGGCGATCGGTGAAGACCAGGACCTGCGGCGCTTCGCCTTCCTTGCCGGTAAAGGAGAGGTTGTAACGTGCGGTGCTGGAGAACAGGCCGCGCTGGATGTCCACCAGGGTCAGGTGGGCGCCCAGGCCGGGAGCTTCCTGCTGGAACAGCTCGTTGGCTTCGGTGATGCCGCGATTCACTTCCTGCTCGACGCGGCTGCCGGTGTACCAGGCGCCGGCAACGGCGGCGCCGACGATGGCTACGGGAATGGCGATGGCCAGGGCGGTCTTCTTCATGCTGAGTCCTTTCAAGTGCGGCCGTACGGGGGACGTCCTGTCGACCGTGATTGGGTAGTGGCGGCGGGATGCTAGCAGGCGCACTGCCATCACTCCAGCGCCACAGGCGACCGACTTCACAGCGCCAGCATTGACCCTCGGGGCACGGCTGTCAGGATAGAACGCTCCGACTGCCCGAGAAGCTCCCGCCATGGCCCTGCTGCACAGCCTCCATCATGTCGCCCTGATTTGCTCGGACTACCCGCGCTCGAAGCACTTCTACACCCGGATACTGGGCCTGACGGTGGTCGCCGAGACCTACCGCACGGCGCGCGACTCCTGGAAGCTCGACCTGGAGCTGGGCGAGGCGCGGCTGGAGCTGTTCTCCTTCCCCGGCGCACCGGCGCGGCCGTCCTATCCGGAGGCGCAGGGCCTGCGTCACCTGGCGTTTGCGGTGGATGATCTGGAGAGCGCCGTGGCCCACCTGCAGAGCCACGGCGTAGCCTGCGAGCCGATCCGCGACGATGAGCTGACCGGCAAGCGCTTCACCTTCTTCGCCGACCCGGACAACCTGCCGCTGGAGCTTTACGAGCGCTGATGGGGAAGAGACTTCCCCGTAGGAGCATCGTCAGGCCGGCACGGCTTCGCTGCCCAGCGCCCCGCGCAGGCTCGCCAGGTCGCGCAGCGGCGGCGCGCCGAACAGGCGGCTGTATTCGCGGCTGAATTGCGACGGACTTTCATAGCCGACGCGATGTCCGGCCACCGCCACTTCCAGCCCCTCCGACAGCATCAGTCGCCGTGCTTCCTGCAGGCGTAGCTGCTTCTGGTACTGCAACGGGCTCAGCGCGGTCACTTCCTTGAAGCGGTGGTGCAGGGTGGAGACGCTGAGGTTCACCTCGCGGGCCAGGTCCTCGATGCGCAGGGACTTGTCGTAGTTGCGGTTGAGCCATTCGATGGCACGGGTGACGCGGTGGGTCTGGCTGTCGGTCATCGCCAGGTCGTGCAGCAGATGACCCTGGGGGCCACGCAGCAGGCGGTAGAGAATTTCACGGACGAACAGCGGCGCCAGCATCTCGATATCGCGCGGAGTATCCAGCAGGCGCATCAGGCGCAGCAGGGCGTCGAGCACGGTGCAGTCCACGCGCTGCAGGTAGATGCCACGGCTGGCCGGGCGCGGCGCGCTGCCGGCCAGACCGGCCTCGGCAATCAAGCGCGTCAGCTCGCCAGGATCGATGTCGAGCCGGATGGACAGGTAGGGCTTGTCTGGCGAGGCCTCGATCACCTGGCCGGAAACCGGCAGCGTCACCGACACCACCAGCAGGTTGAGTTCGTCGTAGCGATAGACCTCGCTGCCCAGGCGCACTTCCTTGCAGCCCTGGGCGATCACGCACAGGGCCGGGCGATAGAGCGTCGGCATGCGACCTTCGCTGGGGCTGTCGTTGCGCGCGACCAGCAGCGAATCGATGGCGGTTTCGAAGAGGCCTTCACCCTGGCAGTGGCGCTGGATGATGTCGGCCAACTCCTGGCGGCCGGCGGCAATGGGATCAAAGGCGGGAACGGACTGGGACATGCACAGGACCTCCAGTGGCGGCGCACGAAGCTTACGCCCACGGCGCATGCGCGCGTGTGACAGTAAGGCAGCCGCTGGAGGATCAGGCAAGCAATCGGCAGGAATGGACAAGCCACCCCACCTTTGGGTCGCGCACCGCGGCGGTGCAAGAGGCGGAAACGGGCTGGAAACACGCGGTTTCAGTCTTCCGCGAATGCTCCGCAGGATCAGGCAAGAAGGCGACAGCATCCGGATAACGCCCGGCCCTGGCCACGCCGTAAGCTTCCTGTCAGTCGTCCGAGGAGCCACTTCGGACAACTTCCTGTAACGCGGAGGACAGGACATGCACTGGCAGACACCCATCGAACACGAATTGCAGATCCACCCCCGGCGGGGGCACGAGGCGGAGCTGGGCGCACTGATCGACAACCTGGTCGACGGCGCACGTCGCGCGCCGGGATGCCTGCGCTGCCAGCTGGTCGCCCGGGAGAATGGCCAGCCGTGGCTGCTGCAGGGCAGCTGGAAGAACGAGGAGGCGCTGCTGGACTACTTCGCCGAGCCCTCGTTGCAGTTACTCGGCGAAGTGCTCTTGTGCCACTGCCGAAGCCTCAGCGGCGGCATAGTGGAAACCCTCGATCAGGCCACCGGAAAGGTGGCCTGAGTTTTTTCAGGCAGAGCGCTTTCAGGTAACGAGCTGCCAGGCCCTCAGTATTCCAGGCTCCAGCCCAGGGTGAAGGTGCGGCCACGGCCCTGATAGTCATACAGATAGGCCGGCCCGTAGGTCGGCGAATAGAACAGCGCGGCACGCTGGCCCCAGACGGTGCTGTACTGCTTGTCCAGCAGGTTCTGGATACCGGCGCTGAAGGTGCCGAAACCGGTCTTCTGCTCGCCCATCAGGTCGAAGGTGGTGTAGCCGTCAATCTCGTGGTCCGCATCGTCCTTCAGGTTGAACGCGTGCTGGCCCTGCAGGCGGGCGCTGCGGGTACCGTCGCTCCAGCCGACGAACGCGGTGGACTTGGACAGCGATGCATAGCGCGCATCGCGCTTGATCCAGTCACCGTCCGCATCCTCTTCTTCCGAGCGCACCAGGTGCAGCGTGGTGCCACCCTGCCAACCGCTCTCGAAGTAGCGGGTGACCGCGCCCTCGAAGCCGAAGTCGCGGCTCTTCTGGTCCTGCACGTCGATGGTCAGGGTCGCCTGGTCGGTGGTGATGATCTTGTCCGACCAGATGTAATACACCGCCGCCTGGGTCTGCCACTGCATGTCGCTGTAGCGCCAGCCGGTCTCGACCTGGCGGCTCTTGATGCCGGCCAGCGGGTTGTCGTCCACCGACAGGCCGGCCTTGCCGTAGTACTTGGCCGGGTCGGGCAGGTCGAAGCCCTCGCTGTAGTTGGTCCAGACCTGGTGGCCGTTCTTGAAATCGTAGATCGCGCCGAGGTTGAACAGGTTGACCTGATAGTCGTTGCTGCCGCCGGGCACGCCTTTGAAATCGTCGACCTCGACGTCCATCTTCTGGTGGCGCGCGCCGCCGGAGATGGTCAGGTTGTCGGTGGCCTTCCAGTCCAGCTGGCCATAGACCGACAGGCCGTCGACGATGTAGCTGGGGTAGCGCGGCGCGCTGCTGGCGGTTTCCAGGTCCAGGCCGCCGCTCTCGGAGGACACGTGCTGGTCGAAGACCTTCTGCTCGGCGTTGAAGCGCTCGTGGTCGAAGTCCACGCCATAGGTGAACTTGAGCGAATCCCACTGCTTGCTGAACAGGCCCTTGAGGCCGCTGACCTCGAAGTTCTGCTGCGAGGCGGCGAAGTACACGCCCTTGGAGCCGGTGGGCTTGCCGGTGTTGTAGTAGGGGAAGGGATAGAAGTTGTCGTCTTCCTTGCGGTAGTACGCCTGCAGGTAGAAGTCCTGGTCCAGCAGGTTGCTGTGGTGGTAGTTGGCGTTGAGCAGCACGCGGCGGGTGCGCGGCTCGAGGTCGGTGTCCATGCCGCTGCGGATCTCGGCGTCTTCCAGGTTCGACGGCGCCTGGTACTTCAGGTTGGGAAAGTAGATGCCGGTGCTGCCGTCGTTACCCGAGTCGTAGTACTGCGCCAGCAGGTCGAGGCTCTGCTCGTCGGTGAACTGCGCGGTGAGGTTGCCCATGACGTCGACGGTGCGGTTGTACTGCAGGTCGGTCTGGGTGTTGTCGATGAAGATCTGGTTGCCGGCGCCGTCGTAGAAGGCTTCGTTCTTCTCCGCCGAAATCCCCAGGCGGCCGACCACGCTGTCGTTGCCGCCGCTGATGGACTGTGCGGCGCGGGTCGACAGGTCATCGCTGTTGTTGAAGCCGCTGCTGGCGCCCAGCTGCGTCTCGAAGCGAGTATCGCCGGCCGCGCCCTTCTTGGTAATGATGTTGATGATGCCGCCGGTGGCGCCACCGCCGTAGATGGCGCTGGCGCCGGAGAGCACCTCGATGCGCTCGACGTTGAACGGCGAGATGCTGTCGAACTGGCGCGACAGGCCGCGCGAGCTGTTCTGGCTGACGCCGTCGATCATCACCAGCACGTTGCGTCCGCGCATGTTCTGGCCGTAGTTGGTGCGGCCTTCCGGCGCCAGGTCGAGGCCCGGGACCAGCTTGCCGACGGCTTCCTTGAGGCTGACGCCGGTGTCCAGCTGTTCGCGCAGCTGGGTCTGGTCGACGACCCAGACGGTGCCGGGAATCGAACTGATATCGGTGGGCGTGCGCGCTGCCACGCTGATCTGCATCGGTGCCAGGCTCAGGGCAGCAGAGTCGTCCTTCTCGCGCTTGAGCAGCACGGTGCGCTCATCGGTGAAGCGCCAGCTCACGCCACTGCCGGAGAGCAGCCGGTTGAGCGCCTCCTCGGTGCTGTAGGTGCCGTCCAGCCCTTCGCTCTGCAGGCCCTGGATGTCCTCGGAGTTGAACAGCAGGTGCAGCCCGGCCTGGTCGGCGAACTGGGTCAGTGCGCTGTCCAGGCTGCGCG
>CBIGPF010000088.1:0-23999 GCA_966191535.1 uncultured Pseudomonas sp. | reverse complement strand
CTGCATGGAACGCTTGCCAAGCGCCGGATCGACCCAGTCCATGCCGGCATAGACCATCTCGCCGAAGTCGCCGATCTCCTCGCGCAGCGCCAGGATCCTGTCGACGATCTTGTTGACGCTGCCGTGGATCATGCAGTGGTCGAGCACGTAATCGAGCGTGCGCCGGTTCTGGATCGCCTATCCCGGTCGTTGCGCCTGCCGGGCGCCAGGGACCCTCGCCGGGCCGCCCGACTTCATGACCATGGAAACAGCACAAGGAAGACCATGACCGCTCGCTACCATCTCGCCCAGGTCAATATCGCCAAGGCCCGCGCCCCGTTGGATCATCCGCTGATGAAGGGGTTCGTCGATCAGCTCGATCACATCAACGCCCTCGCCGAGCGCAGCCCCGGCTTCGTCTGGCGCCTGCAGACGGAGGAGGGCGATGCCACTGCCATTCGCGTCTTCGACGACCCGCTGATCATCGTCAACCTGTCGGTTTGGGCGTCGGTGGAGGCGCTCAAGGACTACGTCTATGGCGGCGAGCACCTGCAGGTGCTGCGCAGCAAGCGTGACTGGATGGAGCGTCTGCCTTCGCCGAGCCTCGCGCTCTGGTGGCTGCCGGCGGGCGAGCTACCGGATGTGTCCATGGCCCGTGAGCGTCTGGAGCATCTGCGGCTGGAAGGGCCTTCGACCGAGGTCTTCACCTTCGCCCGCCCCTTCCCGATGCCCGAGCGACTCGGCGAGCCAGCCTGATGCGGCGGCGCGGCGCAATTGGCGTTAGGCTCTAGGGCTTGCCCAGTCCTGGAGCTCACGATGCCGACCGCCGAATCCTTGTCCCTCAAGCAAGCCCGTCGACTGGCCCTCGCCGCCCAGGGCTTCACGCTGCGCAAGCCGGGTGGCGAGGTGCAGCGCCGTCATGTGCGCAGCCTGCTGGAACGCCTGGGTGTGCTGCAGATCGACTCGGTGAACGCGCTGGTGCGCTCGCACTACCTGCCGCTGTTCTCGCGCCTGGGCAACTACTCGCCGACGTTGCTGGAAGAGGCTGCGTGGAGCGGTGGCCGGCATCGTCGGCTGTTCGAGGACTGGGGGCACGAGGCTTCGCTGTTGCCGCTGGAGCTCTATCCGCTGATGCGCTGGCGCATGCGCCGGGCTGCGGAGGGGCGAGGCATCTACCAGCAACTGGCTCGCTTCGGGCGCGAGCAGCAACCGGTGATCCGGCGGGTGCTCGACGCCGTCCGCGAGCAGGGTGCGCTGGGCGCTGGCAGCCTGAATACCCGCGAGGAGCGGGCTGGCCCCTGGTGGGACTGGAGCGACGAGAAACATGCGCTGGAGTGGCTGTTCGCGGCAGGCGAGGTGACGGTCGCCGGGCGGCGCGGCTTCGAGCGCCTGTACGACTTGCCCGAGCGGGTACTGCCCGTCGAGCTTTTGCGGCAACCCGAGCTGGACGAAGACGAGGCGCAGCGCCAGTTGCTACTGCGTTCGGCGCAGGCGCTGGGGGTGGCGACCGAGAAGGACCTGCGTGATTACTTCCGCCTGGATCCCGCTGACAGCAAGGTGCGGTTGGCCGAGCTGGTGGAGGCGGGGGAACTGCTGCCGGTGCAGGTCCAGGGCTGGCAGGCGCCGGCGTACTGCCTGGCGGACCCGGTGATTCCGCGCAAGGTGCGCGCCAGTGCCTTGTTGTCACCCTTCGATTCGCTGGTCTGGGAGCGCGCCCGGACCGAGCGGCTGTTCGATTTCCGCTACCGCCTGGAGATCTACACGCCGCAGCACAAGCGCGTTTACGGCTACTACGTGCTGCCGTTCCTGTTCGACGAGCATCTCGCCGCACGGGTCGACCTGCGTTCGGATCGTGGGGCGGGCAGGCTAGTGGTGCATGCCGTGCATGAAGAGGAAAAGGGCCTGAGCGAAGCCGGACACGCCGCGCTGGCGCAGCATCTGGCGGAGATGGCGAACTGGCTCGGGCTGGAGCGGGTGGTCGTGAACTGCCGGCGCCCGTCTGGTGAGCGTCTGCAGGGATTGCTGGCGCAGGCCTGAAAGGAAACGGGCCTCCGAAGAGGCCCGTCTGGCATTACTTGCCGCTGGCGATGCGCTGGCGGATGTGGTCCGCGCGCTGCTGCGAGCCCGGGTGCGAGTCGAACATGCTGCTCTCCTTGCCGCCGCTGAGCTTGGCCAGCTTGTCGAAGGCGGTGGCCAGGCCTTCCAGTTGGATGCCGCGCTTCTTCAACAGGTCGAAGGAGTAGTCGTCCGCCGCCGACTCCTGGGATTGGGAGAACTGCGCGTTGACCAGTGCTTCGCCAATCTCGCCCAGTTGCGACTGCGACAGCGCAGCCACGGTGGCGTTGCCCGAGGCGGCCGCGGCGTTGCGCGCGGCGGCGGTGGCGTAGGCGGTCTGGGTGGCTTTCTTGATATGGCCGAGGGCGACGTGGCCGATCTCGTGGCCGAGCACGCCTTCCACTTCGTTGTCGTTCATCAGGTCCATCAGGCCCGAGTACACGCGCACGCAGCCGTTGGCCATGGCGAAGGCGTTTACGTCGTCGGTGAGGTAGACCTTGTAGTTGACCGCGGTGCCGGTGAGCGGATTGCCCAGGGCGGCGGCGATCTTGTCCAGGCGCTGGGTGTAGGGGCTGGAGGCCGGGGCGATCTGCGCTTCGGCGTCCTGCTTGGCACAGGCCTCGTCGGCGACCTGCTTGATCTCGGCATCGCTGAGGGTGGCGGCCTTCATCGCCATCATGCCGGACTGCATGAGGCTATCGGTGTTCACGTTCTGGCAGCCGGAGAGGGCGGCGCTGGCGCCGATCAGCAGGGCGAGCAGGGAGCGGTGCAGTTGCATCGAAATCTTCCTTGGTTGACGGTTTCCATGGCGCGGCGGCTGCCGCGCGGGGCGCCACTCTAGGTAGACGCCCCGGCACCGTCAATTGCGGGAAGCGATTTCAGGCCTGTGCTGAGACGTCTGTCAGGTTCAGCGACGGACCTGTTTCAGCGTTTCCGCGATCAGGAAGGCCAGTTCCAGCGACTGGTCCGCGTTCAGGCGCGGATCGCAGTGGGTGTGGTAGCGGTCGCTCAGGCCATCCTCGGTGATCGGCCGCGCACCGCCGATGCACTCGGTGACGTTCTGCCCGGTCATCTCGATGTGGATGCCGCCGGCATAACTGCCCTCGGCCTGGTGCACGTCGAAGAACTGCCGGACCTCCGCGAGGATGCGCGCGAAGTCACGGGTCTTGTAGCCGCTGGAGGCCTTGATGGTATTGCCGTGCATGGGGTCGGAACTCCACAGCACCTGCTTGCCCTCGCGCTGCACGGTCTGGATCAGGCGCGGCAGCCCGTCGCCGACCTTGTCTGCGCCCATGCGCACGATGAGGTTGAGGCGGCCGGGGTCGTTGTCCGGGTTGAGGATGTCGATCAGGCGGATCAGCTCCTCGCTGTCCATGCTCGGGCCGACCTTCACGCCGATGGGGTTGCCGACACCGCGCAGCATTTCCACGTGCGCACCGTCGAGCTGGCGGGTACGGTCGCCGATCCACAGCATGTGCGCCGAGCAGTCGTACCAGCCGCCGGTGAGGCTGTCGCGGCGGATGAAGGCTTCCTCGTAGTTCAGCAGCAGTGCTTCGTGGGCGGTGAAGAAGCTGGTCTCGCGCAGCTGCGGCGCGGTATCCAGGCCGCAGGCGCGCATGAAGGCGAGGGTCTCGTCGATGCGGTCGGCCAGTTGCTGGTAGCGCTCGGACAGCGCCGAGTTGGCGATGAAGTCCAGGTTCCACTGGTGCACCTGGTGCAGGTCGGCGAAACCGCCGCCGGCGAAGGCGCGCAGCAGGTTCAGCGAGGCGGTGGACTGGTGGTAGGCCTGTAACAGGCGCTCCGGGTCCGGCACGCGGCTCTTCTCGTCGAAGCCGATACCGTTGACGATGTCACCCCGGTAGGCGGGCAGGGTCACGCCACCGATGGTCTCGTCGCCGGAGGAGCGCGGCTTGGCGAACTGCCCGGCCATGCGCCCGACCTTCACCACTGGGCAGCCGGCCGCGAAGGTCATCACCACGGCCATCTGCAGCAGGACCTTGAAGGTGTCGCGGATCTTCGCCGCGGAGAACTCCGCAAAGCTCTCGGCGCAGTCGCCACCCTGCAGCAGGAAGGCACGACCGGCGGTGACCTCGGCAAACTGCCGGCGCAGCTCGCGCGCCTCGCCGGCGAACACCAGCGGCGGGAAGCTGGCCAGGGTGCGCTCGACTTCGCTCACACGGTTGGCGTCGGGGTAGGCGGGCTGTTGCTGGATCGGCTTGCTTCTCCAGCTATCGGGGCTCCAGGGCAGGCTCATCGGCGGCTCTTCGCGGCTATGGAAGGTATCCGCCCATGGTATCAGCTCGGCTTTTGCCCCGCGCGTGGCGGCGGGTGTGCAGATGAGGGGGGACATCCTTGTCCAGGGGGAACTCTGTTATGGAGACGACTGGGCTGGGCGTGCGATCAGCCGTCCGCGCAGCACGCAGGGACGTACTGACGCTGAAAGGGCGGCGGGAGACGGTGTCGTTCGGCGGGATCGCGAAGGGCGTTGCGCTGGCGCATGCTTGGTTGTGCCTCTTGGGCTGTTATTCTTGCGGCTTTGCCGACCGGGCGGTCGTGGCTGGCCGTCTTGATTCGAAGGATTATTGCGTGCGCGAGCCCCTGTATTTCAATGGCAATCCGTGCCGTTCGCCGCTCCTGGCGGACCGCATTGTCACGTCCGCTTCGGCCTGGAGCTGGCGATGAGCGAGGAGCTGCTGAACGAAGAGCTGCTGATTGTCGAGGAGCGCGATGACTTCGGCGTGATTCGCGTCGTGGAAAGCGGCGCTTTCCGCTACCTGGAATTCGGCGATGAGGTCGAGCAGAGCTGTGTGCTGATGGGCGATCCGAGCTGGCTGGAGTACGACTACTCGCGCGCCATGCTGGTCGGCGCACTGTGCCACTCGCGTCCGCGCCGTGCGCTGTTTCTCGGCTTCGGTGCGGGCAGCCTGACCCAGGCCTGCCTGAAGCATCTGCCGCTGGACGAGGTGGAGGCGATCGAGCTGCGCCCGTCCATTCCGCGCCTGGCCCGCGAGCACCTCGGCCTGGTGGACGACGCGCGCCTGAACCTGCGCATCGGCGATGCCGTGCAGGAACTGGCGGAATGCGAACCGGCGGATCTGATCTTCCTCGATCTCTACACCGACACGGGACCTGCGCCGGCACATATCGGCTGGGAATTCCTGGGGACCTGCCGCGAGCGCTTGCGGCCGGGCGGCTGGCTGGTGATCAACCAGTGGAGCACCGACGATGGCCGGCCGCTGGGCGCTGCTCTGCTGCGTGGGCGCTTCAACCGGCATTACTGGGAGTGCCCGGTGCCCGAGGGCAATGTGATCGTTTTCGTGCCTGCCGAACTGGACCAGACGCTGAACCTGCGTGGCCTGAAGAAGCGCGTCGGCCAGCTCGAGCCGAAACTGGGCTATTCGCTGCGCACCTACATCGAGTCACTGCGCCCGGCGCAGTGACTCGCTGCCAGCGTATCCATCAGGGGAACTGGTAACTGAAGGTGAAGTTCAGCCGTGGACTGCGTTCGTTGTTGTCCAGTGCGCGGTCGCCGAAGGGCTTCGCCACTTCCGCCGATACCAGGTAGTGCTTGCGGTCGGAGAGGCGCACGCCGATTGCCGCCGAGCCGAGCTTGGCTTCCGTCAGTCCGTCCTGGTTGTAGTGGGTGCGCGCGGTGTCGGCGACCACGTAAGGCTGGATCTGGCTGAGCAGCGTGCTCTGCCGCAGGAAGGAATAGTTCACCTCGTAGGCGGCGCCCCAGCCCTTGTCGCCGGAGGCCTGGTCGTCGGGGTAGCCGCGACCGAAGTTGGCGCCGCCGTACGTGACCTGCTCGGAGTCCGGCAGCACGTCGTCGCTCCACTGGAACGCGGCGGTCACCACGCCCTGCCAGTTGGAGCCGAACTGATCCTGCTGCGCACCGTAGCCAAGCAGGCGGGTGAAGTCCTTCTTCACCGGTTCCGGCGTTTCAGCGCCCATGCCGCTGAGGCCCTGGTAGACCGCCATGCTGCCGGCGCGCACGCGCTTCTCGGCGAATTGCTGGACGACGGTTTCTACGCCGACCACCCGCAACTTGCTCTTCTGCTCGATGCGGTAGGGGATGTCGGGATAGACCAGGTCGTAGCGGCTGGAGTCGTTCACCGTATAGCCGCGCAGGGTAACGTCCCAGGTCAGGTCACGGCGCAGCATCAGTGGCAGGCCGAGGCCGGCGCTGACCCGCTCGTTCTGCCGGTGCCGCTCGAACTCCAGGCCGTTGGCCAGGCGCAGGTTGTCGCCCGGGCGCGAGTTGTACTTGGAGTAGCCGGCCTGCAGCTGAACACCGTTGTCGCCCAGCAACTGGCTGTAGTTCCAGGCGCGGTAGTACTCGTGGTCGTCGCCCGGCGGATACAGGTAGCTGTACTGCAGTTGCTCGCCCCAGCCGAGCATCGACATCACCTCGGCATTGAAGATACCGCGCTGCTGGTTGCGCCGTGAGTCCAGGTTCATGCCGGTGTCGAAGCGCTTCTGCTTGCCGGCCAGCTCCAGCACCGCGCCACCGTCGCTGGTGGTGGGCGGGTTGAGCGCCATGGCCATCTGCAGGCCGGGCACTCGGCTCATCAGTACGCTGAAGCGCTCGAAGCTCTCGCGGGTCAGCGGTTTCTCGGACTTGAGCCTGTCGATCCAGCGGTCCACCCGCGCCTGGTGTACGCCCAGATCGCCGTTGCTGCGGACCTGGGCGATGTGGCCTTCGACCAGAACGATGCGCGCAACGCCGCCGCTGAAGTCCTGGTTTGGCACATAGGCGAAGGAGATGAAGTAGCCGTCGTCCTGGTAACGCTGGGTGATGGCCTTGGCTGCCGCCACCAGTTCGCTGACCTGGATGGTGCGCTTCGTCAGCGGCTCCAGCAGTGGTTTCCAGGTTGCGACCGGGTAGTGCTTGCCGCCGGCCAGCTCGATGCGCTTGATGCGGACGTGTTGCTGGAGAATCTGAACCGGTTGGCTGGCCGCAGGCTGTGGCGTGGTGACTTTGGGGGCCTTGGGGCGAAGCTCGCCGTCGGGAAGGTTGGGGCGGGGGAGGGTCTGTTCGATATCGGAGCCGGGAAGCTGGATCGGGCGCTCGGCCCAGGCGAAAGGTGCAGCCAACAACAGGGGCAGGACAGCAAGTTTGCGCATCTGGCTCCTCCATGAGACCGACTTCGGAAAGGGACCAGGAGCCGTGGGTGGCTCCTGGTTACCACAGTATGGGTGGAAATCGGATTATTGCTTGGGCGTACCGATCGCCAATCCACCACCCAGTCCGCCGGTCACACCACCCAGCGCGCCACCCACGGCGCCCAGCGTATTGCCCAGCAGGCCTCCCTGACCGCTGGTGCCGCCAGTCGTACCGGCGCCGGCCCCGACTGCCACACCCGAGCCTTGGGTGTTGCTGCCGATGCCAACGCCTGCTCCTGCAACCAGGCCGCCGCCACCGGTGAGGCCGCTGGTGACGCTGCCAAGGGTGCCGGCCACACCATTGACCAGACCGCTGACCGGGTTGCTGCCGCCCGTGGTGCCGCCCAGGGAGCCAGTGAGGCCGCCGACTGCGCCGGTCACGCCTCTGACCAGGCCGCCCACCGGATTGCTGCCGCCCGTAGCTCCGCCCAGAGAACCGGTGAGACCGCCGACTGCGCCGGTCACTCCGCTGACCAGGCCGCCGACCGGATTACTGCCGCCGGTGGCGCCGCCCAGGGAGCCGGTGACGTTGCCGAGCAGGCCGCCGCCCGGGTTGCTGCCATTGACCAAGCCGCCGGCAGCGCTGACTGCCTGACCCGTATTGCTGACGATTCCGCCGACCGGAGCGAGTGCCGGATTCGCACTGGCTACCTGGTTGCCTGTCTGGGTCACAACGCCGCCGACGGTGGTCAACAGGTTGTTCACCGGCGTTCCCAGTCCGGTGGCGGCGCCGACGCCGCGAGTGGTTCCTTCGACCGTGCCGACCAGGCCGGCGGTGGTGCCGCTGAGCTGGGTGGTCAGCTGACTCAGCGGGCCGGTGGTGACTGCGCCGGAGAGAGAGTCGCCGAGCATGGTGATCTTGTTGCCCACGCCGTCCACCAGACCGCCGACCTGGCCGGTCACACCATTGAGCGGGGTGTTGGCCAGTATCGGGGCATCGCCGATGGCGGCCACGGTATCGCCCAGGCTGCTGACTGCGCCGCCGGTGTGGCTGACCAGGCCGGTAGCGCCGGCAACGGTAGTGCCCAGTGCGTTGGGGTTGTTGCCCAGTTGGCCGAGGCCGTCGGTGACGCCCTTGCCGACGCTGTCGACACCAGCACCTACCTCCTGCACCACGTTGCCGGCGTTGTCCGTTACGCCGCTGCCGAGCACGGGGACATTGAGCGTCTTGACCACGGCGCCCACGGTGGAAACAGTGCCGCCAACGCTGGAGACCGCTTCGCCGGTGTTGGTCAGGACGTTGCCTGTGGTGCTGGCTGGCGGCGTGGTGGTGCCGCCGTCAGTGCCGCCGTCGCCGCCACCGTCAGTGCCGCCTGTTCCACCGGTACCGCCCGTTCCTCCGGTGCCGCCCGTCCCGCCAGTGCCGCTGCCGGAACCATCGCTACCGGTACCGCCACTGCCGCCGCTACCTGAGCCCGAACCCGAGCCATCATCGGTGGTGCTGCTGTCAGAAGAGCGGTGATGACTGCTGCCGCCGTGGCTGCTGCAACCTTGCAGCGACAGGGCAACGACGAGAAGGGAAAGTGCGAAAACGCGGATTGAGCCAGACATGAGAAGTTCCTCCATGAGAACGTCAGTCAGCTGGCTGTCCGGTCGGTATCCGGCGAGTCGCTGAGCTGCTCTGGAGTCAGTTCTAGAGGTTTGTTTTCAAGTGCGAAATTGGAACTTGTATATAGTCGTTTTGTGACTTTCAAGCATTTGATTTTTAAGTAAAAACTAAAGGATTATGACCGCCTTTTCGGCGTTTCTAATACCTTGGATATAGCGCTTTTCGCACGATGGTTCCGCTTTGTGTTTTTCGGGGTCGCTCATTTGCCCTGGAAGCGGCCTTCGCGGCGCTCGATCATGGCATTCAAACCCTCTTTCGCGTCCTCGGTGGACAGCAGCTCGCTGGCCATCGCCGGCAGCAGTTTTGCCGCCGCATCCTCACCCTCATCGAGACTGCGGCGCGCCGAGGCGAGCGTGGCGCGGATGCCCAGCGGCGCCTGGGCGGCAACCCGCTTTGCCAGCCACAGTGCTCGGGGCATCAGCTCTTCCGGTGCGGTGACTTCCTGCACCAGGCCGATGCGGTAGGCCTCGTGGGCGTCGAACGGATCGCCGGTGAGCAGCCAGCGCATTGCATTGCCCCAGCCCGCCACCTGGTGCATGCGCAGGGTGGCGCCGCCGAAGGGGAAGATGCCGCGTTGCACTTCGAGCTGGGCGAAGCGCGCGTTGCTGGCGCACAGGTTGATATCGGCGGCGAGCATCAGCTCGATGCCCAGGGTGAAGCAGTAGCCTTGCGCGGCCACCAGTAGCGGTTTGGTCAGGCGCCGGCCGCCGAAGGTGCCCCAGGGATCGGCTGAGCCTGCAGGCATCGTCCAGCCGGTGCGGAAGGTTTCGCCAATGTTGGCCAGGTCCAGGCCGGCGGTGAAGTGGTCGCCGTGGGCGAACACCAGCGCGCAGCGCAGGTCGTCATCGCGCTCGTATTCGCCGAAGGCCAGGACCAGTTGGGTGAGCATCTCCAGGTCGAAGGCGTTGCGCTTGTCGACCCGGTTCAGGCCGAGCAGCAGGACGTGGTCATGTCGTTCGACGGTGATGCGCGGTTCGCTGCTGGCGGTCATCGGCGGGCTCCGGTGAGGTGGCTTGCACGGTATAGCCGGCAGGGACGGGGTTGTCCACGGTATGACCGTTCGCCGGGCATGTTCCGAAAAGAAACACATTGGTCAGGATTTTCCGGTATGATACGCGCCGGCCAAACGCTGGCCTCGTTTCGGATCCCGCATTTTTCCGCAGCTTTAACGCTCGGTCTGTGTGTCCGCAGTGCGGACTTCCTTGACGCATTCTTCCAATCTTCATTTCGCAAATCCCCGCTTCCAGCTGCCTGGGTGACTTCATTGTCGTACAGGGCATGCGCAGCTCGGCTATTGGGTCTTTGCGGATGTACTTAGAGGCAAAACCCATGACCCAGGAAACCGCCGGCTTCGCCGCGCTCGGTCTTCACCCCAATGTTCTCGCTGCCATTGCCGCTGTCGGTTATGAAGAGCCGTCGCCGATCCAGGCCCAGTCGATCCCGGTGATCCTCGAAGGCCACGACATGATCGGCCAGGCCCAGACCGGTACTGGCAAGACCGCCGCCTTTGCATTGCCGATGCTGTCGCAAATCGAGCCGAGCCGCCGCGTACCGCAAGTACTTGTGCTGGTTCCGACGCGCGAGCTGGCGTTGCAGGTCGCTACCGCTTTCGAAACCTACTCCAAGCAGATGCCGGGCGTCGGCGTGATTGCCGTCTACGGCGGCGCGCCCATGGGCCCGCAGCTCAAGGCCCTGCGCCAGGGCGCCCAGGTAGTGGTCGCCACTCCGGGCCGCCTGTGCGACCACCTGCGTCGCGACGAGAACCTGCTGTCCACCGTCAAGAGCCTGGTGCTCGACGAGGCGGACGAGATGCTCAAGCTCGGCTTCATGGACGACCTCGAAGTGATCTTCGAGGCCATGCCGTCCAGTCGCCAGAGCGTGTTGTTCTCCGCGACCCTGCCGGCCTCGATCCGCAGCATCGCCGAACGCCACCTGAAAGAACCCAAGCACGTCCGCATCGCCGCCAAGACCCAGACCGTCGCCCGTATCGAACAGGTTCACCTGATGGTCCATGCGGACCAGAAGCCGGCCTCGATCCTGCGCCTGCTGGAAGTTGAGCAGTTCGACGCGCTGATCGGCTTCGTCCGTACCAAGCAAGCCACCTTGGACATCGCCGAGCTGCTCGAGCGCCAGGGCTACCGTGCCGCAGCACTGAACGGCGACATGCCGCAGGCCCAGCGTGAGCGAGTGATCGAGTCCCTGAAGGACGGCTCGCTGGACATCGTCATCGCCACCGACGTCGCCGCCCGCGGCCTCGACGTGGCACGCATCACCCACGTACTGAACGTGGACATGCCCTACGATCCGGAATCCTACGTGCACCGTATCGGCCGTACCGGTCGTGCCGGCCGCGAAGGTCGTGCACTGCTGCTGGTGACTCCGCGCGAGCGCCGCATGCTGCAGGTGATTGAGCGTGTGACCGGTCAGAAGGTTGGCGAAGTTCGCCTGCCGGACGCCGACACCGTCCTCGAGGCGCGCCTGAACCGTCTGGCCACCGGCCTGCAACCGCTGCTGGCCAACGCCGTTGCCAGCCGTGGCGCCGTGCGTGACGAGCTGTGCCGTCGCCTGGGTACCGACATGGACACCCTGGCTGCCGTGCTGCTGGCCAAGCTGACCGAAGGCAAGGCGCTGGACCTGGAGTCGGTCCGCCGCGAACAACCGCTGACCCCGGCCGCCCCGCGTGAGCGCAGCGACCGTTTCGAGCGCAGCGAGCGTGGTGATCGCCCTGAGCGCGGCGACCGTCCGGAGCGCAGCGGCGCCCCCCGCACGATGGCTCCGCCGTCGGAAGGCAAGGCCCGTTGCCGTACCGCCCTGGGTGCCCGTGACGGCGTACAGGCGAAGAACCTGCTGGGCGCCATCCTCAACGAGGGCGGTCTGTCCCGCGAGGCCATTGGCCGCATCCAGATCCGCGAGACCTTCAGCCTGATCGAGCTGCCGGAAGAGAACCTCGACCGTCTGCTGACCAAGCTCAAGGACACCCGCGTTGCCGGCAAGGCCCTGCGTCTGCGCCGTTACCGCGAAGACTGATTCGTCAGTCTCCAGCGCATGAAAAAGCCCCGCCTAGGCGGGGCTTTTTCGTTTCCGGAGTTTCTGCAGGAGCGGGCCATGCCCGTGATTCTCCGTTCAACCGAAGCGGTAGATATCCATCCCCAGCGCGCCGAGAGTGAAGCCGGCATGCTCGATGGTCATCGCTGAACCCCCGGCGCCACGAGCGAAGTACAACGGCAGCAGGTGTTCGTCGCGCGGATGGTTACGCACCGCGTTGGGCGCCTGCTGGCGATAGTCGAACAGGGCGGCTTCGTCGTCGGCCTCCAGGCGCTCCACCATCCAGTCCCTGAAGGCCTTGGCCCAGGGCGTGATCACTTCGGGACCGGCGCGCCAGTTCAGCTCGCCCAGGTTGTGGGTGATGCTGCCTGAGCCGATCAGCAGGATGCCTTCCTCGCGCAGTGCACGCAGGGCCTGGCCAATGCGGTGTTGCATGGGGGCGCCGAGGCGGCTGGGCAGAGACAGTTGCACGACAGGGATATCGGCCTCCGGGTACATCAGGCTCAACGGTACCCAGGCGCCGTGGTCCAGCGGGCGCTCCGGGTCGAGGGTGGCCGGCAGTCCGTCCTCGGCCAGAAGCTGAACGACGCGCTGAGCCAGCTCCGGCGAGCCGATGGCTGGGTATCGCACGGCGTAGAGCTCCGGCGGGAAGCCGTAGAAGTCGTGCCAGGTGTCCGGCTTGGGCGATGCGGTGACGCGCAGGTCCGGGGTTTCCCAGTGAGCGGAAACCACCAGGATGGCTTTGGGTCGTGGCAGCTCGCGGGCCAGGCGCTTGAGGGGCGCGTCGCTGGCGCCAGGGTCCAGGGCGAGCATGGGAGAGCCGTGGGAGATGAACAGGGCAGGGAGCATGGCGAACCTCGCTACTTGAATGCCTCTATGTTCATGCGCATAAAGATCGAAATCCAGTATAGGTTTTTGACAGGAATGATCGTAATGGTGGATGTATTTTCGCCGTTGGGTGGATTGAGGTACGTCGATCCAGAAGTGCCAACCGGGTTGCAGAGTCGAAGAATCAGCTGTCAAAGAGTGCCTGAGCGGGATGTCTGTCGGGCAATGCGTTAGAGTTTTCGGAAATTTCCCAAGCAAGCGGCGAATTCAGTTATGCAGCGAGCCAGACAGGTCCGGAGACAGCCAGCGCAAGTGGCGTCCTGTCTGTTGGCGCTGGCTGCGGTTCGCCCATCGCGGAATGTTTGAGCAGGTGACGTATGCAGCATGAGTTCTGGCAGTCGCGCTGGGCGCGCAATGAAATCGGCTTCCACCAGCAGTCGGTCAATCCTGGTCTACAACGGCATTGGCCGAACCTCGGGTTGCCCGAGGATTCGCAGGTGCTGGTGCCGCTCTGCGGCAAGAGCCTGGACATGCTCTGGCTGGCGCAGTGGGGCTACCGCGTGCTGGGTGTTGAGCTGGCTGAGCGTGCCGCCGTCGACTTCTTTGCCGAGCTGGGGGTCACGCCGCAGATTATCGAGGAAGGCGCGCTGCGTCGTTACAGCTACGAGCGCCTGGAGATTCTCCAGGGCGACTTCTTCGACGTGACGGCCGAGCAGGTGGTCGACTGCAGCGGTCTGTACGACCGCGCCGCGCTGATCGCTCTGCCGTCGGATCTGCGCGCTGACTATGCGGTTCATTTGCAGCAGATTCTGCCGCAGACGGTGAGAGGGCTACTGGTCAGCCTGGAGTACCCGCAGGCGGAAATGGATGGCCCGCCCTTCGCCGTGCTGGCGGATGAGGTGCGCGGGCTTTTCGCCGAGGGCTGGGACGTGGAGGAGGTGGAGCGCCTCGACGTGCTGGCGGAGAATCCGAAATTCCTCAAGCGCGGCGTCGGCCGCCTGGACGAGGTGGTCTTCTCGCTGAGCCGTGTCTGAGCGCATGCCCAGCCTGTAGGGGCGCGGACCACTCCTGCGGCCGCGAGCATGACACGTGAATGAAAAAAGGCGACCCGAAGGTCGCCTTTTTCTATCGTCTTGAAACTCAGCGGCCAGCGGCGCGCAGGGCTTCGATGCGGTCTTCCAGCGGCGGGTGGCTCATGAACAGGCCGGCGAGGCCATGTTTGAGGTTGCCGTTGATGCCGAAGGCCTGCAACGAGTCGGGCATCTGCACCGGCACGCCCTGTTCGGCGCGCAGCCGTTGCAGTGCGGCGATCATCGCACCTGTGCTGGCGAGGCGGGCGCCGGCTTCGTCGGCACGGTATTCGCGTTTGCGCGAGAACCACATGACGATGATGCTGGCGAGGATGCCCAGGACCAGTTCGGCGAAGATGGTCGCGACGAAGTAGCCGATGCCCGGGCCGTCTTCGTTCTTCAGGATCACCTTGTCGACGAAGTTGCCGAAGATGCGTGCGAAGAACATCACGAAGGTGTTCACCACGCCCTGGATCAACGCCAGGGTAACCATGTCGCCATTGGCCACGTGGCCGATCTCGTGGGCCAGCACGGCTTTCACTTCTTCAGGCGAGAAGCGCTCCAGCAGGCCCTGGCTGACCGCGACCAAGGCGTCGTTGCGGTTCCAGCCCGTGGCGAAGGCGTTGGCCTCGTAGGCGGGGAAGATACCCACTTCCGGCATCTTGATACCGGCTTCGCGGGACAGTTCTTCCACGGTCTGCAGCAGCCACTGTTCGTGGCGAGTGCGCGGTTGGCTGATGATCTCGGTACCGGTGCTCATCTTCGCCATCCACTTGGAGATGAACAGCGAAACCAGGGAGCCGGCGAAGCCGAAGACGGCACAGAAAATCAGAAGGCTACCGTAATTCTGGCCGGTGAAACGGTCCACGCCGAGCAGTTTCAGGGTGATGCTGGCGATCACCAGAACTGCCAGGTTGGTGGCCAGGAACAACAGGATGCGCATCATGGCGTAAAGCTTCTCCTCACGGTGACATTGCGGAAAACCGCCTGGGAACGCGGCTTTCCGGATCGCCGGGCACAGGCGCGCCCGGGATCGCTAGATAGTATGCGGGGTATATACGGTTGGCCCCCAGGCGATTCAACTCGGGGACTATTTCAACTTGTGTCGCCTGCCTCGGCTACGGGCGTCCTGGGTCGCTCTCGAAGAGTAGACGGGTCAGGCGCGCGATGCGTTCCCCGTGTCGACTGGCCAGGGCTTCGCGCAGCTGGTTGGCCAGCGTGGCCTGGTCGCGGCGCACGCTCGGCGGTAGTTCCTCGCCGTCGCGCACGGCGTGGGGAACGATGCGGGTCAGGCGCATGAAGGCCTTTTCGCTGAGTACCGCCTGGTCCAATGCTTCGTAACGAATGGTTGCCTCGAAGCGCAGGTAGCCTTCATCGGCCAGCCACAGCAGCGCGCCCAGGCAACTCTGGTGGCGGGTGCTGGGCAGGCCGAACTCGTCGGGCTCTTCCCGGCCGATCAGGTCCTCGATGTAGAGGGCGATCTTGCGCGGGAAGGCCTGGTAGAGCGTCAGCAGGCCGGCAGCGGCATCCTTGTAGAAGTCGTCGATCTGCAGATCCATTTATGCGCTGGGATTCACTGGCGATGATTTATTGGCGGTAGCTTTTCAGGAAGTTGCCGATGCGTCCGATGGCCTGTTCCAGGTCATCGACACGCGGCAGGGTAACCACCCTGAAGTGATCCGGCCAGGGCCAGTTGAAAGCAGTGCCCTGAACGATGAGCAGTTTCTCGGACAGCAGCAGGTCGAGGACGAATTTCTCGTCGTTGTGGATCGGGCAGACCTTCGGGTCGATGCGCGGGAAGGCATAGAGCGCGCCCATGGGCTTCACGCAGCTGACGCCGGGGATGTCGTTGAGCAGCTCCCAGGCACGGTTGCGCTGTTCCAGCAGGCGTCCGCCCGGCAGCACCAGGTCGTTGATGCTCTGGTAGCCGCCCAGCGCGGTCTGGATCGCGTGCTGGCTCGGCACGTTGGCGCACAGGCGCATGTTGGCGAGGATATCCAGGCCCTCGATGTAGCTCTGCGCCTTGTGCTTGGGACCGGATATGGCAATCCAGCCGGAGCGGAAGCCGGCCACGCGGTAGGACTTGGACAGGCCGTTGAAGGTCAGGCAGAGGACGTCCGGCGCCAGCGACGCGGTGGAGATGTGCTGTGCCTCGTCGTAGAGGATCTTGTCGTAGATCTCGTCGGAGAAGATCACCAGGTTGTGCTGGCGCGCCAGTTCGACGATGTCCAGCAGCACGTCCTTCGAATAGACCGCGCCGGTGGGGTTGTTCGGGTTGATCAGCACCAGGGCCTTGGTGTTGCTGGTGATCTTCGCCTTCATGTCGGCGACGTCGGGGAACCAGCCGGCCTGCTCGTCGCACAGGTAGTGCACCGGCTTGCCGCCGGAGAGGGCGACCGAAGCGGTCCACAGCGGGTAGTCGGGGGCGGGGATCAGCACCTCGTCACCGTTGTTGAGCAGTGCCTGCAGGGCCATGACGATCAGCTCGGACACGCCGTTGCCCAGGTAGATGTCCTCGATGCCGACGCCTTCCACCTGCTTCTGCTGGTAGTACTGCATCACCGCCTTGCGTGCGCTGAACAGGCCCTTGGAATCGCTGTAGCCCTGGGCGGTCGGCAGGTTGCGGATGACGTCCTGGAGGATTTCGTCCGGCGCCTCGAAACCGAACGGCGCCGGGTTGCCGATGTTCAGCTTGAGGATGCGATGGCCTTCCTCTTCCAGGCGCTTGGCGTGCTTGAGCACGGGCCCGCGAATGTCGTAGCAGACGTTGGCGAGCTTGTTCGATTTGGTGACCTGCATGATCTGGGATTCCGAAATAGTCCGCGGCCGGCGACTTGGCAGGCTGTAACGCGGGTGACAGACTGGCGTCAAATGATCGGTTCGGAAGTGCTTTTCCCTAGTATCGACCCTGAAAATCGATAGGAAAACAGTGGATTTCTCGAAAAAGTAGAGTTTTTAAGGCTTTTCTATCGCGAGAATGTCGCTGTGCGGCAGATTCTGAACATGACGTTAACCACGCGCATCATACGTGCGGCCCGATTCCCGGAAAAGGAGGCATCGGGCATTTTTTCCATTAATGGAGGCAGATCGATGGAAAAGCTGGAAAAGCCCCTGGACTCCTGGCGTGACGAACTCACCGACGAGCAGTTCCATGTTTGCCGCCTGGGCGGCACCGAGCGCGCCTTCACCGGCGAATACCACGACACCAAGACCCCCGGCATCTACCACTGCGTGTGCTGCGGCACCGCGCTGTTCGACTCCGACGCCAAGTACGACTCGGGCAGCGGCTGGCCGAG
Source organism: uncultured Pseudomonas sp. (assembly GCA_966191535.1). Classification (GTDB taxonomy): domain Bacteria; phylum Pseudomonadota; class Gammaproteobacteria; order Pseudomonadales; family Pseudomonadaceae; genus Pseudomonas. The sequence goes on along the minus strand of CBIGPF010000088.1, from coordinate 6,951 downwards.
TTACTTCCAGCCGGTGAATGGCGAGGTGGTCAAGGAACTGGAAGACTTCAGTCACGGCATGCACCGTATCGAAGTGCGCTGCGGCAAGTGCGATGCGCACCTGGGCCATGTCTTCCCCGACGGTCCGCGGCCGACCGGGCTGCGTTACTGCATCAATTCGGCATCGTTGAAGCTGGTGCCGAAAGCGTGATTCCAGGGCCCGCCATCGAGCGGGCCTTTTCTTTAGTTACCTGTCGGGGCGGGAAATCCTATGTTGCGGCATTTCATTGGGTGATTCGCGATCAATTGAATTGCACGCAATTTAATTGATCACTATTCTTCTATTTCCCACTTCCCCCGGAGCCATGTCCGATGAGCGATGCACTGCTGAACATTCCCGTGACCACCATCAAGGGCGAACAGAAGACCCTCGCCGATTTCGGTGGCAAGGCCCTGCTGGTGGTGAATACCGCCAGCCAGTGCGGCTTCACCCCGCAGTACAAGGGGCTGGAGAAGCTCTGGCGCGAGTACAAGGACAAGGGGCTGGTGGTGCTTGGCTTCCCCTGTAACCAGTTCGGCAAGCAGGAACCGGGCAACGAAGGAGAGATCACCCAGTTCTGCGAGCTGAACTTCGGCGTGAGTTTCCCCCTATTCAAGAAGATCGACGTCAATGGCTTGGACGCCCATCCGCTCTATGTGCAGTTGAAGAAGCGCGCACCGGGCCTGCTGGGCAGCCAGGGCATCAAGTGGAACTTCACCAAGTTCCTGATTGGCCAGGACGGCAAGCTGGTGAAGCGTTTCGCCCCGACCACCAAGCCCGAGCAACTGTCTGCCGAGATCGAAGCGCTGCTGTGATGAAGGACGCTGTCACCCTGCCGGTTGAGCTGCAACTGGACAACCAGCTGTGCTTCCGTCTGTACGCCGTGTCGCGCGCGGTGATCCGCGGCTACCGGCCCATGCTTGAGGCACTCGGCCTGACCTACCCGCAGTACCTGGCCATGCTGGTGCTCTGGGAGTGGCAGGCCGAGCCACCGGAGCAGCCGTCGGTGAAGGCGCTGGGCGAGCGCCTGATGCTCGACTCCGGCACCCTCACGCCCTTGCTCAAGCGCCTCGAGCAGCTTGGCCTGGTGCTGCGCCGCCGCGCGCAACACGACGAGCGTGAGGTGCACCTCGGCTTGACGGCGGATGGCGTGGCCTTGCGCGAGAAGGTGCTGCCGCTGCGTGAGGAATTGCTGTGCCGCAGTGGCATCGATCTGGGCGTCACGGATGGCCTGCGTGAGCAGCTTGATGGCTTGTTGCTGCAGTTGGCGAAGCTGGACGCCTGAGTCAGCCGCGTAGCCGGTGCCCTGCCCAGCGTTCGAGGATGGCTGCCAGCTCGTCGCGGTGGAACGGCTTGGCGAGGTAGTCGTCCATGCCTGCGGCGCGGCAGCGCTCGCGCTCCTCCGGCAGGGCGTTGGCGGTCAGGGCAACCACCGGCAGATCCGGCCAGCGGCCGCTCTCGCGGATTTCGCGGGTGGCCTGGTAGCCGTCCATCACCGGCATGTTGCAGTCCATCAGCACCAGGTCGAACCCGGCGCCGTCCAGCTGTTTCAGTGCTTCTTCACCGTTGGTGGCGATGGCCACCTGGCAGCCGAGCTTCTGCAGCAGTCCCCGCGCGACCAGCTGGTTGACGGGATTGTCCTCCACCAGCAGCACGCGGGCAGCGAATTGTTCCTGTGGCGCTGCCCCGGTGGTTTTCGACACCGGCAGCGGCTGGTGCTTGAACGCCTGCTTCAGCGCCTGGTAGAGCACCGCACGGGACAGCGGCCGCGCCAGTTGGCGCAGAGGGGCGAGGCGCTGGGCCAGTTCGGGGTCGAGGAAGTTGCCGTAGGCCGTGACCAGCAGCACCGGTTTGGTGACGTTCTGGCGCAGCACGACCAGGCACTCCGGGCAGTCCGAGAGCAGCGCGTCCAGCTCGATGCCGACCAGGCTCTCGTCGATGTCCAGGCGCTGGTAGTCCAGGCCCCATTCCGGCAGCCAGTTCTGCAGCAGTGCGGCCAGCCCGCTGCTGGCGGCGCATTGCACGATCAGCTTGCCGCTCAGTTTCGCCAGCGGTTGTGCCGGTTCCAGTGGCGGCAGGGGCAGGGTGACGACGAATTCGCTGCCCAGGCCCGGTTCGGAGGTCACGCTCAGTTCGCCCTGCATCGCCTCGCAGAGCTTGCGCGTCAGTGCCAGGCCCAGCCCGGTGCCGCCGTACTGGCGCGCGATGCCGGCGTCAGCCTGGATGAAGGGCTGGAAGATCTTCTGCAGGGCTTCGGGTGCCACGCCGATGCCGGTATCGCGCACGCTGATGCGCACGCCTTGATCCTGGAGTGGCTCGACCCGCACGTCCACGCGGCCGAAGCGGGTGAACTTGAGGGCGTTGGACAGCAGGTTGCTGACCACCTGGCGCACCCGCGTCGGGTCGCCGGAGAGCTGCGCGGGTAGCTGCGGGCTGATCAGGCAGGTGAGCTCTACCGCTGGACCGGCGTTCTGCGACAGCAGGCTGGCGGTGTCTTCCACCAGGGTGCCGAGGTCGAAGGGAATCTGCTCGAGCTCCAGTTGGCCGGCCTCGAACTTGGACAGGTCGAGCACGTCATTGAGCAGTTCCACCAGCACCTTGCCCGAGTCGTGGGCGATGGATAGTTGCTGGTGCTGCTCGGCGGTCAGCGGGCCGTCCAGCGCGAGGCCGAGCATACCCAGCAGGCCATTGAGCGGGGTGCGGATCTCGTGGCTCATGTTGGCCAGGAAGTTGCCGCGCGCCTGGGCCATGGCCAGGGCGGTCTGCCGCGCGTGCTCCAGTTCCTGGTTGGACAGGGTCAGGCGCGCGTTGGCCGCCTTCAGTTCGGCGGTGCGCGCGGCGACGATGCTCTCCAGTTCTTCCAGGTACTGGGTCAGGCGATCCTCGGCTTCTCGGCGCTGTTCCATCTCCACGGAAATGCGATTGAGCTGGCGGTTGGTGACCTCCACCAGTACGCCGATCTCGTCGCGTTCGTGGCCGCGTGGGCAGGGCAGGCGCAGGCGCGAAGGTGAGCGCGGATCGTGGCGGGAGAGGGCGTCGATCAGGCTCACCAGCGGCTTGGTCAGCAGTGCGTAGAAGAGCACCAGCAGGATCAGCGAGAGCATCAGGCTGCGCACGAAGCCGGAGAGGAAGGTCATCCCGGCGCGGCGCAGGAAGTCGTTGCCGAAGACGAAGGTGTCGATCTCCAGGCGCAGCACGCCGAGGGATTCGGCCGGTGCGTGCTCGACGAACAGCGGTTCCTCGTAGGTGCGCTGCTGGCCGAAGAGGAAGTCGCTCAGGCCGCGCAGGTGGCTTTCCGCCGGCGGTCGGTCGGCACTGGCCAGGGGCGCGTTGGCGTTGTCGATGATCTCGGCGCGAATCACGGCGGGCGAGCGCAGCAGGCCCACGACCAGTTCCTGGGCGAGCTCGGCGTCGATGTTGTAGGCGATGCGAGCAGCGGGGTTGTGGCTGACGTCCAGCAGCGCGCGCACTTCGCGGTTGATGGAGGCGTCCTGGCTGGCATAATCGACGCCTACCTGGATGAGGCTCAGCAAAGTGCCCAGGATGAACGCCACCAGCACCGTCAGGCTGGCCTGCTTGAACGAGAGGCGATGTGTGAGCGCAATATCCATGGTTGCGGAGCGTCGCCTCGCAGAAGCTTTCCTGCGGCGTAGCATAGCCCATCAGAACCGTCTGTCGGGATAGCCCGAAGGCGAAGAAATTTCCGGCGTCGCGCCTGAAGAATGGCACCCGGAGAATATGGAGACTCGCGTGGATTCCCGTCTGAACGATTTTCTCGCCCGTGCCGAGGCGCTGATGGCGCGCCTGGAGCCGTTGCTACCGGCTGTTCGCGAAACGGTGGACTGGGAGCACAGTCTGGCGGCGCGCTGGCATCGCGATGGCCGCAGCGGCTATCTGCAGCCGCTGAAGGTCAGCCTCGACCTGCGCCTGGATGACCTGCTGGGCGTCGACAAGCAACGCGAGCAACTGGCGCGCAACACCCGCCAGTTCGTGGCTGGCCAGCCGGCCAACCATGCGCTGCTGTGGGGTGCCCGTGGCACCGGCAAGTCCTCTCTGGTGCGCGCGTTGCTGGCCGAGCTGGCCGGCGAAGGGCTGCGCCTGATCGAGATCGAGCGCGATCACCTGGCCGATTTGCCGCGTGTGGTCGAGCAGATCCAGGGCTTGCCCCAGCGCTTCGTGCTGTTCTGCGATGACCTGTCGTTCGATGCCGGCGAAGGCGATTTCCGCGTCCTCAAGAGCGTGCTCGACGGCTCGCTCGAGCAGGCGCCGGACAACGTGCTGCTCTACGCCACTTCGAACCGCCGCCATCTGGTCTCGGAGAAGCAGAGCGACAACGAGAACTGGAAGATGGTCGATGGCGAGTTGCATCCCAACGAAGCCGTCGAAGACAAGATCGCCCTGTCCGACCGATTCGGCCTGTGGCTGTCCTTCTACCCCTTCACCCAGGAGCACTTCCTCAGCGTTGTGCGCCACTGGGTCGAGGTGCTCGCGCAGAAGTCCGGGCTCGCCGCCTGGACCTGGGACGAGGCGTTGGAGAAGGAAGCCATCCGCTGGGCGCTTGGACGCGGCAACCGTAATGGCCGCTGTGCCTATCAATTCGCCCGCTACTGGGTGGGCAGACAATTGCTGGAAGGAGATACCCCATGATCGATCTGCAACAGGCCGGCGCCGGCCTTGGCGGCTACGCGCTGCTGGCCGCCCAGGCGGAGTCGCTGTTCGCCGACGAGCGCGATTTCATCGCCAACGCCTCGCAGTTTTCCGCGTTCCTGTTCAACGAGCTTCCGGACCTGAACTGGGCCGGCTTCTACCTGAATCGCAACGAAGAGCTGGTGCTTGGCCCGTTCCAGGGCAAGGTCGCCTGCGTGCGCATTCCTTTCAGCAAGGGTGTGTGCGGTGCGGCGGCGCGTACCCGTGAGACTCAGCGTGTCGAAGACGTGCATGCGTTCCCCGGCCATATCGCCTGCGACAGCGCTTCCAACAGCGAACTGGTCGTGCCGCTGGTGAAGGATGGTCGCCTGATCGGCGTGCTGGACCTGGACAGCCCGAGCGTCGGTCGCTTCAGTGCGGAAGACCAGGCAGGCATCGAGCGCCTGGTGGAAATCTTCCTGCGCCTGTCCGACTGCTGATTCGCGACCATGAAAAAGCCCCGCCTAGGCGGGGCTTTTTCGTTATCGGCGCAGGTTCAGCGCTTGGCCATGATCTTGGCGATGATCTGCAGCTCGCCCTGGACGATCTCGGCGAGGGCAGGGCGCGCCAGGGTGCGTTCGAAATGCGCGGCCAGCGTCGGCCAGCGCTGTGCGTCCAGCTCTTCCTCGCCGTGGCGCAGGTTGACCAGCTGGCAGGCGATGGCGATGTCGGCCAGGCTGAAGCGGTCATCGACGAACCATTGCTGCTCGCCCAGGCACTTCTCCAGGTAGTCGAAGTGCTCGGGGAGCTTCTCCTGCATGGCGCCCTTCACCGCGACTTCATCGCAGGTCTTGCCCATCAGCGGCTTGAGCAGGCGATTGCGGAACACGGTAAAGGTGGTCAGTGGCGCCAGCTCGTAGTCGGCGTACTTCTCCAGCCAGTTGATCCGTGCGCGGGACTGGGCGCCTTCCCCGCACAACGGAGCACGCTCCGGGTCGCGGTCTTCCAGGTAGTGGCAGATGACACTGGAGTCGGCGAGGGTGAAGTCACCGTCGCGGATCGCCGGCACGCGGCGCAGCGGGTTGAGGTCGCGGTACCAGTCCGGCTGGTTGAACGGGTTGACGTTCTCCAGTTGGTAATCGAAGCCTTTTTCGGCCGCGAACAGGCGGACTTTGCGAACGAAGGGGGATAGCGGGGCGCCGAAGACGACGAGGCTCATGCAAGGCTCCTGGGGCGAAGGTGGCCGGGAAAATGGTTCGACGACGGATCAGTCGTAGAGGTTCTTCTTCTTCCAGATATCGTCGTCATCCAGTGCCTTGAGACCGTCGCCCAGTTCGCTCTGTTCATCGGTCGCGGGTTGGGAGGTTTCCAGCACCAGGGCGTTGGCACGGGCCAGCTGGGCTTCCATCTGCTTGAGCTGTGCCTGGTAGCGGCCGATTTCCGGCTGCTTCTGCAGGTACTGCGCGCCGCGCTCGAAGGCCAGGCGCGCCTGGCGTGGCTGGCCCTGCTGCAGGGCCTGTTGGCCGAGATTGCCGAAGAACTCTATATGGAGGAGGGTGAGCAGGTGGCGAATTTCCTTCACCCACTTCTGCGCCTCGACCCGCGGCAGCATGTTGTCCTGGGCGCAGCGGGTGAGTTGGGCGTGCAGGGCTTCGAAGAGGAAGCGCACGTCCTTGGCCTTGGCCTCGGTGAGGATCGGCTGCGGCGCATTCTTGACTGGAATGGCTTCGCCCTTGGCGACCAGGCCGCGCAGCTCTTCCATACGCTGCTTCAGCGCAGCGTTCTGTTTATCGACAGAAAGGAGGCGCTCGCTGAGATTCAGCTCGAAGCCGCTGAGCAGAAGCTTCAGCGCCGGCGACATGAACTGGCCGGGCAGGGATTCGGAAACATCGGCGCAACGCCGGCAGCGGTCGGACAGATCGGCCTTCAGGCGCGCCTGCTCCAGCTTGCGGTTTTCCACCAGATGGTTGATGTAGCCGATGGCGACCAGCAGGGCGATACCGACGAGAACCAGGACCGTAATGACGATTGGCGACACCGTGGAGTGCTCCGGATGTTTTTCCGCGAGTGTAATGTCTTAGTGATACTGCTGATAGCGGCAGCTCAGTTTTTGCTCAGAAGTCTTTGATTTAAAAAATATTTCTACTAAGGGTTGACGGACTTTCAAAGCGTCCCTAGAATGCGCGCCACTTCGACGCGAAACGCAGAACTTGCCGGAACGACGAAGTCGGAAAGATGTTAAGTTCCGGGCCGCGTCCCCTTCGTCTAGTGGCCTAGGACACCGCCCTTTCACGGCGGTAACAGGG
>CBIGPF010000087.1:0-24132 GCA_966191535.1 uncultured Pseudomonas sp. | reverse complement strand
ACCCCTGAAACTCCGCTTCAACGAGGCCTCCTGAACGGGGCATTCGGCGCGTGCGGATATTTCTCTGGAAGTCTTTTGGGAGCCAGAGACAGAGACAGGCGGGGATGTTGCGCTCTTCGTAGGAGCGAGCTTGCTCGCGAACTGCACGGCACAAGGTCAATCGCGGAGCACGGATATCCGCGCGCAGGTTTACAGCAGCAGATACCCCTGCGGAGCTTTCGAGCGAGGCGGGTCGGCAATGAACTTCAGCCGCTCCGGCTTCCACCACCCCGGCAGCAGCTTCCGCACCGCCGGCTGGTTGAAGCGGTCGTCGAGCAGGTAGATCACCCCCGAATCCGTGGGGGTGCGGATGACCCGGCCAGCCGCCTGGACGACTTTCTGCAAGCCGGGGAACAGGTAGGTGTAGTCGTAGCCGTCGCCGAACATTCCCTGCATGCGCTGCTTGATCTCCTCGTTGACCTCGTTCACCTGCGGCAGGCCCAGCGTGGCGATGAAGGCGCCGATCAGGCGGTCGCCGGGCAGGTCGATGCCCTCGCCGAAGGCGCCGCCGAGCACGGCGAAACCGATGCCGCGCGATGAGGGGGTGAAACGGTCGAGGAAGGCCTGGCGCTCCAGCTCGTTCATGCTGCGCGACTGTGCCCAGTGCGGGATGTCCGGGTGTTCGGCGGTGAAGCGTTCCAGTGCCTGCTGCAGGTAGGCATAGCTGCTGAAGAAGGCCAGGTAGTTGCCGGGGCGTGCGCGGAACTGCCGGGCCATCAGGGTGCTGATCGGCGTGAGGCTGGCCTCGCGGTGCTGGTAGCGGGTGGACAGGTTGCTCAGCGCGTGGACGTCCAGCTGTTCGGCGTGGAAGGGCGACTCCACTTCGCGCCAGCCGGTGTCTTCGGGCAGGCCGAGCAGGTCGGCGTAGTAGTGTGCCGGCGTCAGCGTGGCGGAGAACAGCGTGGTGCTGTGGGCGACCTTGAAGCGCTCGGCGAGGAAGGGCGCCGGCACCACGTTGCGCAGGCACAGGGTTGAGAGCACGCGGCGCGCGCTGACGTCGTGGCGGGTGATGTCGAACAGCGAGTGCGGCCCGTAGGCCTCGGCCAGCCGGCAGAACAGCATGGCGTCGAGGTAGAAGCGCAACAGCTCGGCCTCGTTGCCGGTGGGCTGGTCGGTGAGGTGGTCGGTGATGGCGCTGACGGCCTTCTGCAGCGCGGCGATGAACAGGTCGGGGATGGTCGGGTAGATCTGGTAGTCGACGTCCTGGTCCTGGTGCAGCTGGTTCCAGTGCCGGCCGACACGTTCCAGCGCGCTTTTCAGCTTGGCCGGGGCGACCTTGCGCAGCGCGTTGAACTCGCTCTGGTCCAGCTCAGCGCTGTACATGCCGCGGCCGCGCTCGATGAGGTTGTGCGCCTCGTCCACCAGCAGGGTGACCTTCCAGTCATTGAGCACGGTGAGGCCGTAGAGCAGGGCGGTCATGTCGAAGTAGTAGTTGTAGTCGCCCACCACCACGTCGGACCAGCGGCACAGCTCCTGGCTCAGGTAGTACGGGCAGACCTGGTGCTCCAGCGCCACCTGGCGCACCGCCTCCTGGGTCAGCCAGCACCGCTTTAGCGCGGCCTCGCGGGCGGCAGGCAGGCGGTCGTAGAAACCCTTGGCCAGCGGGCAGGATTCGCCGTGGCAGGCCTTGTCCGGATGCTCGCAGGCCTTGTCGCGGGCGACGTGCTCGAGTACCCGCAGCGGCTGGGCGGCCTCCTGCTGGCGCAGAGTCGCCAGGGCGTCCAGGGCCAGGCGCCGGCCGGGGGTCTTGGCGGTGAGGAAGAACAGGCGGTCCAGCTGCTGGCCGGGGAAGGCCTTGAGCTGCGGGAACAGCGTGCCGAGGGTCTTGCCGATGCCGGTGGTGGCCTGCGCCATCAGCGTCTGGCCGTCACGGGCGGCGCGGTAGACCGATTCGGCGAGCATGCGCTGGCCCTGGCGGAAATCGGCGTAGGGGAAGCGCAGCGTCTCCAGCCCCTGGTCGCGTTCGACGCGGTGGGCGCTTTCCTGTTCGGCCCATTGCACGAAGCGCTGGCATTGCAGCTCGAAGAAGGCGCGCAGCTCGTCGGCGGCGAAGCGCTCGCGGAACTCGGTTTCCTTCTGGGTGATGACGTTGAAGTAGACGACGGCGAGATCGATGGCGTCGATCTCCAGGGTCTGGCACAGCAGCCAGCCGTATACCTTCACCTGCGCCCAGTGCAGCAGCCGGTGGTTCTGCGGGATGCGCGTGACGTCGCCGCGGTGGGTCTTGATCTCTTCCAGCAGGTTTTCGGTCGGGTCGTACCCGTCGGCGCGGCCGCTGACCACCAACCCCGGGTATTCGCCGCGCAACGGCAATTCGGCGATGTAGCCCAGCCCGCGGCGGGAGACCACCGTGGCGTGCCCGGCCATGCCTTCCTGAGCCGTGGGAGCGGGGGTGAAGCGCAGGTCGAGGTCACCTTCCTTGGCGGTGAATTCGCACAGCGCGCGCACGGCGATGGCGTAGCTCATGAGAGCTCTTCCGCCTCGCCCTGCCAGCGCACGTAGCAGACTTCCACCGGCATGCCGTGCTCGGCGCAGAAGGCCAGCCAGCGCTTCTGGTTATCCTGCAGGCGGTCGCCTGGGCCTTTCACCTCGATCATCCGGTAGCGCGCCTCGCCGGGCCAGAACTGGATCAGGTCGGGCATGCCGGCGCGGTTGGCCTTGGGGTCGGCCAGCAGGCGCTCGAACCACAGCTTCAGGTGCGCCGCCGGCAGGCAGTGCAGGGCCTGCTCCAGCAGGTTCTCGTCCAATAGCTCCCAGTGCACGAAGGGCGAGAGGATGCCGAACTTGATGGCGTAGGTTTCGCGAATCGCCGCCTGGTACGCGTCGCTGTCCAGCAACGCCAGGCGTGTGGCGAAAGCGTCCGCGCGGCGGCTGACGAAGTCGCTGCGGTTGAGGTCGCTCGGCCCGGCCTGGAAAGGGTGGAAGAAGGCGCCGGGCAGCGGGGCGAAGATCACCTCCCAGCAGAGCAGGCCGAACAGGCTGCAGACCAGCGCGTTCTCCACGTAGTGCACCGGCGCTTTGTCCTCATTGAGCACGGCCTGCACGGCGAACTCGACATTGACGTCCGGGCGCGGCAGCTCCAGGTCGATGCGCAGCGGCGGCGTGGCCTTGGCGGCTTTTTCCTTCGGCAGGCCGAGCTGGCGGATCAGTCGGGTCAGCGCGCGCTCGACCAACTGCAGCTCGCCGTCGCTTTCCGGCGCGGCCAGGGCGGTCTGCACCAGGGCGTGGGCTTCCTCGAAGCGTTGCAGGCGTTCCAGCACGCGAATCTGCCGCTGCCGCGAGCCCCCGGCAACGGTGCGCTGGTACAGCGCCAGCGCAGCGTCCAGCTCGCCTTCGCGCTCCAACTGGTAGGCCATGCGGTACAGCAGTCGGCCGTGGCGGGCTTGCAGGTAGGCGTTGTCGGTGTGGAAGTCGCCGAGTTCGGTCAGCAGCTCGGCGATGGGCTCTCCGGTTTCGAAGCGCACCGCGCCGTTCCACAGGTGGATGTAGGCCTCCAGGTCGTCGCGGCGGCGGAAGGCTCGGGAATCGGCGGTGAAGGGGACGGTTTCGTAGCGGAAGATACCGAGGTCGGCGAGGACGAATTCGGACCAGTCCTGCTGCAGGTTGCCGAAGAACAGCAGGCGCAGGCGGTCGCACAGCGGCGTCGCCATCAGGGTGTAGAGCTGGTCGAGGCCCGGGTACCAGCCGGCGAAGGACTGCACCTGCTCGTGATAGGCATGCAGGTGCTCGTACAACTCGGCCTTCTTCAGCGCGCCGCGCGGCAGGTCATCGCGAAAGCGCGCGAGCAGTTCGTCCTTGAGCAGCAGTGGCAGCAGTTCTTCCAGCGCGAGCGGATAGGCGTCGTCCAGCCAGCCCAGCTCCAGCAGCGGCGCGGCGGCGCTGGGAATGTCACCGATCTCCGCGTAACTCAACTTGCCGGCGCGAAAGTGCGGCCCCTTGCGCATCACCAGCCGCACCAGCAGCGCCCGCGAGGGCAGCGGCAGCGCGCGGAAGTCGGCGATGAACCGGGCTTCCTCGGCGTCGAGCAGGTCGGCGTAGCGTTCGTCGATCCAGTCGAGGGCGCGGTGGAAGTTGGTCAGGTAGTAGAGGCTGAGGTCGAGCGGCGCAGACATCGGTAGGCACTGGTTTTACATACAGTGGCAAGGATGGCGTGATGGGGGCGTGGCCGCAAGGGTTGTGGCGGCCTTTCATCGGGAGAAGTCGGGCTTTTCTGTCGGAGCGAACCGGTCCCGGCACCGACTCTCCCTGTAGGAGCGCCCTATGGGCGCGATCGCGGGCATGGCCCGCTCCTACAGGGGGCGGCGCTATCAGCCCAGCCGGAACACCAGCGCCTTGAGGCCTCTGTCTTCCTCGATGTCGGCGAACTCCGGTGGGTTTTCCAGGCGCTCGATGAAGCGCAGTTGCGGCGCTTCGGCGGCCATGCCCTGGAGCAGGAAGTCGACGCCAATGCCAGGGTCGTTGACGCAGGCCAGCACGGTGCCGGCGCCGTCCAGCAGTTCCGGTAGGCGGCGCAGGACGCGGGCGTAGTCCTTGTCGAGGACGAAGCTGCCTTTCTGGAAGCTCGGCGGGTCGATGATGATCAGGTCGTAGGGGCCGGATTTCTTCACCTTGCCCCAGGACTTGAACAGGTCGTGGTCGAGGAAGCTCACCTTCGACAGGTCGTGGTCGTTCAGGCGGTGGTTGTCGCGGCCACGGCTGAGCGCGGCGCGGGCCATGTCGAGGTTGACCACCTTCTGCGCACCGCCGGCTATCGCCGCCACGGAGAAGCCGCAGGTGTAGGCGAACAGGTTGAGCACGCGCAGGCCTGCGGAGTTGGCCTGCACCCACTGGCGGCCGTAGCGCATGTCGAGGAACAGGCCGTTGTTCTGCTTGCGGCCCAGGTCCAGCTGGTAGCGCAGGCCGTGTTCGCTGATCTGCCAGCCGTCGAACGCTTCGCCGTGGAGCACTTCCATGGTGCTTTCCAGGGTGTAGCGATGCTGCAGCATCAGGCTGCGGGCGCCGGTTGCGCGCCAGATGTCGCCTTGGGCCAGTTCCACCAGCATCGCCCGCAGCGACGACAGCTCATCCGCGGCCGGCTCGCGGAACAGCGACACCAGCAGTACGCCTTCCAGCCAGTCGGCGGTGACCTGCTCCAGCCCTGGCCAGCGGCGGCCGCGGCCATGGAACAGGCGGCGGGTTTCCACGGGGACGGGGTTCAGGGCGCCGAGCAGTTGCTCGCGCAGGGTGGCGATGGCGTCGGTGTTCATCTTTCCGGTCTTTCTGATTCAGGCGATCGGGTCAATCGGGGCGGCGATTCTACGCGCTCAGGCGCCATGGCGCTGCACCTGCAGTTTTTCCTCCGGGCGCGGGGCGACGAAGTAGCGGTTGAGCGCCTCGTAGCCGGCGGGGTCCAGCGGTGCCGCCAGTGGGGCGATGGCGTGGCGCGCCAGCAGGCGGCTGCGGCAGGTGGCCGGGTCGATGTCGAGGAAGTGCAGACAGTGCGCGGCGCCGGCCTGTTGCGCCAGGTCGATCAGCCAGCGGCGGTCGGCCAGGGTGTTGGCGGGGATGTCCAGCACCACGCTGGTGCCGGCGCGCAGCAGGCCGACCACGTGCGGGCCCATGACCTTGCGCACGCGGCGGGCGTAGAGCTGGTAGTCGTCGGGATTGCTGATGCCCCAGGGGAACAATTCCGCCAGCCATTGCTCCTCTGCCAGCATCACGGTGCCCGGCGCTTCGGCCAATTCGCGGGCGAGGCAGGATTTGCCCGACGCCGCCTTGCCGCACAGCAGGTGCAGGGTGCCTGTGCTCATGTCGTTGCCTCCAGCAGGTCGGTGCCGTAGGAGTTGTCCACCGCGCAGCGCCACGCGCCGTCGGCATCGCGGCGGAAGACGTAGGTGGCGCGGCGGCTCAGCTTGCCGTGGCTGGTGTCGAGCAGGGTCTGTGCGACCACCAGGGCGGTGTCGCCGGTTTCGAGGATTTCCAGACGGCCCTGGCGCACCCGCAGGTTGTGCCCGAAGTGCTCGGCGATGGCGACGAAGGCCTGGCGGATCTGCGCCTTGCCGCGCGCCAGCAGGCCGGGTTTGACCACCAGCACCGCATCGTCGGTGTAGAACCCGAGCAGTGCGTCGAAATCCTCGCGGCCGATGGCGTCGTCGGCGGCCTGGATGAGCGCTTGCAGGGGATGCGGTGCCGCGGAAAGAGTAGGGGAAGGTGCCTGGTCCATCAGTGTCTCCTCGGTCGGGAGCCTCGGACGGCGGGCATTAAAAAACCCGCCGGGAGGCGGGTTTGGTTGTTCGCGGAATGCGCTAACCCACCATCGGAGCGATGGTGGTAATAATCTGCTGGAAGGTGCGGTTGGCGGCATTCATGGGCCAGAAGCTATCAGAAGTTTCATACGTCGCGCCAGCGCTCTTTTTTTGCTGGCGGCATGGCATGATCGCGCCGCACCACTGTCTGAGCAGCATGTCTTTCGCCAAGTTGTCGCGGAGCCTTTCCATGCCATCCCCCCTTGCAACCCGTATCCTGCGCGCCCTGGCGCTGCTTGCCGGGTTAGCCGCGTCCGTCGATGCCCTTGCCGTGACCTGTCCGTCGGGGCAGCGCCAGGTCTGCCTGGATACCTGCACCTGCCTGCCGGACCTGGGGGCGGTGCTCGGCCCGGTGCTGTCCGATACCCGCAGGATGGCGGCCCAGGCGCTGGGCGTGTGGCTGCAGCAGTCCCGCGACCAGGCGGAGCAGGGTGGCACCGAGCCGATCCCGCTGGCGATCCGTGCCCAGTTGCAGCCGTATTTCTCCGACGAGGTGCTGATGGCGGCGCGCTATTCCACCGGCGCCCTGGATGAGCTGAACGCCGCCCAAGCGATCATGCAGAACCCCGACACCGAGGCCGTCACCCTGGTGGACGTGATCGTCTTCCGCAGCGAGGACGACGCGCAGAAGGACGTCGCCCTCTGGGCTCACGAACTGTGGCACGTGAAGCAATACCAGGAGTGGGGTGTACAGGGCTTCGCCACGCGCTATTCCGAGGACTTCGACGCCGTGGAGGCGCCGGCCTACGAGATGCAGCGCCGGGTCGCCAAGGACCTGCGCGACGGCAAGCTCACCGCCCAGAAGAACTGAGCTCAGCGGCTGGCGCTGGTCTCCGGCGCCGGCGTGCCGCCGCCAAGCGCCTTGCACAGGGCAGTCAGCGTCAGGCGCAGCTGGGTGTCGCTGTCCACCACGTCGCGGCGCGATTGCAGGTAGGCGCGCTGGGCGTCCAGCTCCACCAGAAAGTCCGTCATGCCGCCGGCATAGCGCGCCTTGGCCATGCCGTAGGCGACGTCGCTACTGTGCAGTTTTTCCTGCAGGCGCTGGTTGCGCTGGCGCTCGGCGCCATAGTGGCTGAGGGCGTCGTCCACTTCCTGCCAGGCCTTGAGCACGGTCTGCTGGTAGGAGACCGCGGCTTCCTGCTGCTCCAGTTTGCGCAGGTTGATCTGTGAGCGCCGCCGGCCGTTGTCGAAGAGCGGCAGTGACAGGCTTGGGCCAACGCTCCAGGTGCGGCTGCCCCAGTCGCTGAACGTGCCGTCGTCTGCCGACTCGTAGCCGAACTTGGCGCCCAGGCGGATGGATGGGTAGAGATCGGCCACGGCCACGCCGATGTTGGCGGTGGCCGCGTGCAGCTGGGCTTCGGCGGCGCGGATGTCCGGGCGGCGGCGGGCCACGTCCGACGGCAATCCGAGGCTCAGGTCGGGCGTTTGCGGGGCGGCCTGGACAACGGGCTTCAGGTCATCGCGCAGGCTGCCGGGTTCGGCCCCGATCAGCACGCCGATCTGGTTGATCGCCGCGCTTTCGCTGGCGTGCAGCTGCGGCAGGCTGGAGCGCAGTTCGGCGAGCTGGCCGCGCTGGCGCTCGACGTCGAAGTCGTCCACCAGCCCGCCGTCGGCGCGTACCTGGATCAGTTGCAGGGATTCCTCGGTGGCACTGATGTCCTGATTGGCCACGGCGATCTGCTGCTGCACGCCACGCAGCTCGAAGTAGGCGCGGGCCAGTTCGGCGGAGACGCCCAGGCGGGTTTCCTCGAACATTGCCTGCTGCGCCGCCACGCTGGCGTCGGCGGCCTCGACGGAGCGGCGGACGCGGCCCCACAGGTCGGGCTCCCAGGAGGCGTCGAAGCCGGCCTGGTAGAGGGTGAAGGGCTCGGCCAGCACCTTGCTGACCTCATCGCTGCTGGCGCCGGGAGCGATGCGCTGGATCATCAGTGCGTTGGCGCCGTTCTCGCTCATGCGCTGGCGAGTCACCGCGCCGGTGGCGTTGACGTCCACACCGCGCTGGGACGCCACCATCTGCCGTTGCATGCGGCTCTGGGCGAAGCGCAGCACGGCGGTATTGAGGTCGGGGCTGGCCTTGTCGGCGCGGCGTTGCAGGTTGTTCAGCACCGGGTCGTTGAACAGCGTCCACCAGTCTTCGCTGAGGCGGACATTCCCCTGCGCCGGATGCAACTGCGCGTCGCCGGCATGTGCGGCCTGCCAACTGGCCGGGGCCTGGGTTTTCGGCGCTTCGTAATCAGGGCCGACGGCGCAGCCGGCGAGGCCGGTGCCGAGCAGGGCGAGGGAGACGAGGCGAGACGTGCGGTTCATCGATGGCACCTTTTCAGAATTGCACCTTTTCAGATTCGCTGGGCACTAGTCATCGGAGGAGCCCTCGAAACGCCGTGCGACGTAGCCCAGCAGCAGGCCCGCGGCAATGCCGACGACGCCCAGCGTCAGGCCCATGGAACGGTTGCTGACCATGCCGACGTTTTTCACGTGGGTCGGCAGGCCGAGCAGGCCGATGAAGAACAGCATCGCCAGCGACAGGGCGATCAGGTAGATGCCGCCGGCTCGCCAGGTGTCGGTCGGGATACCCTTGCGGCGGCAGTACAGGTAGCCCAGCCCGAACGGCAGGGCGAGCTGGGTGACGGCGAAAACGATGAACTGGCTGGTATCGCTCATGGATGGCTGCTTCTGAAGTGGGGTTCCGGATCAGGGTATTGCATTGCTGGGCCATCTCCAGTGATCGACTACGCAAGCCGGTGGCGGAACAGCCACGAGGCAAGCGGCAGGGTGACGGCGGCCACCACCAGCATGGGAATCAGGTTGTGCCAGACATCGATCAGGCTCGCACCTTCGAGGTAGACGCGCTGGATCAGGTCGATGCCGAAGCGCAGGGGGTTGGCGTAGGTCACCACCTGCAGGAACTCGGGCATGTTGCGCACCGGCGTGGCGAGGCCGGAAAGCAGCGTCAGCGGCATGATCAGCACGAAGGTGTAGAGCATCGCCTGCTGCATGTTCAGCGATACCGCGCTGATCGACATGCCGAGCCCGACGCAGGCGATGGTGAACACCGCCAGCCCTCCGTAGAGGTTGAACAGCGAGCCGGCCATGGGTATTCGGAACCAGAACAGCGCCATCAGCAGGACCAGCGTGGCCTGCACCATGCCGATCAGCAGGGGCGGAATGGCCTTGCCGAGCATGATTTCCAGCGGCGTGTAGGGCGTCACCAGCAACTGGTCGAAGGTGCCCTGTTCGCGCTCGCGGGCGACCGAGAGGGCGGTGAGCATCAGCGTCTGCATCATGCTCAGGGTGGCGATCAGCGCGGGGATCAGCGGCCAGCGGGTTTCCAGGTTGGGGTTGTACCAGGAGCGGCTGACCACGCTGATGGGCGCCGAGGCGAGGCCCTGTTCCTGGTTGAACTGCCCGACCACCACGGCCAGCCCTGCGGCGGCGGAGCCGGCGGTGTTGGAGTTGCGGCCGTCGAGGATGACCTGGATCGGCGCCGGGTCGCCTTGCGCAAGGCGGGTCTGGAAGTCCGAGGGAATGTGGATCACCAGCAGCGCCTTCTGCTCGTCGATCACGGTCTGGATTTCCTCGACGCGGGTCAGGGTCGCTACCCGGTGGAAGATGCCGCTGCCATCCAGGCGCGAGGCGAGGCGGGTGGAGGATTCGCTGTGGCTCAGGTCGAGGATGGCGTAGGGCGCATCGTTGAGGTCGAAGGTCACCGCGTAGCCGAACAGCACGCTCTGCATCAGCACCGGCGCCACCAGCACGATGCGGTTGGCCGGGTCCTTGAGGATCACCAGCAGTTCCTTGCGCCACAGGTTGAGGATGCGCCAGAGAAATTCCATGCGAGTCAGTCCAGCCGCTTGCGCGTCACCATCCGCGCCAGGCCCAGCAGAGCGACGGCGTAGGCGGCGAGGATCGCGCAGTTCTTGAGGATCATTGGCCAGAAGTCGCCGGCCAGGAACAGGGACTTCACCAGTTCCATGAAGTAGGTCGCCGGCAGCAGGTTGCCGATCACGCGGATGGCGGTGGGCACGTTGCGCAGGTCGAAGATGAAGCCGGAGAGCATCATTGCCGGCAGGAAGCTGGCGAGCAGGGCGATCTGGCTGGCGAGGAACTGGTTCTTGGTCACCGAGGAAATCAGCAGGCCGATACCCAGCGCCACCAGCATGTAGAGCATGGACGCGATCACCAGCACCACGAAGGAGCCGTAGAGCGGCACGTCGAACAGGAAACGCGCGGCGAGCAGACACAGGGCGAGGCCGATCATGCCGATGCCGAAGCAGGGGATGATCTTCGCCAGGAGGATTTCCACCGGCCGCACCGGCGTGACGAACAGCGCCTCCAGCGTGCCGCGCTCCCATTCGCGGGCCATCACCAGGGCGGTGAGGAAGGCGCCGACCAGGGTCATGATCAGCACGATCAGCCCCGGCACCAGGTACCAGGTGCTGGTGTTGGCGGCGTTGAACCACATGCGCTGGACGATAGTGACCGCGCCTGCCTGGCTGGAACTGCCGGCACTGCGGTCGGCCTGTTTCTCGCCATAGCCGGCGAGGGCGCTGCTGACGTAGGTGGAGACGCTGGCGGCGCGGGTGGCATCCGAGCCCTGCACCAGCACCTGGACCTGCGCGTTGCCGTCGTTCAGGCGGCGGGTGAAGTCGGCGGGGAACTGCACCAGGGCGTCCACCTCGCGGGCCTTCATCAGCGCTTCACCCTCGGCGAAGGAGCGCACCCAATGCGGCTCGAGGTATTCGGTGCGGCTGATGCCGGCCGCCACGTCGCGGGCTACGGGGGAAGGGTCGTCGAGAACGATGGCGACGATGGCGCGCTTCACGTCCAGCGACAGGCCGTAGCCGAAGATCAGGATCAGCGCGATGGGCAGGCCGATGCCGATCAGCAGGTTGCTGCGGTCGCGCACCAGCTGCCGCACTTCCTTGCGGGTCAGCGAGGCAAGGCGCCGCCAGAAGCCGCCGGCGCTCATGCGGCGCCTGCCTTGGCCTGATGGCGGTTGCTTTCCACGATTTCGATGAACGCCTGCTCCATGTTCAGCGTGCTGCCCTTGCCGCCGGCCTGTTCGCGGACTTCCTGCGGGGTGCCCATGGCCAGCAGCTTGCCGGCGTCCTGGATGACGATGCGGTCGCAGTACTCGGCTTCTTCCATGAAGTGCGTGGTGATGATGATGGTGGTGCCTGACGCCGCCAGCGCCGTGATGCGCTGCCAGAAGCCGCGGCGGGCGAGAGGGTCGGCGCCGCTGGTGGGTTCGTCGAGGAAGAGGATTTCCGGTTCGTGGAGCAGGCCGACCGCCATCGCCAGGCGCTGCTTGAAGCCGCCGGGCAGCTGGCCGCTGGGCGAGTCTTCCTGGCCGCTCAAGTCGAACTGGCGGGACACCGCGTCCATCCGCTGGCTCAGGCGCTTGCCGCCCAGGCCGTAGGCGCCACCGAAGAAGCGCAGGTTCTCGGCCACCGAGAGGTTGCCGTAGAGGGAGAACTTCTGCGACACGTAGCCGACCTTGCGCCGCGCCTGGGCCCGCGCGTGGCGCAGGTTGACCCCGGCGACCTGCAGCGTGCCGCTGGTGGCCGGCAGCAGTCCGCAGAGCATGCGGAAGGTGGTGGTCTTGCCGGCGCCGTTGGGCCCGAGCAGGCCGAAGATTTCCCCCCGGCGCACGCTGAAGCTGGTGCTCGCGACGGCGGTGAAGTCGCCGAACTTGCGCACCAGGTCCTTCACTTCGATCACCGCTTCGTTGCTGTCCTCATGACGGTGCGTACCGGCTTTCAGGGATTCCATGTCTACCGCCTCGGCATCGCTGCGGGCGCGCAGGAGGAACATGAAGCCGTCTTCCAGGCGTGCGTCCACCTGGCGTACCGGTGCGCCATCGAGCAACTGGTCGAGCTTGCCCTGGTCCGCATCCGGCTGGCGGATGAAGCGCACCTCGCCGGATTGCGGCACTGCGTCGACGACGTTCTGGTGATCCTCCAGCAGCCGCGCCTGCAGGGTGCGCGCAGGCTCGCCGGCGGGCGGGGTGGCAATGAAGCAGAGGTTGTCGGCGTGCTCGCGTATCGACGCCGGGTCGCCCTTGGCCATCAGTTGGCCCTGGTGCAGCAGGAAGACTTCGGCGCAGCGCTCGGCTTCGTCCATGTAGGAGGTGGAGACCAGCACGCTGAGCTGCTCCTGCTCGATCAGCTGCTGGATGATCTCCCAGAGTTCGCGGCGCGACAGCGGATCGACACCGACGGTGGGTTCGTCGAGCAGCAGCAGGTCCGGCGAGCGCACCAGGGTGCAGGCCAGGCCCAGCTTCTGCTTCATGCCGCCGGAGAGCTTGCCCGCCGGGCGATCGGTGAAGCGCGTCAGGTCGGTCATCTCCAGCAGGCGCCGATAGCGTTCGACGCGCTGCTGGTGCGGCACGCCGTGGAGGTCGGCGTAGAGGTCGAGGTTCTCCTGCACGCTGAGGTCCTCGTAGAGGCCGAAGCGCTGCGGCATGTAGCTGATGCGGTCCTGTACCTGCTGCGGGTGGGCGTGGACGTCCACGTCGAGCACCGTGAGCGTGCCGGTGTCGGCCTGCAGCAGCCCGGCGACCAGGCGCAGGAAGGTGGTCTTGCCGGCGCCGTCGGGGCCGACCAGCGCGGTGAGCTGGCCGCGCGGGATGTCCAGGCTGATGTCCTTGAGCGCCTGTACCGTCTTGCCCGACTCTTTCACCAGGAAATGCTTGGCCAGGCCCTCGGCGTGGATGACCGGACCTTCATTGAGGCGTTTCTGAACGGGCGCCATCAGCGCGGCTCGTCGGCGAAGCGTACCGTAGCCGGCATCCCCAGGCGCAGGCGGTTGTCCGGGTCGGCCACCAGCACCCGCACCTCGTAGACGAGGCTGGTGCGCAGCTCTTCGGTCTGTACCGACTTGGGCGTGAACTCGGCCACCGAGGAGATGAAGCCGATGTGCCCGTCGATGGCCTGGTCCGGATGGCTGTCGGTGAACACCTGGGCCTTCATGCCGGGCTTGATGCGGCCCAGGTTGGTTTCGCTGACGTAGGCGCGGATCCATTTCGGATCGGTCAGCGCCAGGGAGTACACCGGGCGCTGCGGCGAGGCCATGTCGCCGGGCTCCAGCAGGCGCGAGCGCACGGTGGCGTTCTGCGGTGCCTTGAGGTCGGCCTCGTCGAGGTTGTGCTGCAGCAGCGCCACGTCGGCGCGGGCGGCGGCGAGCTGGGCCTCGGCCTGGGCGATGTCTTCCACGCGCGGGCCGATCTGCGCCAGGCGCAGGGATTTCTGCCGGTCTTCCAGCTCGGCCTGGGCGACCTTCTGCTGCGAGGTGGCGCTGTCGATGTCCTGCTGGCTGACCGCGCGGCCGCCGGGACTGTTGGCACGGATGCCTTCGAGCCGGCGCAACTGCGTGTTGGCGAGGTCGAGCTGGGCACGCGCGGCCTTGTCCTGCGCCTTGGCACGGTCGATGTCCTCGGGGCGCGAGCCGTTCTTCAGGCGCAGCAGGTTCTGCTCCTGGGCGGCGATCTGCGCCTGGGCCTTGTCGATCTGCAGGCGCAGGGTGCGTGTGTCGAGGCTCGCCAGCACGTCGCCAGCTTTCACCACGTCGCCTTCCTCGACATTCATCTTCGCGATGCGCTCGCTGCCGATGAAGGCCAGCGACACCTGGCGGATGTCCACGTTGCCGTAGAGCACCAGGCGTTTATCGTCACTTCCGCGGGACTGCAGGTACCACCACAGCCCGCCCCCCAGCAGCAGCGCAACGAGCGCTACCAGCACCAGCTTCTTCGGCATTGCCCCATCCCTGTTTCATGACAGCCTGGTGAAGGATAGACAGTTACGCGCAGAGCACGAGGACCTGCATCAATGTCGGGCCGCTCTGGCATGCCGCCGCGGGCGCTTCGTCAGCTGCTGCGCCGCGGCACGCGTTGCCTGTTAGCGTGAGGGGAACGCCCCCTGTGGAGATACGGTCATGCGCAACGACGGACCTGTCCTGAGCGTGCATCGAGCGTCCTGGCACCTGCGAGCCCAGCGCCTGCAGTGGATCGGCCTGGTGCTGCTGTTCCTGGCCGTGGGCCTGGCAGCCCTGACCGACGTCCAGCAGCGCGACGGTGGCGCGGCGACCATTGTCGGCTTCGCCGTGGCCGGCGCGTTGGCGCTGGTGGTGGCGCGGGTGATCCTGATGCGGCCAGGTCCTGTGTAGGGGCGCGCCAGTCCCGTTCCTGCAGGGGGCCGCCGGTACTGGGCCGATTCGGCTCAGCGCCGCGGAATCGACTGCACCTGCGGCTGCATCTGTTGCTGCGGGATGTTGCGGTAGCCCATCTGGCCTTCATCCATGGGCGGTGGGCGCGGTGCGTCGTTGCGGTCGTTGTGGCTGCCGCAGGACGAGCCGCCCAGCAGCACGACCAGCGCGCCGATGAACAGCAGTAAGGTGGTTTTTCGCATGGCGGTTGCTCCTCGGTGAGCCGTCCTTGCAGTGAAAGCGAAAACCCGCCCAGGAGCCCGTTGGTCGGACGAATGGGGGCGCTGGGACCGCCTCGACGGGGGTGCCCTGGCAATCGCTCGAAACCCTGCGATTCGGGCATCTCGACGATCGTGCAGATTGCCATGGATCAACCATACTCAGGCGACTCGCTCCGGCGTTGTGCTCGGGGGATCTAGGAGGGCGGGATGCTTGACTACTTTGCGCTGGGGGTACTGATTTTTGTCGGATTGGTACTGTTCTACGGAATCATCGTGCTGCACGACATTCCCTACGAGATCGCCGTTCACCGTAACCATCCCCACCAGGACGCCATCCACGCGGCTGGCTGGGTCAGTCTTTTCACGCTGCATGCGCTGTGGCCGTTCCTGTGGATCTGGGCCATGTTGTACCGCGAAGACCGGGGCTGGGGCTTCCACCACGGCAAGACACCAGCGCAGGAAGCCGAGTACCTGGAACAGCAGTTGGCGGAACTGCGCCAGCGCCTGGATGCGCTGGAAGGCCGTGAAGCCGCTCCCGTCGCGCCGGCGACCACTCGACCGGGCGGGGAGGGCTGAGCCATGGACCTGTTGCTGATCCTCACCTATACCGCCATATGCGTCGCGATCTTCAAGATCTTCCGCATCCCGCTGAACAAGTGGACGGTGCCCACTGCGGTACTCGGCGGCATCATCATCATCGGCACGCTGATCTTCCTGATGAACTACAACCACCCGTACTCCGAGGTGGCGCGTACCTACTTCGTCACCACGCCGGTGATCCCGGTGGTCACCGGGCAGGTGGTGGAGGTGCCGGTGAAGGGCAACGAGATGATCGAAAAGGGAGCCGTGCTGTTCCGCATCGACCCCAAGCCCTTCCAGCTCAAGCTGGATTCGCTCAAGGCGCAACTGGTGTCGGCGCGCGCCGACCAGGCACGCGCCCGCGAGCTGGCGCTGCGCAACGTCGGTAACAAGCGCGACGTAGACCTGACCACCGCCCGTGTCGATGACCTCAATGCGCAGGCGGCCCTGGCCCAGTTCAACCTGGACAACAGTGTGGTGCGCGCGCCCTCGCGGGGCTTCGTCAGTCACGTGTCGCTGCGACCGGGGATGATGGCCAGCCGCTTGCCGCTGCGCCCCTCGATGGTCTTCGTGCCGGATGAAGGGCCGTATTTCATCGCCTGGATGCGGCAGAACAGCCAACTGCGCCTGACCACCGGCGACGAGGCCGAGGTGGCGTTCGACGGTATTCCCGGCCGGGTCTTCGCCGGCAAGGTGGACAAGGTCCTGCCGGTGATCGGCGAGGGGCAGGTGCAGCCGTCCGGCACCCTGGTCAGCTTCACCGGCTCGCCGCCGCCCGGTCGTGTGCCGGTCGTCATCAAGATCACCGACCCGGACTACGCCCAGTACGCGACCCTGATGCCGGGCGGTTCCTATGGCCAGGCGGCGCTCTACAGCGAGCATTTCCACCATGTGGCGATCATGCGCAAGATCCTCCTGCGCATGGCGGCCTGGATGAACTACATCTTCCCGTTCCACTGATTCGAGGCATTGCGGCGCCCCAACCGGGGCGCCTGCGCGTGGGCGTCCGTCCGCGCGCGATACAACACGGGGGAGGGAGTAGCGCAGTCTCCTGCCGTACAACCTGGCGACATCGATATCTCAACCGGAGAACCCTATGAAGTCCTATGTCGCGTTGTTGTCCCTGCTGCTGTTGCCGCTGCTGCAGGGCTGTGCGGAAAAGCAGGTCCAGCCGGAGGAGTATTCCGGCTTCCTGTATGACTACTCCCGCCTCACCGAGCAGGAGAATGCCTCGGGCAACAAGGTCCTGGCCTGGGTCGATCCCAAGCTCAACCTGATGAACTACCGCAGCATCGTCATCGAACGTTCGCAGTTCTATCCGGCGCCCAAGGCCACTGCGCAGCTCTCGCAGGCGACCATGACGCAGATCACCGACTACTACGACAAGGCGCTGCGCCGCGAGCTCGGCCAGGTGCTGCAGGTGGTCGACAAGCCCGGCCCGGGCACCCTGGTGCTGCGTCCGGCGATCACCGCCGTGAGCAGCCATACCCAGTCGCTCAAACCCTATGAAGTCATCCCGATCGCCCTGATTGCCGCCGGTGTCAGCACCGCTACCGGCATCCGCGACCAGGACACCCAGATCGGCACCGAAGCCGCGTTCCTCGACGGCCCGTCCAGCAGGGTGGTTGGCCAGGTGGTACGCAAGGGCACCGGCCATGCCCTGGAGAACGATACCCAAGCCATGACCGCCAGCGACTTCAAGGGCGTGCTCGACGGCTGGGCTCGCGACATGCGCCTGACCTACAGCAAGCTGCGCGAACTCAAGTAACTCGCCAGTCAGGGAAAAGGGCTGCCGCTGGGCAGCCTTTTTCTTTTGTCCCTTGCTGCCCGCCGTTTTTGAGCAAGCCTTCCGCGCAGGCGCTGGACCACAGGAGCCACTGGCTCTCTCTGAAAGTCCGTACCTGGGCTTTCCCTCTCCCCTCAGGGAGAGGGAAAGCATCGACACGGATTTACCTGAGAACAGATCGCGGCTGCTGCCGCGCAACCCCACGTGCTCCAGGCGGCACCCACCGTGGTGCCGCATCGGCCTGTCATGAAATGAAAAGCCCCTGTCGCTCGATGTGAAGCTTCCCGTCCGGCCCCTCCCTATTGTCCGCTCAAAGGGCGCTTGCCCGCTCCAAACGGAGCGCCCACGACAACAAGACAACTGGAGATTCCGGCCATGGCCAAAGCCGTTCGTTTCTATGAAACAGGGGGACCCGACGTCCTGCGTTACGAGGACGTGGAGGTCGGCGAGCCCGGCCCGGGGCAAGTGCGCATTCGCCATGTGGCGGTGGGCCTGAACTACGCCGATACCTACTTCCGCAATGGCACCTACGCCGTCCCGCTGCCCAGCGGCATGGGCGTGGAAGCCGCCGGCGTGGTGGTGGCGGTGGGCGAGGGCGTGAGCAATGTCGTGCCCGGTGACCGTGTGACCTACACCGGTTTCATCAACACCCTCGGCGCCTACAGCACCGAGCGCCTGGTGCCGGCGGCGCCGCTGATCCGCCTGCCGGAGAACATCGCCTTCGAAACCGCCGCCGCCATGACCATGCGCGGCCTGACCTCGGCCTACCTGCTGCGTCGCATCCACGACTTCAAGCCGGGCCAGAGCATCCTGCTGCACGCCGCCGCCGGTGGCGTCGGGCTGATCGTCTCGCAGTGGGCCAAGCTGCTCGGCCTGCGTGTGATCGGCACCGTCTCCAGCGACGCCAAGGCCGAGATCGCCTTCGCCCACGGCTGCGAGCACGTCATCAACTACAGCCAGGAAGGCGTCGCCGAGCGCGTGCGTGAACTGACCGATGGGCGTGGCGTGGACGTGGTCTTCGACAGCGTCGGCAAGGACACCTTCATGACCTCCCTGGAGTCGCTCAAGCGCCGTGGCCTGATGGTCTGCGTCGGCACTGCGTCGGGCCCCATCCCGCCGTTCGACCCGGTGCTGCTGGCGATGAAAGGCTCGATCTTCCTCACCCGCCCGGCCCTGGCCGACTACATCGCCGACCCGGCGGAGAAGGCGGCGCTGCTGGACGAACTGTTCACCCACGTGGGCAACGGCGACATCCGCATCGAGATCAACCAGCACTACGCGCTGGAAGACGCCGTGCAGGCCCACCGCGACCTCGAATCGCGCAAGACCACCGGCTCGTCGATCTTCGTCATCTGAGGGCGTCGCCATGCACGTAGAACGTCTGACCTGCAGCATCGGCGCCGAAATCTCCGGGGTGAACCTGGGCGACGCCTCCCGCGATGAAGGCCTGTTCGCCGAGCTGCGCGAGCTGCTGCTCAAGCACAAGGTGCTGTTCCTGCGCGACCAGGACATCACCCGTGCCGAGCACGTGGCTTTCGCCCGTCGCTTCGGCGAGCTGGAAGACCACCCGGTGGCCGGCAGCGACCCGGAGCATCCGGGCCTGGTGCGCATCTACAAGACCCCGGACCTGCCCAACGACCGCTACGAGAACGCCTGGCACACCGACGCCACCTGGCGCGAGGTGCCGCCTCTGGGCTGTGTCCTGCGCTGCGTGGAGTGCCCGCCGGTGGGCGGTGACACCATGTGGGCGAACATGGCCCTGGCCTACGAGATGCTCCCGGCCGAGATCAAGGAGCGCATCGCCAAGCTGCGTGCGCGCCACAGCATCGAAGCCAGCTTCGGCGCGGCCATGCCCATCGAGAAACGCCTGGCGCTCAAGGCCATGTACCCCGACGCCGAGCACCCGGTGGTGCGTACCCACCCGGAAACCGGCGAGAAGGTGCTGTTCGTCAACGCCTTCACCACGCACTTCAGCAACTACCACACGCCTCAGAACGTGCGCTTCGGCCAGGACGCCAACCCCGGCGCGGCCGACCTGCTGCGCTACCTGGTAAGCCAGGTGTACATCCCCGAATTCCAGGTGCGCTGGCGCTGGAAGAAGAACGATGTGGCGATCTGGGACAACCGCTGTACCCAGCACTACGCGGTGATGGACTACCCGCCCTGCGTGCGCCGCATGGAACGCGCGGGAATCATCGGCGACAAGCCGTTCTGACCCCAGGCAACCAGAGCCCCCGACAAGAACAATTACGGAGACCGACATGCAATTCTTCGACGATTCGCTACACCCCGAGAACCAGGACAAGGTGGTCATCACCACCGCGCCCTACGGCCCCGAGTGGATGCCCGAGGACTTTCCCGAAGACATCCCGGTGACCATGGACGAGCAGGTCCAGAAGGCCGTTGACTGCTACGAGGCTGGTGCCACCGTACTGCACCTGCACGTGCGTGAACTGGACGGCAAGGGCTCCAAGCGCCTGTCCAAGTTCAACGAGCTGATCGCCGGCGTGCGCGAAGCCGTGCCGGACATGATCATCCAGGTCGGCGGCTCGATTTCCTTCGCCCCGGAAAGCGACGGCGAAGCGGCCAAGTGGCTGTCCGACGACACCCGTCACATGCTCGCCGAGCTGACCCCCAAGCCCGACCAGGTGACGGTGGCGATCAACACCACCCAGATGAACATCATGGAGCTGCTCTACCCGGAGTACCTGAAAGGTACCTCCCTGGAGAACCCGCTCTACCAGGCGGCCTACAGCGAGATGACCGTGCCGGCCGGCCCGGCCTGGGTCGAGGAACACCTCAAGCGCCTGCAGGCCGCCGGCATCCAGCCGCACTTCCAGCTCACCGGCATGCACGCCCTGGAAACCCTCGAGCGCCTGGTGCGCAAGGGTGTCTACAAGGGCCCGCTGAACCTGACCTGGATCGGCATCGGCGGCGGCTTCGACGGCCCCAACCCGTTCAACTTCATGAACTTCGTGCACCGCGCACCGGACGGCGCCACCGTCACCGCCGAGTCGCTGCTCAAGAACGTCCTGCCGTTCAACATGATGGCGATGGCCATGGGGCTGCACCCGCGCTGTGGCATCGAGGACACCATCATCGGCCAGCACGGCCAGCGCATGACTTCGGTCGAGCAGATCCAGCAGTGCGTCCGCGTCGCCCATGAACTGGGCCGCGAGGTCGCCAGCGGCAAGGAAGCACGCGCCATCTACAAGATCGGCGTGCAGTACGACAGCGTCGAGGAAACCCTGCGCATGAACGGCATGGCGCCCAACCGCCAGCCGGGGCAGAAGTCCGTCCCGCTTCGCGCGTGACAGGCTCCGGCGCGGGTTCTGCCAGTAACCCGCGCCGGCTTTTATCCCAGAACAACAAGAATCCATTGACCCACCTGGAGAGCTAGCACCATGGCCATCCACTCCGTCGCCCTGGGCGACATCCCTGCCACCGTGCCCAGCGTGCCGCGCCGCTATGCCTGGGTGGTGTTTGCCCTGACCTTCGGCCTGCTGATCTCCGATTACATGTCGCGCCAGGTGCTCAATGCCGTATTTCCGCTGCTCAAGGTCGAATGGGCCCTGAGCGATGCGCAGCTCGGCCTGCTCAGCGGCATCGTCGCGGTGATGGTCGGCCTGCTGACCTTCCCGCTGTCGCTGCTCGCCGACCGCTGGGGCCGCGTACGCAGCCTGGCGCTGATGGCCATGCTGTGGAGCCTCGCCACCCTGGGCTGCGCCGTGGCGCAGACCTTCCCGCAGATGTTCGCTGCGCGCTTCTTCGTCGGCGTCGGCGAGGCCGCCTACGGCAGCGTCGGTATCGCCGTGGTCATCTCGGTATTCCCGGCGCACCTGCGCGCCACCCTGACCGGCGCCTTCATGGCCGGCGGGATGTTCGGCTCGGTGCTCGGCATGGGCCTGGGCGGCGTGCTCGCCGCGCACCTGGGCTGGCGCTGGGCCTTTAGCGGCATGGCGCTGTTCGGCCTGCTGCTGGCGCTGCTCTACCCGCTGGTGGTGAGCGAGAAGCGCATCGCCCCGGTGGCGGCTGCCGAATCACCACGACAGGCCAGCGGGCGCTCGCTGCGCAGCCTGTTCGGCAGCCGCTCGGTGATCGCTGCCTACCTGGGCAGCGGCCTGCAACTGTTCGTCGCCGCCGCGGTGATGGTGTGGATTCCCAGCTACCTGAACCGCTACTACCACCTGGACACCGGCAAGGCCGGGATGATCTCGGCGGTGATCGTGCTGGTCGGCGGCAGCGGCATGGTGCTCTGCGGCATTCTCTGCGACCGCCTGGGCCGCAGCAACCCGCCGCGCAAGATCATCCTCGCCATCGGCTTCTGCCTGGTGAGCTGCCTGTTGCTGTCGGTGGCCTTCCACCTGCCGCCGGGCACCGCGCAGCTGAGCCTGATCGCCCTCGGCATGCTGGTCGCCGCCGGTACGTCCGGGCCGTCCGGCGCCATGGTCGCCAACCTCACCGCACCGGCCGTTCACGGCACCGCCTTCGCCACCCTGACCCTGGCCAACAACCTGCTGGGCCTGGCGCCCGGCCCGCTGCTCACCGGTGTGCTGGCCGACCGCATCGGCCTGGACCGTGCCTTCCAGCTGATTCCCTTGCTGAGCATTCTCGCCGCGCTGGTCTTCCTCTACGCCCGGCGCCACTACCACAGCGATATCCGCCGCCTGCGCGGCGAAGAGGAGGGCGCCTGATGCCGACCTTGAACCTGGACATGACCTTTGACTTCATCTGCCCCTGGTGCCTGATCGGCAAGCGCAACCTCGACGTCGCGCTGCGCCTGCTGGCCCGCCAGCGCCCCGAACTGCAGGTGCGGATGAACTGGCTCGGCCTGCAGTTGCTGCCGCAAATCCCGATGGACGGCGAGCCCTTCGCCGAGTTCTACCAGCGCCGCCTGGGCGGCAAGCGCGCCGTGCGTGCGCGCATGGGGGAAGTGCGGCGCGCGGCCGAAGGCGCCAAGGTAGACCTGGACCTCGAACGCATTCTCACCATGCCCAACACCACCTACGCGCACCGGGTGTTCCAGCGCGCCGTGCACGTGGGCAGTGACAACCAGAAGGAACAGCTGCTGGAGATGATCTTCCGTGCGCACTTCCAGCTGGGCGAAGACATTGGCAACCGCGACACCCTGCGCCGCCTGCTGCGTGCCTGTGATTTCGACGTGGCCGATTTCGACGACGCGTTTGCCGATGGCGCGCGCCAATTCATCGGCCGACGCGTGGCCCTGGCCGATTCCAGCGTGCCGATGTTCCTCCTCGAAGGCCGTGCCTTCGCCCTTGGCGGGCAGAGCCCGGAGCAGCTGCTGGCGGCACTCTACCGTGCGCTGGAACGGCAGTTCCCGGAGGCGATGTCGGCATGAGCGCTGTGCTGCACATTCCCGCCGAACGCCTGCCGGCGCGCGGTGGCAGAAGCCTGATTCATCACGAGCAGGGCGTCATCCTGCTCTTCGACATCGACGGTGAGCTGCATGCCATCGACGACAGCTGCCCCCACGCCGGCGCCTCGCTGTGCAGCGGCCGCCTCGACGGCCGCTGGCTGCAATGCCCGGCCCACGGGCTGCGCTTTGATATAGCAACGGG
The DNA here is from genome assembly GCA_966191535.1 of uncultured Pseudomonas sp. Lineage (GTDB taxonomy): Bacteria > Pseudomonadota > Gammaproteobacteria > Pseudomonadales > Pseudomonadaceae > Pseudomonas. Next base: position 1,442 of record CBIGPF010000087.1, on the reverse strand, counting down.
TTGCCCGGCGGGTATCAAAGGTTTCGGCCTGCACCGGCATGGTATTTCCTGGATCGCCGGCGAGTGCCATGTGGTGATCTCCGACCGGCAGGTACCAGCATGAGCACATTGACGATTTCCGCCCTTGGCTCGCGTAGCCGGACCTTGCTACCGGGCCTGCTGGTCAGCGCCATGGTGGCGGCCGCCGCGACCTTTCTTTCCGAGCACTACGGCGCGCCGGTGATGCTCTTCGCGCTGCTGCTCGGCCTGGCGATGAACTTCCTCTCCGCCGACAGCGTGTGCAAGGCCGGCATCGAGTTCACCGCCCGCGAAATCCTGCGCCTGGGCGTGGCGCTGCTGGGCATCCGCATCACCTTCGGGCAGATCGCGGAGCTGGGCTGGCAGCCGGTGATCATGGTGGTGGTGCTGGTCACGGTGACCATCCTGGTCTCCATCGCCGCGGCGCGTGCCATGGGCTTCAACTTCCTTTTCGGCCTGCTCACCGGCGGCGCCACGGCTATCTGCGGCGCGTCCGCAGCCCTGGCGCTGGCGGCCGCGTTGCCAGCGCACACGCAGAAGGAAAAGGCGACGCTGTTCACCGTGCTCGGTGTGTCGGCGCTGTCGACCCTGGCGATGATCCTCTATCCGATGATCGTCAAGTCGCTCGGCCTGCAGCCGTTACAGGCGGGCATCTTCCTCGGCGGCACCATCCACGACGTGGCCCAGGTGGTCGGCGCCGGCTACAGCATCTCGAAGGAGGTCGGTGACAGCGCCACGGTGGTCAAGCTGATGCGCGTGGCGATGCTGCTGCCGGTGATCCTCTGTGCGGCGATGATCACCCGCGCCCGTGGCGTGGAGCCAGGCGACAAACGTCCGCCGCTGCTGCCGTGGTTCGCCGTGGGCTTCGTGCTGCTGGCCGCGGTGAACAGCACCGGCTGGCTGCCGCCGCTGGTGCAGCAGGCGGGTGGGAAACTCTCACAGTGGTGCCTGGTGATCGCCATTGCGGCGCTGGGCATGAAGACCCAGCTGCGGGCGCTGGCGACGGTGGGCATCAAGCCGATCCTGCTGATGCTGGGCGAGACGGCGTTCCTGGCGGTGCTGGTGTTGGGGATGTTGCGCTTCGCCGGTTGATTCGTGCGTTGCGGGTGACCATCGCGGACGGAGTCCGCTCCTACGCGCCGATTGGCGTTTCGGCTCACACCGGAATTATGGTGGCGTACGAACGTAGGTTGGTGTGGAGCGCAGAGATACCCATCGATAGCCGTGCGCCCATGGCAATGCGTAGGGCGCATAACGCCTAAGCGTTATCCGCCATTGTGGCTATCGACGGATAACCCGTTCCGGGTTATCCGCCCTACGTACAGGCACCACCTCTGGCTCTGGATTTTTAGGTCTTCCAGAGGAATACCCGCACGCTCCGGAGTGCCCCTTTCAGGAGGCCGAAGGTGATCGGAGTTTCAGGG
>CBIGPF010000086.1:0-24674 GCA_966191535.1 uncultured Pseudomonas sp. | reverse complement strand
CGGCCATGGATGATCACCTGGGCGCCGGTGTCGCTGTTGGGCTTGAGCAGCACCGGGTTCATGTCGGTGTGCGGCGCCAGGTGGCAGGCCTGCGCCTGCACCGCCTGAGCGCGGCCGATCTCGCCGCCGTCAGCGGTCACCGCGCTGTTCAGCGCCATGTTCTGCGGCTTGAACGGCACCACCGCCACGCCCTGTCGGCGCAGCCAGCGGCACAGCGCAGTCACCAGCGTGCTCTTGCCAGCATCCGAGGTGGTGCCCTGCACCATCAGAGTCGTGCCCTGCACCATCAGGGGCGCGCCACGCTCGCCGCTCACCGCAGGCTCTCCATCTGATTGAAGGTGCGCAGGCCATGCTCCAGGCGCTCCCAGCCCTTCTCATCGGGCGGCAGGCCGAAGCGCAGGCTGGCGGGCGTCTCGAACAGCCGCACGAGAATGCCCTGACGCGCCAGGTGATCGCGCAACGCATGGGCGCGCATCGACACCACCCACTGGAACAACGCCGTGCCGCCCTGCGGGGCGAAGCCATGCTCGCCGAGCAGCCCGGCCAGGCGCCGGCTGGCGTCATGCAGGTCGCGGCGACGCTGGATCTGCTCCTGGAACTCGCCCAGCACCGCCTGCGCGACCCAGCGCGTCGGGCCGTTCACGGCCCAGGGACCGAGCAGTTTCGCCAGGCTGTCCAGCAGGCGCTGTTCGGCGAAGGCGAAGCCCAGGCGGGCGCCCGCCAGGCCGAAGAACTTGCCGAAGGAGCGCAACACGATCAGACCCGGACGGCTCGCGCAGCTCGGCGCCAGGCTGTGCTCGGGCGTGCAGTCCATGAAGGCTTCGTCCACCACCAGCCAGCCGCCGCGTTCCTGCAGGCGCGCATGCCATTCCAGCAGCACGCCGGCCTCGATGCGCCGGCCGGTGGGGTTGTTCGGGTTGACCACCACCAGTACGTCGAAGCGCTCCAGGTGATGGGGGACCTCCTGGTCGCTGACTTCGCGCAGGATGTGCCCGGCGGCGCGCCAGGATTCGGCGTGCTCGGCATAACAGGGCGAGACCACGCCGACCTTGCCCGGGCGACGCAGGCGCGGCAGCAACTGGATCGCCGCCTGGCTGCCGGGCAGCGGCAGCAGCTTCTCGGCGCCGTAGTAACGGCGCGCGGCAGCTTCCAGGCCGTCGCTGTCCTCGGGCAGGCGCATCCATGCTGCTGTCGGCACGCTGGGTAGCGCCCAGGGCCAGGGCGAAATGCCGGTGGACAGGTCCAGCCACTCGGCGAGCGGAATGCCGTATTGCTGCGCCGCTTTGCGCAACCGACCGCCATGTTCGAGCATCAGAGCACTCCCAGAATGAGGATGACCACCAGCCACAGCAGCACGCCCTGGCGCACCAGGGCCAGCGCGCGCCAGATGTCCACGGCGGTCGGCGCCGGGCCTTCGCCCAGCTGTGGGCGCTCATGGAGTTCGCCGTGGTAGCGGGCGGACCCACCGAGCGATACGCCCAGCGCACCCGCGCCAGTCGCCATCACCGGGCCGGCGTTGGGGCTGTCCCACTGCGGTGCCTGCGTGCGCCAACAGCGCAGCGCAAGACGGGTGTGACCGAGCAACGCGTAGGTGAATGCCACCAGGCGCGCCGGAAGGTAGTTGAGTACATCGTCGATCTTCGCCGCGGCCCAGCCGAAGCGTTCGAAGCGCGCGTTGCGGTAGCCCCACATGGCGTCGAGGGTGTTGCTCAGGCGATAGAGCACCACACCCGGCGCGCCGGCGACGGCGAACCAGAACAACGCGGCGTACACCGCATCACTGCCGTTCTCCAATACCGATTCGGTGGCGGCGCGGGCCACGGCGGTGTCGTCCAGCTCGGCGGTTTCGCGGCTGACCACGTAGCCCACGCGCAGGCGTGCTTCGTTCAGGTCACCGGCGCGCAGGGCCAGCGCTACCGGTTCGGCGTGCTCGCCCAGGCTGCGCAGGCCCAGCGCGGCGTAAAGCGCCAGCACCTGCACGACCCAGCCGACATAGGGCAGCAGGCTGAGCAACAGCGCGATCAGGGTCAGCGGGATGACGGCGATGATCCAGGCGGTGACGCCGTGGCTGCGCCAGCCGAGGCCGGGAGTGTCCTTGCCGGCGTCGGCGCGGGAACGATTGAACCGCCGCTCCAGCCGATCCGCCAGGCGCCCAAAGGCCACCAGCGGATGCCAGCGTTTCGGCTCGCCGAACAGGGCATCCAGCGCCACGCCGAGGACGCTCAGCAGGGCCAGGCTCATGGCTGTTCTCCCCAGTGGTTCTCGTACAGCAGTTCACCGAGTGCGCGCGGTTGGCGCCAGCCTTCCAGAGCCAGCATCGGAGCGGGGTAGAACTCGCTGACCGGCCCGAGACAGATCACCGCCACCGCCTCGGCTCCCGCCGGCAGGCCAAGCAGTTCGCCCAGCGCGACGGGGTCGAACAGCGATACCCACCCCATGCCCAAGCCTTCGGCGCGCGACGCCAGCCAGAGGTTCTGGATGGCGCAGGACAGCGAGGCCAGGTCCATGTGCGGCAACGTGCGGCGGCCGAAGACGTGCGCCTCGCGGCCATCCATCAGCGCGGCCACCAGCACTTCGGCGCAATCGAGCACGCCCTCGACCTTGAGCCGCATGAACTCGTCGGAACGCTCGCCCAGTGCCTCGGCGGTGCGCACGCGCTCCTCCTCCACCAGGCCCTGGATCGACTGACGCAGCGCCCGCGAGGTGACGCGGATGAGCCGCCACGGTTGCATCAGCCCGACGCTGGGCGCCTGGTGCGCCGCTTCGAGCAAGCGCGCGAGCAGTTCGGGCGCCACTTCGCCCCCACTGAAGTGGCGCATGTCGCGGCGCTCGGCGATGGCGCGGTAGAGCGCGGCGCGCTCTTCAAGGCTGTAGGCGTGCTCGGTCATGGTCTCAGCAGGGCGACTGCGGCATCCGGATCGGACGGCAGGTAGAAGTGGATGTAGGAGGCAGTGAGCCGACCGCGGCGGAACACCGCTTCGGCCACGGGCTTGTCGTTGGGACAGACACCACGGGCCAGCGGCGCTTCGGCGCTGTCCAGCAGCGAGTGGTGGAAGGTGTGTCCACGCAGGGTACCTTCGGGCAGCGCCACGGACTGCAGTGCCAGCGCGGCGAGGCGTTTCTGCATGCGTGCCTCGCCCGGCAGCAGGCCGAGCAGCGCGGCGCGCTCGCCGGCTACATCAGTCAGGGCGTCGAGCAGATAGAGCATGCCGCCACACTCGGCGAGGATCGGCTTGCCCATCTCGTGGTGCGCATGGATGGCCTGGGCCATGGCGCGGTTCTCGGCCAGCGCTTGCAGGTGCAGTTCCGGGTAGCCGCCGGGCAGGTAGAGGCTGTCCACGTCCGGCAGCGCTTCATCGCGCAGCGGCGAGAAGAACACCAGCTCGGCGCCCAGCTCACGCAGCAGGTCGAGGTTGGCCTGGTAGAGGAAGGCGAAGGCGTTGTCCCGCGCCACGCCGATGCGCACGCCATCGAGGCGGGACGACTCGCCAGGCGGCTCGGGCGCAGCAAAGCTCACCGGCAGCGGCAGCTCGGTACTGGCGCTGGCCGCCAGGGCATCGGCGGCGGCGTCCAGGCGGACGTCGAGGTCGGCCAGCTCATCGGCCTGCACCAGGCCGAGGTGGCGGCTGGGCAGCTCCACGTCGGTATCGCGCGGCAGCGCGCCATACCAGCGAATCCACTCCGGCAGGCTGTCGCGCACCAGGTCGCGGTGACGCTGGCTACCGATGCGATTGGCAAGCACGCCGGAGAACGGCAGGTCGCTCTGGTAGGTCGCCATGCCAACGGCCATGGCGCCGAAGGTCTGCGCCATGGACTGGCCGTTGATCACGGCCATCACCGGCACATCGAAGCGACGCGCCAGGTCGGCCGCCGAGGGCGAGCCGTCGAACAGGCCCATCACGCCTTCGATGAGGATCAGGTCGGCCTCGCCGGCAGCCTCCCAGAGCAACCGGCGGCTCTCTGCCTCACCGACCATCCACAGGTCCAGCTGGTAGACCGGTGCGTCGCTGGCGCGGGCGAGGATCATCGGATCGAGGAAATCCGGGCCACACTTGAACACCCGCACCTTGCGCCCGAGGCGCGTGTGCAGGCGAGCCAGGGCGGCGGTCACGGTGGTCTTGCCCTGGCCGGATGCAGGGGCAGCGATCAGCAGTGCGGGGCATTGGCGCGAGGTCATCGGACACGCTCCGCCACAACGAACGGCATCAGAACTCCACCCCTTTCTGCGCCTTGATACCGGCCTTGAAGGCATGCTTCACCAGGCCCATCTCGGTCACGGTGTCGGCGGCGTCGAGCATCGCGGGCTGCGCGCCGCGGCCAGTGGCGACCACGTGCTGCATCGGCGGCCGGGCGGCGATATCGGCCAGCACGGTGTCCAGTTCCAGGTAGCCGTGCTTGAGCGCGATGTTCACCTCGTCCAGCACCACCAGGCCGACCGCGGGGTCGGCCAGCAGTTGGCGCGCCACATCCCAGGCGAACTGCGCCTTGGCGATGTCGCGCTGGCGGTCCTGGGTCTCCCAGGTGAAGCCTTCACCCATCACATGGAAGCTGACTTCTTCGGGGAAACGGCGGAAGAACGCCTCCTCGCCCGTGGTCGCGGCGCCCTTGATGAACTGCACCACGCCGACCTTCATGCCGTGCCCCAGCGCGCGGGCGACCATGCCAAAGGCGGAGCTGCTCTTGCCCTTGCCGTTGCCGCTGTTGACCAGGAACACGCCGCGCTCGCCCTGGGCCTGGGCGATCTTCTCGTCGACTACCGCCTTCTTGCGCTGCATGCGCGAGCGATGGCGCTCGTCCTTTTCCGGGGATTCAGTCATGGCAAGGTTCCTTCTAAAACGGCTTGAACGGGTGAAAGGGATTGCACAGGCGCCAGGCTGCCGGCCGGGCGGCAGCGAGCGAGCGAGGAATGGAATGGGCAGGGATGCGCCGTAGGCGCGCAGAAGCGCCATGCGGCAGAGGTCGCCCAGCACGAGGGCTGTCGACCTGGGGAATAGGGAATTCACCTGAAGGATTCTCCGCCGCTCTCACCCGCGCGGCACTGACCAGTCGGGACAGGCGGAGGACGGCAACGCGCGGCGCGCAGCGCCGACGTCGGCAGCGCCTCCCGCGATGCCATGCGATGCAGCAGGCCGGTCTCCGGGCTTGCGAGTGACGCCGTGAGGCTGTCGATGAACCGCGCCTTCCCATGCCGTGGCACAGTGGCTGTTTGCGGTTCGAGGCTCGCTTACCGTTGCGGGGGCAGCGCCGGAATGGTCGATTGTGCATCGAATTCACCGGCTTCCCTGTTTCACTCGCGGCTTGCGCCGAGAGCACCTGAAGCAGGCGCGCAGCTTAGTGGCTGGCGGGCTGGGGCGTCAATTGAACAGACTGCCGCTGGGCTCTTCGCGCAAGGCGGCAAGGGCTCTACAAAGCCTCACACAAGTCAAGTGGTCAGGCCGCGTAAGTTCGCTAGAATGCGAATCATGACGACGACTGCCCAACCCGGCCAGCTTCAGTACGACACGTCCGCCACTCCGCCGTTGATGCATGTCAGCGGTGACTGGACGCTCGCGCATTTCGCCACACTCGAGGCCCAGGTCGCCGCCCAGCGCCACGAGCAATCGCCCGCCGCACTCGACTTCACCGGCCTCGGTGCGCTCGACACCGCCGGCGCCGCACTGCTCGCCGAGATCATCGGTGGCGCGCGCATGAGCCAGCTGGAGCAGATCGCCCGCAACCTCCCCGCCGAGCGCCAGGCGTTGCTGCGCGCCGTCGGCAGCGCGATCACCCAGTGCCGCCTGGACGAAAAGACGCCGGAGCCGGGCAACGCGCTGGTCGATGTGCTGGAGCGCATCGGCATCGCGACCCTGACCTTCCGCGAGCACCTGGTCGGCCTGCTCGGCTTCATCGGCCTGACCCTGCAGACGCTGCTGCGCAACCTGTTCCGCCCGCGTCGCTGGCGACTGACCTCGCTGGCCGCGCACATGGAGGAAACCGGACTGGACGCCGTGCCCATCGTCGCCCTGCTGACCTTCATGGTCGGCGCGGTGGTGGCCTTCCTCGGCGCCACGGTGCTGCAGAAATTCGGTGCGCAGATCTACACGGTCGACCTGGTGGGCTTCTCCTTCCTGCGCGAATTCGGCGTGCTGCTTACCGCGATCCTGCTCGCCGGCCGCACCGCCAGCGCCTTCACCGCGCAGATCGGCTCGATGAAGGCCAACCAGGAAATCGACGCGATCCAGGCGCTTGGCCTGGACCCGGTGGAACTGCTGGTGCTGCCGCGGGTACTGGCGCTGCTGCTGACCCTGCCGATGCTGACCTTCCTGGCGATGCTCTCCGGCATCTTCGGCGGCGGCGTGGTCTGTGCCCTGGCCCTGGATATCTCGCCGCGCATGTTCCTCTACATGCTGCAGAACGACATCGCCGTGCAGCACTTCGTGGTGGGCATCATCAAAGCCCCGGTGTTCGCCTTCATCATCGCCGTGATCGGCTGCCTGGAAGGCTTCCGCGTCAGCGGCAGCGCCCAGTCGGTGGGCGAGCACACGACCTCCAGCGTGGTCCAGTCGATCTTCGTGGTGATCCTGCTGGATGCGGTATTCGCGCTGTTCTTCATGGAGATGGGCTGGTGAGCGAGCCAATCATCGTCGTCCGCGACCTGGCCAACCGCTTCGGCACCCACGCCGTGCACGAGCACCTGGACCTCGACGTAATGAAAGGCGAGATCCTCGGCGTGGTCGGCGGCTCGGGTACCGGCAAGTCGGTCCTGCTGCGCAGCATCATCGGCCTGCGCCAACCCAGCGAGGGCAGCGTGCACGTCTTCGGGCAGAACCTGCCGGCGCTGTCCACGCTCGAGCGCTCGAAGCTGGAAAGGCGCTTCGGTGTGCTGTTCCAGAACGGCGCGCTGTTCTCCTCGCTGACGGTGAGCGAGAACATCTGCCTGCCACTGATCGAGCACGCCGGGCTGTCCCGCGCCGATGCGCAGTTCATGGCCAAGGTGAAGATCTCCCTCGCCGGCCTGCCGCCGGACGCCGGCGCCAAGTACCCGGCCGAGCTCTCCGGTGGCATGGTCAAGCGCGCCGCCCTGGCCCGCGCCCTGGCGCTGGACCCGGACATCCTGTTTCTCGACGAACCCACCGCCGGCCTCGACCCGATTGGCGCCGCGGCTTTCGACCAACTCATCCTGACCCTGCGCGACGCCTTCGGTCTCACGGTCTTCCTGGTCACCCACGACCTGGACACCCTCTACACCATCTGCGACCGCGTCGCCGTGCTCTCGCAGAAGCGCGTGCTGGTGGTGGGGCCGCTGGACCAGGTCGCCCAGACCGACGACGCCTGGGTGCAGGACTACTTCCACGGCCCGCGCGGCCGTGCCGCGCAGCAGGCCACCCAACACCTGCGGGAGGAAAGCTGAATGGAAACCCGTGCCCATCACGTGCTGATCGGCCTGTTCACCCTGGTCGTGTCGATCGGCGCGCTGCTCTTTGCCCTGTGGCTGGCGCAGTCGAGCAACGACCAGAAGTACAAGTTCTACGACGTGATCTTCAACGAGGCGGTGACCGGCCTGTCCGAAGGCGGCACCGTGCAGTACAGCGGTATCCGCGTGGGTGACGTGGTATCCCTGCGCCTGGACCCGAACGACCCGCGCAAGGTCCGCGCGCGCATCCGCGTCTACGACAGCACGCCGATCCGCGAGGACACGCGCGCCAAGCTGGCGCTCACCGGCGTCACCGGCCAGGCCATCATCCAGCTCTCCAGCGCCGCCCAGGACAGCCCGCCGCTGGCCAGCAAGGATGGCGAGGTGCCGGTGATCAAGACCATTCCATCGCCCTTCGCCAAGCTGCTGGCCAACGGCGAGGACATCGCCACCAACATCAACAACCTGATCAACAACGTGAACCGCATGTTCTCCCAGGAGAACGTCGACCGCATCAGCCGCACCCTGGACCATATTGACCAGGCCACCGGCGTGGTCGCCGAGCAGCGCGACGATATACGCCAGACCTTCAAGGAACTGGCCGCCGCCAGTGAGCAGGCACGTATCACCCTGGCCAACGCCAGCCAGTTGCTCGAACGTGCCAACCAGACGCTGGGCGGCAAGGGCCAGGACATCCTCGACGACACCCAGAAGACCCTCGCCTCCCTGCGCACCAGCAGTGAACGCGTGGAGCAGTTGCTCAACAGCAACTACGACTCGGTGAACGGCGGCCTCAATGGCCTCGGCGAGATCGGCCCGGCCATCCGCGAACTGCGCTCCACCCTGGAAGACCTGCGTGGCGTCACCCGTCGCCTGCAGGAAAACCCCACCGGCTACCTGCTCGGCCGCGAGCGCAACAAGGAGTTCCAGCCATGACCGCCCTTCCCCGCGTGCTCGGCGCCGCCGCCCTGATCAGCCTGCTGGGCGCCTGCTCGATCCTCCCGGAAGCGGAGAGTCCGGACTTCTACCTGCTGCCGGCAACCCAGCAACCCGCGCGCAGCAATGCGGCGGTGAACTGGTCCCTGCGCGTCAGCGCCCCCACCGCCAGCCTGGCGCTGGATAGCAACCGCATCGCCGTGGTGCCGCAGGGCAACCAACTGAGCAGCTACCAGGGCGCGCGCTGGAGCAACCGCGCCCCGGGCCTGCTGCGTGATCGCCTGCTCGACGCCTTCACCGCCAGCGGCAGCATCGCTGCCCTGAGCAGCGACGAGACCAGCCTGCAGGCCGACTTCGACCTGACGGGCGAGCTGCGCGCCTTCCAGAGCGAATACCAGAACGGCAAGCCGGTGATCCACATCCGTTACGACGCCCGCCTGGTCCGCACCCTCGGGCAACGCATCATCGCCTCGCGCACCTTCGAGGTCAGCCAGCCGGTGGATGGCAAACAGGTGCCCGAAGTGGTCAGCGCCTTCGGCAAGGCGGCCGACCAGTTATCCGACCAGGTAGTGCAGTGGACGCTGCAGCAAGGGCAGCGACAACACACCACACCACCCTCCACGCCCTGATGAAAAAGGCCGGCTTTCGCCGGCCTTTTTCATGGGCGCCCAGGGATAGCCGAATCCGACGGAACCTTCCTTCACGGAATCCGCTCATATTTTGTACAAAATCTGCACAACATCTGTCGGAGCATCAGTGCCCCGCTGATAGCATTTACGTATCAGGCGAGATACATTTCCGCGCCCCGCCGGGCCAACCGGCGGCGTCCAATTTTCTCGCATGGTGCTGTCCCGGCTTGCAGCGCCCGATTTGCAGTTCGAGGAACCTTCGTTGCGCAGTCCAGGCAGTTTCCGCCACGACATCAACGGCCTGCGGGCCTGGGCGGTTGTCGCGGTGGTTTTGTATCACTTCGGTATCAGCGGCTTTACCGGCGGCTTCGTCGGCGTGGATGTCTTCTTCGTCATCTCCGGCTACCTGATGACCGGCATCATCCTTGGTGCCCTGCCTGCCCCAGCCGGTTTCTCCTTCTGGAACTTCTACCTCGCCCGTGCGCGCCGCATCCTGCCGGCACTGCTGGTGCTCTGCGCGGTGCTGCTGGCCCTGGGCTGGTTCTTCCTGCTGCCATCGGATTACCAGCGGCTGGGCAAGCATGTGTGGGGCAGCGTGCTGTTCACCTCCAACCGTATGTTCATGAAGGAGGCCGGCTATTTCGACGTGGCCTCGCATGACAAGTGGCTGCTGCACACCTGGTCACTGTCCGTGGAGTGGCAGTTCTACCTGCTCTTCCCACTGCTGCTGGTGGCCGCGTGGCGCTGGCTCGGCGGGCACCGCTGGATGCTGGCGCTGCTCGGTTCCGTGGCGCTGGCCTCCCTGGGCTATTGCATCCTGCTGGCCGACAAGGCCCCTTCACAGGCGTTCTACTTCTTCCCCGCCCGTGCCTGGGAGCTGCTGGCCGGCGGCGTCATCTTCCTGATCCAGGCACGCTGGCAACCCAGCGCACGCCAGAGCGTCTGGATAGAGCGAGCCGGCATGGGATTGATCATCGGCTCGCTGCTGCTCATCACACCGGAGATGAGCTGGCCGGGCCTGCTGAGTCTGATCCCGGTCGGCGGTGCCGCGCTGGTGCTGCTGGCACGGCGTGACGATGCCAGCCTGACCGCCAATGGCCTCGCGCAATGGCTGGGAATCCGCTCCTACTCGATCTATCTCTGGCACTGGCCGGTCGTAGTGGCCCTGGCCTACCTGGAGTTGTCCCGACAGCCACTGGCAATCGCCGTCGGCCTGGCGCTGACGCTGGTGCTGGGGCACCTGTCTTACCACTGGGTGGAGCAGCCCAGCGGCCGCCGCCTCGGCAACCTGCGGCCAATGGCAGCGACTGCCGCTGTGGTCGCAGCCATGCTGGTGGTGATGGGGCCGGCAAAGGTAGTGCGCAAGGCGGACTTTGCGAATCGTCTGCCCGAGGCCGTGCAACGCGTGGATGACGAGCGCGATAACCGCAACCCGCGCCTGGACGAATGCGACGCCAGGACCGAATGCCAGTACGGCGGCCCGCACACCCGTGCCATCGTGCTGGGCGACAGCCATGCCCAGGCCATCGTGAATGCTATCGTCGCCAGCCTGCCCTCCCCCAACGACGGCGTCCTGTTCATCGGCACCAGCGGCTGCCCGATCATCTTCGGCGCCCAACTGGACACGCCCAAGCAGGAAATCTGCCAGAAGATTCTCGGCCACCTGCAACAACGCCAGGCCAGTCTCCTGCCGGGCACCCCGGTGATCGTGATCAACCGGGCGTCCTATTACCTCTTCGGTGGCCTGCCAGGCGAGGCGGACGAGACACCGAACAAACCGAAACTGTATTTCGACGAACCCGAGGACACCGCCAGCAAGGCACTATTGGCCGAGTATCGCGAGCACTACGTGGCCACTGCCTGCGCGCTGGCGACGAATCATCCGCTGTACCTGGTCCGCCCAACCCCGGAAATGGGCGTGCGCGTGCCGGAGGCCATGGGCCGAGCCATGCTGCTCAAGCGTGAGCGCAAGCTGTCCGTGAGCCAGCAGACCTACCGTCAGCGCAACGCCTTCGTCAGCCAGGTGCAGGATGCTGCCAGCCAGCAGTGCGGCGCCCACCTTCTGGACCCGAGCCCTTACCTGTGCGACGGCCAGCAATGCTCGGCCAGCCGCGACGGCCGTCCGCTGTACTACGACGATGATCACCTGAGCGAATTCGGCAATCGCCTGCTGGTACCGATGTTCCAGCCGATCTTTGCTGAGCGTCTCGCCGGTGAGGGGCACGCCGCTTCGCCCAGGAAGACAGAGCAATCGCCGCTCTGACCGGCGACCAGCCGCATCACAATCGACCAGAGCCCGGCATTCGCCGGGCTCTGGGTTCAATGGCAGTGATAGGGGCTTTCGCCCTCCAGTTCCTGGTCTGATTCCACGTCCTTGATGGTGACGATGGCCTTCGGGTAGACCGAGCAGAGCGAGTTGCGCACGGTGTAGATGCCACTGCCGTGGGCGAGGAACTTGCCCTTGCTCAGCTCCTTGCCCGACTCATCGTGGGCGGTGACCTCGTAGTTGCCGGTCATGGTGATGCAGCCGGCGAGCGCCAGCAGCGAGACAATGGGAACGAGGACTTTCATTGATTCTCCTTTGACGCGAGGCGCCCCTGCAGCCATGGCAACGGGGGACGCAGCTGTCGATCCTTGACGTGTTCGCGAGAGCGGGAAGTTGCCAGCCGACCTGGCCCGGCGGATGCGAATACGACCTGAAACGGTCGTCGCAGTTCAGCCAACGCTCCCCGCCAGAGCGCTGGTTGACGGAGTTTCAGATGAGAGGTTGTCTCAGCGCTTGCCCATGGAGCGACGCGAGCCGCGCGGGTGTGGCGGACGGTACTCGGCCTTGTCGTGCGTCTTGCGGTGCTGGTAGGCGCCATTGGCCTGCTGCTGCGCAGCAAGGGCGGCCTTGGCCAGCTCGGCCAGGGAGAGTGTGGGTTGTTCCTGCGCGTTGTCGGCGCTGTCGTCGCGGGGCGGCTGCTGAGAGGACGTCATGGGTAGACCGGTTCTGAAAGGTATGAAACGGCGCACATGATAGCCGAACTCGCCCTGCTCCGGCTGCCCGTCCGCGCGAGCGGCACGGGCAGAATCTGTCAGGTCGGCGGGAAGAGCGTGTCCGGACGAGTGACGTACTCGGTCGCTTCCGCTTCAGTCATTACCCAGATCTGGCTGATCCGACTGTCCAGGCCCATCTTCAGGCCGACGAACTTGCCGCTGATCTTCGGCAGCATGCCATAGACCATGAAGCGGTTGTTCTCATCGCGGATGCGGATGGAGACCGACAGCGGATAGCTCACGGTCTTGTTGTACAGCCCCAACGTGACGACCTGGCGCAGCAGGCTGGGCTTCGGCCGTTTCAGGGTGATCACCGGATACACCGCGCTGTCGACGAAGCCCACCATCATTCCCGAGGGTATCACCCGGTCCGCCAGCGCCGGACTGCTCAGCCCCAGCATCAGGGCCAATGCGCCGAGCAACTGGAGTGTCCAGCGTTGCAGCGAGGCGCGTGAAGGTACTGCTGAAGTCATCGGATTTCCCGCCCTGGTTTTCCTGTTTTCGTTATCGCCCGGTTATAGCGCCCGGATCTGAGCGTGGAGCGTAGCGGTTCGCCGCGCCGCTGTCCGCACATTGATTCACAGCCCCTGGAGATTTCCACGGCACGAACGCGGATCACCGCGCGACATTCCCGTGCAGCCCCGCGTCACGCGTCCGCCGGCCACATTGCGGCGTGCTGGTGCGCATTCTATGGTGAGGCTTCCCGCCGTCACTCCGAGTACCCGCCATGAGCGCCCTGCGCGAAGCCCTCGCCCGCTTTTCCCGCCTCGACCTGGCTGGCGGCCCGACGCCGCTGGACAAGCTGGAGCGACTCTCCGCACACCTGGGTCGCGAGCTGTACGTGAAGCGTGACGACACCACGCCCTTCGCCTTGGGCGGCAACAAGGTGCGCAAGCTGGAGTTCCTCGCCGCCGACGCCCTGAAGGCCGGCGCCGATACGCTGGTGACCGCCGGCGCGATCCAGTCCAACCACGTACGCCAGACTGCCGCGGTCGCGGCGAAGCTCGGCCTGCGCTGCGTGGCGCTGCTGGAAAATCCCATCGGCACCGATGACCGCAATTACCTGAGCAACGGCAACCGCCTGCTGCTGGACCTCTTCAGCACCGACGTCGAACTCGTGCCCAACCTCGATACCGCGGACGAACTGCTGGCGCAAACCGGCGAACGCCTGCGCCGCGAAGGCCGCAAGCCCTACATCGTGCCCATTGGCGGTTCCAATGCGCTGGGCGCCCTGGGCTACGTACGCGCCGGGCTGGAACTGGCGGAGCAGATTCATGGCAGCGGCCAGGAGTTTTCTGCCGTGGTGCTCGCCTCCGGCAGCGCCGGGACCCATGCCGGCCTGGCGATCGCGCTGGCCGATGCGCTGCCGGAACTGGACGTCATCGGGGTAACCGTCTCGCGCACCGACGCGGCGCAACGGCCAAAGGTCGAAGGGCTGGTCGGCCGCACGCTGGAACTGCTCGGGCACAACGCGCAGGCAGTACCGGCAGTACGACTGTGGGACGAGTACTTCGGCCCTCGCTACGGCGAACCCAACGCCGGTACGCTGGAGGCCGTGCGCCTGCTGGCAAGCCAGGAAGGACTGCTGCTGGACCCGGTCTACACCGGCAAGGCCATGGCCGGACTGCTCGACGGCATCCGCACGGAGCGCTTCGGGAAACCCGGGCCAATCCTGTTCCTACACACCGGCGGTTCACCGGCGCTGTTCGCCTATCATCCGGCGACTTGGCCTACATAATAATCAGAACTAGATATGTAATTTTTTATTATTTTATTGCATAACTATTCTGCCCATATAGTCGCCACGCGTTGACTAACCTGCTTAAAACACCAAAAACGGGGACCACCATGACCTTCTCCGCACTGCGACGTCATTTCCTGCTTGCCAGCCTCACCCTCACCCTCGGCGCCAGCCTCTTCGGCCAGGCCCAGGCCGCCGACGACCTGCTCGCCCAGATCAAGTCCAAGGGTGAAGTCCGCGTCGGCCTCGAGGGTACCTACCCACCTTTCAGCTTCCAGGACGAGAACGGCAAACTCGCCGGCTTCGAAGTGGACTTCTCCAACCTGATCGCCAAGGAGCTGGGCGTCACCGCCAAGCTCCAGCCGACCAAGTGGGATGGCATCCTCGCCGCGCTGGAATCCAAGCGCCTGGACTTGGTGATCAATCAGGTGACCATCTCCGAAGAGCGCAAGAAGAAGTACGACTTCTCCGACGCCTACACCGTTTCCGGCATCCAGGCGCTGGTACGCAAGGGTGACGAAGGCAAGTACGACGCGCCAGAGAAACTGGCCGGCGTGAAAGTCGGTGTGGGCCTGGGCACCAACTACGAACAGTGGCTGCGCGAACACGTACCGCAAGCTGACGTGCGCACCTACGAAGACGATCCGACCAAGTTCCAGGACCTGCGCAGCGGTCGCATCGACGTGATCCTGGTAGACCGTCTGGCCGCCTTCGACATGGTCAACAAGACCAAGGGCGCCATGGCACTCACCGGCGCTCCCTTCGCCCGCCAGGAAGCCGGCATCGCCGTGCGCAAGGGCAACCCGGAGCTGCTCGCGGCGCTGAACAAGGCCATCGAGAAGTTCCGGGCCGACGGCACACTGAAAAAACTCTCGGAAAAGTGGTTCCAGGCTGACGTCACCCAATGATCGAAGAAAGCCTGCAGCTTGCGCTGGATTCCGCGCCCTTCCTGCTGAAGGGCGCGGTCTTTACGGTAGTCCTCAGCGTAGGCGGCATGTTCTTCGGACTGCTGCTCGGATTCGCACTGGCGCTGATGCGCCTGTACGGCTTCACTCCCGTGCGCTGGATCGCACGCATCTATGTGTCGTTCTTCCGTGGCACGCCCTTGCTGGTCCAGCTCTTCATGATTTATTACGGCCTGCCCCAGGCCGGTATCGAACTCGACCCGCTGCCGGCGGCGCTGATCGGCTTCTCGCTGAACATGGCCGCCTACGTCTGCGAAATCCTCCGCGCCGCCATCGGTTCCATCGACAAGGGCCAGTGGGAAGCCGCCGCCAGCATCGGCATGACCCGCGCCGAGACGCTGCGCCGGGTGATCCTGCCGCAGGCCGCGCGCACCGCCCTGCCGCCTCTGGGCAACAGCTTCATCTCGCTGGTCAAGGACACCGCCCTGGCCGCCACCATCCAGGTGCCGGAACTGTTCCGCCAGGCCCAACTGATCACCGCGCGCACCTTCGAAGTCTTCACCATGTACCTCGCTGCCGCGCTGATCTACTGGATACTCGCGAGCATCCTGTCGCACCTGCAGAACCGCCTGGAAGACCGGGTCAACCGTCATGACCAGGAGCACGACGCATGATCGAAGTACGCCAGCTGACCAAGCAGTTCCGCGGCCAGGAGGTGCTCAAGGGCATCGACCTGACCGTCGAGGCCGGCGAAGTGGTCGCGATCATCGGCCCCAGCGGCTCGGGCAAGACCACCCTGCTGCGCTGCCTGAACCTGCTGGAGGCGCCCAACGGCGGAACCATCCAGGTCGGTGACATACTCATCGACGCATCCAGGCCGCTCAGCGGCCAGCAGGGGCTGATCCGCAAGCTGCGCCAACACGTGGGCTTCGTTTTCCAGAACTTCAACCTGTTCCCCCACCGCACCGCGCTGGAGAACGTGGTGGAAGGCCCGATCATCGTGAAGAAGGAGCCCCGCGCCCAGGCCATCGAGCGCGCGCGCCAGTTGCTGGCGAAGGTAGGGCTGGCAGGCAAGGAGGATTCGTACCCCAAGCGCCTCTCCGGCGGCCAGCAGCAGCGCGTCGCCATCGCCCGCGCCCTGGCCATGCAGCCGGACGTGATCCTGTTCGACGAGCCCACCTCGGCACTGGACCCGGAGCTGGTCGGTGAGGTCCTGGCCACCATCCGCGGCCTGGCCCAGGAAAAGCGCACCATGGTCATCGTCACCCACGAGATGAGCTTCGCCCGCGACGTCGCGAACCGGGCGATCTTCATCGACAAGGGCGTGATCGTCGAACAGGGCGACGCCAAGGCGCTGTTCGCCCATCCGCGGGAAGAGCGCACTCGCCAGTTCCTCAGCAAGTTCCTCGACCAGGGTGAGAAGCGCACAGCCGAATAAAATCGAATTATTCGATTAATATACGCCGATATTTGCGCTTTTTTATCGATCAAGTGCGAGAGAAGATAGTCCCATGAACCGCGCGGACTGGCCCACCGGCCAGCCGCGCCCCACGAGGACTAAGTCATGATCGAACGCAGACCCTTCCAGCAACTCGGCGGCGCCAACCACGGCTGGCTCAACGCCAAGCACCACTTCTCCTTCGCCGAGTACTACGACGCCGAGCGTTTGGACTGGGGCAACCTCCGCGTCTGGAACGATGACGAAATCGCCGCCGGCACCGGCTTCCCGCCGCACCCGCACCGCGAGATGGAAATCATCACCTACGTCCGCCAGGGTGCGATCACCCACCAGGACAGCCTGGGCAACAAGGGACGCACCGAAGCGGGCGACGTGCAGGTGATGAGTGCGGGCTCGGGCATCGTGCACTCCGAGTACAACCTGGAGAAGGATGTCACCAAGATCTTCCAGATCTGGATCATCCCCTCGGTCCGCGGCGGCACGCCGTCCTGGGGCGCCAAACCCTTCCCGAAGGGCGACCGCGCCGGGCGCTTCGTGACCCTGGCCAGCGGCTATGAAAACGACGGCGATGCCCTGCGCATCCGTGCCGAAGGCCGTATGGTCGCCGCCACCCTGAAGGCCGGCCAGACCGCCGAGTACGAACTGGGCAATGGTCGCCGCGCCTACCTGGTGCCGGCAGTCGGCAAGGTCGAGATCAATGGTATCGAGCTGCAGGCCCGCGACGGTGCCGCCATCGCCGACGAGACGGTGGTGAAGGTCACGGCGCTGGAAGACAGCGAAGTGATCCTGGTGGATGTCGCCTGATTTAGTGGTGATGGAAACAAAAAGGCACGCCCAAGGGCGTGCCTTTTTTATCTGAAACGCCTCAGCGCTTGCGACAAAGGCTCATCCCATCACCGATCGGTACCAGCGAGTAATCCACACGCTCGTCCTTTTTCAACGCCAAGTTGAGTCGTTGGATGGCGCGTGTGTCTGCACTGTCCGGGCTGGCTTCCAGTACCCGACCGCTCCACAGCACGTTGTCGAACACCACCATCCCGCCCTCCCGCAGCAAGGTCAGCGCCCGCTCCAGGTAACTGGGGTAGTTCGCCTTGTCGGCATCGATGAATACCAGATCGAAACTACCTTGCTGGTCGCCAGCCACCAACGCATCCAGGGTGACAAGCGCCGGCCCGAGGCGCAGCTCGATGCGGGAATCGACACCTGCGTCATGCCAGTAGCTGCGGGCGATGTCGTTGTAATCGCCAGGGAGATCGCAGCAGAGGATGTGGCCGTCTTCAGGCAACGCTTCGGCCATGCACAGCGCGCTGTAGCCGGTGAAGGTGCCGACTTCGAGGATGCGCCTGGCGCCAGTCAACTTCACCAGCAAGGCGAGGAACTGCCCCTGCTCCGGGGCGATCTGCCAACGGGCCATGGGCAGACCGGCCGTCTCGGCGCGCAGTCGAGCCTTGACCGGTGAATCGCGCAGGGAAACGTCGAGCAGGTATTGATAGAGGGGGTCGTCCAGGCTCAGCGTGCGGGTGGTCATGGGCCCTCCTGAGGATCAGGGGTGGAGGGCGAGACTCTGTACAGCGAGGACGCGCTTGGCTTCCAGGAAGGCTTTCTGCCAATAGGCGCTGTCGAGGCTGTCCAGGCGTACGGTCCCGCCCGTTCTGGGCGCATGAACGAAGCGCCCTTCCCCGACATAGATACCCGCATGGCTGACGCCACGTCCACCACTGGTAGCGAAGAACACCAGGTCGCCGCTCTGCAGGGATTCGCGACCAACGGTGGGCGCGCGCATGGAGATCATTTCGCGAGTCGAGCGCGGCAGCGCAAGGCCGGTGGCGTCGCGGTAGACGTAGCCGATCAGGCCGCTGCAATCGAATCCACCGTCGGGCGTGTTGCCACCCCAGCGATAGGGCGTACCGACCAGACCAATGGCGCGGATCAGGACATCGTCAGCAGCTTGGGTGTTGTAGACGGGAGCAGCGGGCGCGTTCACCACGGGAGGCGGCGACGGCGGAGTGCGACTGGCACAGGCGGCCAGCGAGGCGAGAGCAGCGAGGAGAATGATGCGCTGAGGAACGAGCATGTGATGGCATCCCGTTAAGGAGTGCCATCACTTTGTACCAACAGTGGCTTGAGCGCAATACTTAAAGTAAAACTTTAAGTTTAGCGAGTCACCGTCTTCGGCTCGAAGCCGGGCTCGAGTACGCGCTTGGCTTCCATATAGCTCAGGCGCCAGTAGCTCTCGTCCAGACGATCCACGCGGACACCACCACCGCGGCGGCTGGCAGAGTGGATGAACTGTCCGTCACCGATATAGATGCCGGCATGGCTGACCCGACCGCGACCACGGTTGTTGAAGAAGATCAGGTCGCCCGGCTGCAGGTCCTCTTTCGAGACCAGCGGGACATCCATGTTGATCATCTCTCGCGTGGAGCGCGGCAGGCTGATGCCCGCTTCTTCGCGGAACAGATAGCCCACGAAACCGCTGCAATCGAAGCCGGTCCGCTCCGATTTCCCACCAAAGCGGTACGGAGTACCGATCAGCGAGAACGCGCGGTCCAGAATGTCGGATATATGGGCAGTCGAACTGCCGTTATCGTTTTTGGCCCCCTCGTCCTGCGACTCATTCCCCAGCGCTATGTTGTGCTGGTTTACCTGGAACGCTGCTCGAGTGGCAGGCGCTGAAGCGACCTGGTTCGGCTGCGATTCCGGCGAATGGCTGGCGCAAGCTGCCAGCAGCAGAACGAAACTCATGGGCACGAGGGGTGCTAAGCGTTTAAGCATGGGCACGACCGTGTCTCATTAGCTCCATTTATTAGCGGGCTAATTTGCCCGCTCAATGGGGCTAATGCAAGTTTTTTATCGCGGAATGTGACTCAGCAGACGCGGCATAATGTCTAAGGCTCGACCCACCATTCTTTCTTTGACCACCGAACTCAGGTCGGTCAGCCCCGGATTCACCTCCGCGGTAAAGCCTCCCGCGTCCCGCGTCCGCAGCACCGGCTCGATGATATAGGGGAAGCTCGCAGTGGTCCCGACCAGCAGAACGGCATCGAATCCCTTGCGCAGTTGCGCGTAGAGCGTGTCGATCGCCGCCTCCGGCAACATCTCCTCGAACAGCACTACCGGCGGGCGTAGTACGCCTGCGCAGCGCGCGCATCTCGGTGGCAGCGGACCATCCAGATGGCCTGCCAGTTCAGCACTCTCAAGTCCGCACGACTGGCAGTAAAGCGGCGCCAGCTCGCCATGGATCTCGATCAGCCGCTCCGCCGGCGAACCGGCGCGACGGTGGAAGCCATCGATGTTCTGCGTCAGCACCCAGCACTCCGGCTTGAGCCGTTGCAGTTCGGCGATGGCGTCATGGCCGGCGTTGGGTTGTGCACTCAGGCAGGCCTTACCCAGCTCTGCCAGGTACTTCCAGCACAGCGCGGGATCCTTCTGCAGCATCGGACCGGAGATGGCAACCTCAATGGGTATTCCCTCAGCCGTCCGGCCGTTGTACAGGCCACCCAGGCCACGATAAGTCGGCATGCCCGAATCGGCGGAGAGCCCGGCACCGGTGATCACCAGGATGCGTTCGGCGCGAGCCAGTGCCGCGCCGCTGCGTTCGATGGCCGAATCCATGCGCCCTCCTCCGCGGCCGGGCCGCGCGTCAGTGGTTGACCGTGTACGACAGCATCATCGAGATATGGCACAGCAGACGTCCACTTTGTTCCTGCCAGGTGTTGAACGCCGTTTGTACCAGCGCCAGGTCCTTCAGGCTGGTCGGCGTCTTGTCGACGATTTCCTGGGCCTTGAGCGCCGCGACCACGTCATCGCTCAGGACAAAGGTATCCTTGCCGGCCATGCGCAGGAAACGCGGCGCGGACATCCCGCCCAACTGGTTGCCGCGCTTGGCCAGCAGCTTCCAGAGACCGACGATGTCGCTGGACGGCCAATCCGCCAGCAACGCACCGAAGCTGCCGTACTCGCGGGCGATGTCGAGGACGAACTGGGCATTGCGCGGCACACTCTTGAGCTTGCCCAGGTGACGAATCAGCCGGGCGTCCTGCATCAGGTTTTCCAGGCGCTCGCCGCCCATCAGCACGACCTTCTCCGGATCGAAGCCGAAGAAGACTTCCTCGAAGGCCGGCCACTTGGCGTCCACCAGGCTGTGCTTGAGGCCCGCCCGGAAGATGCGCAGGCTGATCAGCGACAGGTAGCGGTCATCGCCAACCGCCAACAGTTCGGCTGGCGACTTGGCGCGAGGCAGGCGAGCCTCCAGCGCGTCGACCGAGCCGAAACGGTTCAGGCAGTATTCGTAGAGCCACTGGTAATCGCGCATCGGGCGTCCTTGCGGGGTGTTACAGATTCATCACGTCGAGGAAGCGCGGGGTGGCGGTCTCGTCGATGCGCAAGCTGTTGAAGTCGAACAGGTTGCGGTCGGCCAGTTGCGACGGCACCACATTCTGCAGGGCGCGGAACATGATCTCGGTACGGCCGGGCGACTTGCGCTCCCAGTCCAGCAGCATCTCCTTGACCACCTGGCGCTGCAGGTTTTCCTGCGAGCCGCACAGGTTGCACGGAATGATCGGGAACTCCTTGAGCACCGAGTAGGCCTCGATGTCCTTCTCGTTGCAGTACGCCAACGGGCGGATAACCACGTTCCGCCCGTCGTCGGACAGCAGCTTGGGCGGCATTGCCTTGAGGGTGCCGCCGTAGAACATATTAAGGAAGAAGGTTTCCAGGATGTCGTCGCGGTGGTGCCCCAGCGCCATTTTGGTTGCGCCGATCTCGTCGGCGTAGGTGTAGAGGGTGCCACGGCGCAGGCGTGAACACAGCGAGCAAGTGGTCTTGCCCTCCGGGATCTTCTCCTTCACCACCGAGTAGGTGTCCTTCTCGATAATGTGGTACTGCACGCCGATGGACTCCAGGTACGCTGGCAGCACGTGCTCGGGGAAGCCAGGCTGCTTCTGGTCCATGTTCACCGCGACGATCTCGAACTGGATCGGCGCCACCTTCTGCAGGTACAGCAGGATGTCCAGCAGGGTATAGCTGTCCTTGCCGCCGGACAGGCAGACCATCACCTTGTCGCCGTCCTCGATCATGTTGAAGTCGGTGACCGCTTCGCCAACCTGGCGGCGCAGGCGTTTCTGCAGTTTGTTCTGGTTGACCGAAAGGGTGCTGGCCATGGTGCTCTGGAATCCGAAGGGCAAGACGAAAAGCCGGCCATTTTACGCGCAAATCGCCAACGGCGGACACCAGTCTACTAACCTACTGATCCGTATGATTTTTTTCGAAACGAGAAAACCAGGTGTCGAAAAAAAGTCGAAAGTCAGGTAGCTCGCGTTCCCACCCGCGGAGGATAAAAAGCCATCTGCTTGCAGAGAGGCAGAGGAAGAGATGCGTTTGCAACCAGATTAGATTACGCTACCCATCTGAATTGAATCTCTTAGGAAATAGCTCCGCCATGGCCGGCCCCTTCTTGAGTATTTTACAACAAGCCCTAGCAAGCGGGTCACGCTCAACCGTGCTCAAACCATTAGGTTGGTTGATAGCACTTACCCTTACAGGCGCCATAGCAGCATTTAAATTTAATCCGAACATATGGTTCTCACATGTAATGGGGGGAATGTGCGTCAGCTCTATCGCACTATATATTGTCGGCTTTATATATTTTGGACTCACCGACAAAGATGCACTTCGAAGTGAAACATTTTCCATTCAGAAAATGGCAATCCAGAAAGGCTTTATTGGCGACGACAAGAGCGGCTATATTCCACTCGAGCAAAATGCCTCGCAACTGATCGCACTTCCACAAAAGGAAGTTGGCGCAGATAGCGAGGACGCACAATGAATAAGCGCTTTATAATTATGCTCAACTCTGCCACCGCAGAGCAAAATAACGCACTACTTGAGTGGATAAAATTCGAGCAAGTTGGGTGGTGGCATTGGCTTAAAGACTCTTGGCTCATAGCCACGCGCCAAAACCATCTAACAGCAGAGTCCGTTCGAGACAAGATCGGAGAAATATGTCCGGGGGTCCATAATCTTGTCATTGAGCTAAAAGAAGGAGAAGGTACTTGGGCAGGTTTCGGACCAAATACCGATGATAAAAACATGTTCACCTGGCTCAAGGACAACTGGAAATAGAGCACGCACAGTACAAAAAATACTGAAATGCGCTCCCAAGAGCTTTCAAGACGAACCTAAATCCTCACGATTATCCAACACAAAAACAGGATTAAGCCGCACCGCATCTTGCAAATAATCAGGAGATAGGTGTGCATAGCGCATCGTCATGTTCAGCGACGTGTGCCCAAGGATCTCCTTCAGCGCCAGGATGTTGCCCCCGTTCATCATGAAATGAGAGGCGAAGGTGTGGCGTAGGACGTGGGTGCATTGGCCACGGGGCAGCTCGATGTTGCAGCGCTTCACCATACGGGAGAATGCCTCCCGGCAAAACGGGAATCTATCCTTCTTGGTGAAGTAGGCCTCGAGGCGATCTTGCAGCTCCTGGGAAATAGGCACCGAGCGGACACGCTTGGACTTGGTATTGGCGAACACCACACAGCCGGCACGAACCATTGGCCAGGTCAGACGCTGGGCCTCGGACCATCGCGCTCCCGTCGCCAAGCAGATCTCTGATATCAGCGCCAAGTGGGGGAACGTCGAGTAGTCCCGCAGTGCTGACACCAGGGTTGCGACCTGAGCTTTTGAAAGGAACGACACCACATCCTGCTGAGGCTTCAGCGGCTTCAACGTATCCAGGGGATTGGCATAGTCGATGTCACCGAGTCGGCGCAGCTCGGTATAGATGGACTTGAGGTACGAGTACCGCACGTTGATCGAACGAGGGAGTGCCCCCTCCTCCAACTCCACCTTACGCAGTGCCACCAAGTCAGAGACGGTGAAGGTCTGAGCGATGGGATTCCCCAGCTTCGCAGCGATGAACAGCAGCATGTTCTTCCGACGTCGCCCGCTGGTGATCGCATGCCCGTGCAGTTCATACCAACGCTCAATGAGCTGAGACAGTCGACGCGTGTCCTTCGGCCTGGGATTCCACTCCGGTGTCACTGCCAACTTCGCGCGCACTGAGGCTTCGAAGCGCTGAGCCTCGCCCTTGGTCTTGAATCGCTTGCGGAAGCGCTTCCCCTTGATGGGTTCAACGTCGACGAACCAACGACCATCCTCAAGCTTGGTGATCGCCATCAGATCGCGTACCCCCGCTTCAAGTACCGATCATTGATGAGCCCGATAATGTGCCTTTCGAGGTCGCGAGTGCTGTAGCCCTTGGCGGTGTAGTGATCTTCAATCACGTGCCAGAAGGGAAGCGTTCTCCCGACCTCAAGGGCTTTTTTTGGTGGTACGCGCTCCCGTGCAATCAGGCTGGCGAACTGGCCCAGGAACATTTCGCAGTTCTTGCCGGAAAAGCCCTGAGCCGTCTTGTAGTAGCGACGGTACTCGGTGCGATCAATGAGGGGATCGGCCTCTACCTGCACCTGGGTATCCAGGGTGATGAGCGACCAGAACGGATTGAACTCCTTCGGGCTGTCCAGCAGCCGGAAGCTCTCACAGGCGTAGCCCCACAGGCCTTGCAGATGCGGGCACAGCCCCGCGTATGTGCGGCAGCCAATCACCTCGCCGGAGGTCATCGTGGATCCTTCGGAGAACTGCTGCACCACCGAATGGTGGAATCGAAACTCGATACGCCACACCGTTTCCAGCGGGTTGTAGGCGGGTTCGCCATCGCCGAAGGGATCGCCATTGAGAGATGCCCAAACGTTTTCCCAGTAGTCGAGTTTGTCGGTTGCCCGGGCTTGGAGTGTCTTGTTGTAGATGCTCAGTTGCAGGCCGCTGGCCGAGCCGAACATGTACGTTTCACCACGGCCGTATACCGAGGCGTTGCCGTCGAATTCGATACGCTCAATGCCGCTGATTTGACGAACACGCCGGGACCGGCAATGCATGCGATCTACCAAATCAGATGGAGGGGTCCAGCCCTGCACATCGAGGGCAAGATGCACTGCACATTGATTGGTTTCGCAGGCTGAGAGCACGCCAGCGGCCAGGTCATCGAGCACGCCTTGCAGGATCTTCGGATCGGCACCATCCAGGGCGTGTGGGGACACTTCGATCTTGAGGTGCGGGCCAATGTTCTCCAGCTTCACGTTGTGGTTCTTGATCAGCAGGATCAGGCCCATATCGGCGTTCTGTAGTCGGTACTGGTAGCCGGAGTCGCGACCAATACGGCCCTTGGCCCACTGGTAACCGGCGAACTCTACGATCTCTTCTGGCTCATCGAAGATCGCCATGATCTCGGGACGAATCAGGCCGTTGTACAACTGCCGGACCGTATCCACGCCGCAGCGCAAAAGACGCACCCCGGAAAGGTCAGTGAACTCCCCTGCCCTACTGCTGAAAAAGATGCGCCCTTTGGGCGACTCGAAGAACTGCCCATCTTCCTGAAGTGTCGCGCGTATCTGGTGTTCTGCTGCCTTAGTCATGATTCAAACCTATCCAATGCTATCCAATGAGTAACTGGGTTATCCGACGTGTTACAGGGTCGTCGGCCGCGCCTTCGGCCTACCGCTCGTGCCTG
>CBIGPF010000085.1:0-24963 GCA_966191535.1 uncultured Pseudomonas sp. | reverse complement strand
GGGCCCGCCGCACTTGTCTGCCTTTTCGTCCCCCGCCGGGCGCCGGGCGCGGCGGCCGTTCCCCAATCCCTCGGTGGTGCTTCCCGGGGGGTTTTTTTGTGCCGCGGGGGGGGGGGGGGGGTTTTATGTAGGAGCGGGACGGCGAAGCTGTCAGTGCAGCTTGTCGCGCTTGGCCAGGGTGGGGAACAGCTTCATCCACGCGCCGGTGACGACCAGCGTGCCGACGCCGCCGAGCACGACGGCGGGCACGGTGCCAAGCCAGTGGGCGGTGAGGCCGGATTCGAACTCGCCCAGCTGGTTCGAGGCACCGATGAACAGGCCGTTCACCGCGCTGACCCGGCCACGCATCTCGTCCGGGGTTTCCAGCTGCACGAAGGCGCCGCGGATGACCATGCTGATCATGTCCGCCGCGCCCAGCACCACCAGCACCGCGAGGGAGAGCCAGAACGAGGTCGACAGGCCGAAGGCGATGGTGGCCACGCCGAAGATGCCGACGGCGAGGAACATGATCCGCCCGACGTTGCGTTCGATGGGGAAGCGCGCCAGCCAGAACGACATCAGCAGCGCGCCCACCGCCGGGGCCGAACGCAGCAGGCCCAGGCCCCAGGGGCCGGTCAGCAGTATGTCCTTGGCGAACACCGGCAGCAGTGCCGTGGCGCCGCCCAGCAGCACGGCGAACAGGTCCAGAGAGATGGCGCCGAAGATGTCCGGGCGACTGCGGATGAAGCGGATGCCGGCGAGCAGCGATTCCAGGGTCGCCTTGCCCTGGGCGGCGGGCGCCTGGCGTTTGGGCAGGGTGAGCACCAGGGTGCAGGCGATGAAGTACAGCACGGCGGTCGGCGTGTAGACCCAGAAGGCGCCGAAGGCATAGAGGAAGCCACCGAAGGCCGGCGCCGCGATGGTCGCTGCCTGCATTGCCGAGGCGGACGCCGCCACTGCGCGGGGGAACAGCGCGGTGGGCACGATATTCGGCAGCATCGCCTGGGTGGTCGGCATCTCGAAGGCTCGTGCGGTGCCCAGCAGGAAGGCCATCACGAAGATCATCTCGCGGGTCACGTTGTCGGTGCTGGCACCGATCACCAGCGCCACGGCGATCAGGCCCTGGCCGATCTGGCAGAGCGAGGCGATGCGCCGCCGGTCGTAGCGGTCGGCAACGTGGCCGGTGTGCAGCATGAACAGTACGCGCGGGGTGAACTCCACCAGTCCCACCAGGCCCAGGTCGAGCACGTTGTGGGTCAGCTCGTAGATGTGCCAGCCGATGGCCACGGTGATCATCTGGAAGGCGCTGGCGGTGCAGACGCGTGCCAGCCAGAAGGCAAGGAAGGGGCGGTGACGCAGCAAGGACGTGGCTTCGGCGGTCATGTTCGGCTGTTCGTTAGGGGGCTAAGCAAGGGTCGCGCAGCGTAGCACGGCGTAACACTTTTCCGCTTGTCGCCTGTGATTGGCGCTATTGGCGAATAGTCGAGACCCCTCGACTAAAATTTTCATCTCCGCGACAAGCTGCCCGATTGACTTTGCTTCGCACTATTGAGGTGCGTTAAAGTTGACAGAAGAGTCAGGTTTTACTGCAGGATCCTTCCTCCGGCGCCACCTCCGAGACGCCCGCGATTCCGCGGCCTCCGAACTCTCTCCAGCACCGAAAAAAACACATGGGCGGGCCTTCACCGTCCAGAGGATGAACCATGTCCAACCGTGATATTTCCCGGCGCGCCTTCCTGCAAGGCGGGCTGATTGCCGGTGTCAGCGTGACCATGGCGCCGCTCGGCAGCCGGGCTTTCGCTGCCCTGATGGAAAACTCCGTCACCGTCTCCCCCCAGCAGTGGATGGGCCATGACGGCAAGGCGCGTTTCCGTAATGACGCGCTGTCCAAGGTCTGCGGCAACAAGGTGTTCGCCCGCGACATCCGCTCCAGGGACATGCCCGGCTGGCCGCAGCAGCAGGGCCACGCCATGCTGCTCAAGACCATCAAGGCCGACCGCATCTTCGACGGTATCGACCTCGCCTGGCTGGGTGCCGACCTGCAGCCCGACCGCATCGTCACCGCCGAGGACCTGGACAAGGACGGCATCGTCTTCCCCGAAGCCCACGCCCCGGACCCGCTGCTGCCGCGCGGCAAGGTGCCGATGTTCATCGGCCACCCGGTGGCCATCCTGATCTGGAACGACTTCGAGCGCTTCCGTCAGGCCAAGCTGAAGATGAAGTTCAACGACAAGGCAATCCGCTACGGCGCGCAGGCTCCGCTGTACCAGGGCGATCCCTACGGCAGCTTCCGCTACGTGCGTGTCGGCGGCGCGACCTCGGCCGACCCGGACGAGTTTTCCAGCCTAAAGGACTCGATCCTCTTCCCGATGATCCGCGAGCGCAAACCGGTGTGGAACCAGCAACCCAACCAGCACGGTGACCTCACCGAGCAGGGTCTGTTCTACGCGCAGAAGATCAAGGACCAGATCGACAACCCGCCGGAGAACTGGCTGGTCTTCGACGAGCGCTACAAGACCCCGTCCATCGAGCCGGCCGCCCTGGAGCCGGACAACGGCAACGGCTGGTACGACCCGGCGAGCAAGACCCTGCACTTCGTGGTCGCCACCCAATGCCCCTTCGAGGCTGCCTACGAGACAGCGCACATGATCGCCCCGTCGCGCTTCGGCCTGGCCAAGCTGAACATGCACCCCGGCTACACCGTGGGTTACGGCTCCAAGGACCACAACATCTTCGTCTACTACGCGGCCTTGGCTGCGCTGTACGGCAACGGTGTGCCGGTGCGCCTGGCCAATGACCGCTACGAGCAGTTCCAGAGCGGCATCAAGCGCCACCCGTTCGACATTCGCTACCAGTTGGCGGTGGACAAGAAGGACATGACCTTCAAGATCTTCCGCACCGAGATGAGCGTGGACGGCGGCGGCCGCATCAACTACAGCCCGTCCGTGGCCGCCGTGGGCGCCACCGCCGCGCAGTCGATCTACTACATGCCGCAGAACGACCTGCAGGTGACCGCCTACCATTCCCGCGCCGTCGAGGCCGGTTCCATGCGTGGCTACGGCACCCTGCAGAGCATGGCCGCCACCGAGATGATGGTGGACGAGATCGCCGGCCGCCTGGGCGTCGACGCCATCGAGTTGCGCCGGGTCAACGCGCTGAAATCGGGCATGAAGAACACCCAGGGCGCGATCCCCGCCGGCGCCCTGCGCCTGCACGAGATCCTCGACAAGGCCGCCGCCCACGAGTGGTGGAAAACCCGCGACGCGCGCAAGAAAGAGATGGACGCCAAGGACCCGGACCACTGGTACGGCGTTGGCTTCGCCATCTGCCAGAAGGACTTCGGCACCGGCTCCGAAGCGCCCATGGCGAGCATCGAGTTCGATGCGCAGGGCAAGGTGCACATGCGCCATATCGGCATCGAGATCGGCACTGGCATGTCCACGTCCCAGGCGCTGGTGGCGGCCGATTTCCTCGGCAAGCCGGCGGACGAGATGAAGACCGCCGAGACCGAGTGGCCAGAGCTTCAGCTGCTCAGCGGCGAAGACCCCTACACCATGAACCAGCCCACCCAGGACGAGAAGCTGCGCAACCCGCGCTGGGTCGGCAAGTACGCTTCGGCATCGTCGGCGACCAACTCGGCCTACTACTTTAGCCACGCCACCCGTGAAGCGGCGCGCGTGCTGTTCAACCACGGCCTGTGGCCGGCGGCCCTGGAAATCTGGCGTCGTGGCCCGTTCAACGGTGCGGCCAACCCGCTGGTGGTGCGCCGCGAAGACGCCCACTGGGTCGATGGCAAGCTCACCGCCAACGGCCTGGAGCCGCTGTCGTTCGCCGAGCTGGCCCAGGTCGCCCACGAGAAGGGCCTGATCACCGGTGCCACCGTCCACGGCTTCAACCGCTGGAGCTGGGCGGAGTGCGACTTCGTCATCGACGGCGTGCGCGACCGCCTGCCGCTGGACGCCCTGGCCGTGAAATACGGCGACGGCGCGCCGGGTGTGAAGAAAGCACAGATGAACAGTGCCGGCTTCCACCTGCTGGATCGCCAGAACGTGGCCTATCCGCCGGTGCAGTTGAACAACGCCGCAGTGACCTACTACAGCCCGGTGGCGACCATCGTCGAGCTGAAGGTGAACAAGGGCAACGGCGAAGTCACCGTGCTCAACCACCACAGCTGGATCGAGTGCGGCCGTGTGCTGGTGCCGGAGCTGGTGAAAGGCCAGATCGAAGGCGGCACCGCCATGGGCATCGGCCATGCGCTGCTGGAAGACATGCCGCTGTACGAGGGCGGCCCGGGCGAGGGCGACTGGAACTTCAACCGCTACCGTCTCCCGAAGGCGAAAGACGTGGCCGTCTGGCAGCAGAGCTCGGAAATCCTTCCGCCGCTCTCGCCCAGCGACCCGTCCAAGGGCATCGCCGAAGTGGTGATGATCCCGGTGGTCGGCGCCATCAGCAACGCCGTGGCCCACGCCATCGGCAAGCGCGTCCGCGACCTGCCCATCACCCCCGCTCGCATCAAGGAGGCCCTCCATGGCTAACCGTCCGCTCAACCTGACCTTGAATGGTCAAACCGTCGGTCCGGTCGAGGTTCCCGAGGACCTGCCGATGATCGACTACCTGCACGAATACCAGAACCTCACCGGTTCGCGCCTGGGCTGCGGCCAGGGCATCTGCCACGCCTGCGTGGTGATCGTCGACAACCCCGACGGCACCAGCGAGGAAGTGCGCACCTGCATCACCGGCGCGCACTACTTCGAAGGCAAGAAAGTGCGCACCATCGAGGGCCACGCCAAGCGCGAGGAAGATGGTTCGGTGAAGGAACTGAACCCGATCCAGCAGAAGTTCGTCGACCGTTTCGCCTTCCAGTGCAGCTACTGCGCACCAGGCTTCGTCAACGCCGCCACCGTGCTGGTGGAGAAGGCCCAGCGCCAGCCGCTGAAGAAGAGCGAACTGGAATCGACCATCGAGGCGAGCCTTGGCCATCACATCTGTCGCTGCACCGGGTACGTGCGTTACTACGACGCCACCCGCGAAGTGCTGACCGATCTCGGCCTGGTCAAGGAGGGCTAAGCATGCAGCGCATTCTTTCCGGCCTTACGCTGGCCGTCGGCCTGAGCCTGGCGGTCAGTGCCCAGGCGGCCGACCAGGAGCTGATCAAGCGCGGCGAGTACGTCTCCCGCGCCGCCGACTGCATGGCCTGCCACACCGCCGAGGGCGGCGCGCCGTTCGCCGGTGGACTGCCGATCCAGTCGCCGTTCGGCACCATCTACGGCAGCAACATCACCCCGGACAAGGACTTCGGCATCGGCAACTACAGCGCCGACGAGTTCTTCGCCGCGCTCACCGAGGGCAAGCGCAAGGACGGCGCCAACCTCTACCCGGCGATGCCCTATACCTCGTACCACCTCATCAAGCGCGAGGACAGCGATGCCCTCTACGCCTACCTGATGAGCCAGACGCCGGTGCACCGCGCCGCGCCGGAAACCAGCCTGAGCTTCCCGTTCAACGTGCGCATGGGGCTGTCGGGCTGGAACATGCTCTACGGCAAGAGCGTCCAGCTGGAGAGCGCCGAGGGCAAGAGTGCGCCGTACCAGCGCGGGCAGTACCTGGTGGAAGTGCTCGGCCACTGCGGCGAGTGCCACACCCCGCGTAACCAGATCGGCGCCCTGCAGCAGGACAAGCGCCTCACCGGCGGCCTGCTCAACGGTTACAGCGCCCCGAGCCTGCTGGCTCAGGACCTGGCCGAGCGTGGCTGGACCAGCGCTGATCTCACCGGCTTCCTCAAGCACGGCATGAGTCCGCAGGGCAGCATGTTCAACGAGATGTTCCCGGTGATGCACCTGAGCACCCAGCATCTGGGTGACGAGGACCTGGCCGCCATGTCCACCTACCTGCTCGGCGAACAGCCGCCGCAGGCCAAGGTGGTCAAGGCGGTGACCGAGGACCAGCTCAGTGATAGCGCCAAGCGCGGCCGCCAGCAGTACCTCAATGTCTGCGCCGGCTGCCACGGCAACGTCGGCGAGGGCAAGCCGCACATCGCCGTGGCCATGCAGGGCAACACCACCCTGCGCCTGGCCGATTCGCGCAACCTGGCCAAGGTCATAG
The DNA here is from genome assembly GCA_966191535.1 of uncultured Pseudomonas sp. Lineage (GTDB taxonomy): Bacteria > Pseudomonadota > Gammaproteobacteria > Pseudomonadales > Pseudomonadaceae > Pseudomonas. The sequence goes on along the minus strand of CBIGPF010000085.1, from coordinate 18,882 downwards.
TCGAAGGCATCCGCGAGCAGCAGTTCACCGGTTTCGAGCGCATGCAGCCGATGCCGGGCTTCGCCGACAAGCTCAATGACGAGCAGCTCACCGACCTCATCAACTACCTGCGCCAGGCCTGGGGTGGCCTGCCGGGTGACATGGGCGTACAACAGGTCGCTCAGCTCAAGGCGGAGTGAGTCGTGCAGCATCTCGATCTGCAAGTAGTGCGGCAGGCGCTCCAGTGGTCCAGCGCCGGGCAGCGCGTGTGGCTGTGCAGCGTGCTCTTCACCTACGGCTCGGCGCCCCGCGCGCCGGGCTCGCTGCTGGCGGTCAACGCCAGCGGCCAGTGGGTGGGCTCGCTGTCCGGCGGCTGCGTCGAGGATGACTTCCTCGAGCGCGTCGCCGAGGGTGAGTTCAGCGAGCCGGTCGTCGTCGTGCGCTATGGCGACGGCAGCGATACCCGCAGCAACATCCGCCTGCCCTGCGGCGGCATCCTCGACGTGCTGGTGGAAAACCTGGCGGCCGATTGCGACGTGCAGGCCCACCTGCGTGAACTGGAATCGGCGCTGCTCGGCCAGCGTCGCCTGTTGCGTGAAGTGAGCCTGAAGGACGGCAGCCGCCGCCTGAGCGACGACCACGAGCACGGCCCGCGGGTCGAGCGTGAAGACCAGCGCGTGTTCCTGCGCGTCGGCGCTGCACAGCGCTTGCTGCTGGCGGGTTACTCCAGCGTCGCGCACTTCTGCGCGGAATTCGGCAAGGGCCTGGGCTTCGAGGTGATCCTCTGCGATCCGCGCGAAGAGGCGCTGGATGGCGTGGTGCTGGACGGCATCGAAATCCGCCGTGAACTGCCGTCAATCTTCATTGCCAACGGTGGCTGCCACGCGGACACCGCCGTGGTCGCCCTGACCCACGACCCGAAGATCGACGACCTGGCGATGCTCGAAGCTGTGCGTACCGAGGCCTTCTACATCGGTGTGATGGGCTCGCGCACCACCTCCGACAAGCGCCGCGAGCGCCTGCACCGTGTCGGTGGCCTGGGCGAGACCGAACTGGCGCGGATCCACGCGCCCATCGGCCTCAACCTGGGCAGCAAGACCCCGGCAGAAATCGCCATGGCCGTGCTCGCCGACATCCTGCGCACCCGCAGCGGCATCGCCCGCGAGGCGCTGTGACGGTCGTGGCGCTGGTCCTGGCCGCTGGCCAGGGCTCGCGCTTCGGCGCGGACAAGCGTCGCGCGGCTCTGCCTGACGGACGCAGCCTGCTGGCGCACAGCGTCGAGCGCGCGCGGGTGGTGTTCGATGAGGTGCGCGTAGTGCTGCGGGACGGCGAGCGGGCGGACGATTTCGGCCTGCCGGTGGGTTGCCGGGTTATCCACAGTCCGGATGCGCGGCTCGGCCTGGGCCATAGCCTCGCGGCCGGCGCAGCTTCGCTGGTCGACTCACAGGCTCGGGCCGTGGCCATCCTGCTCGGCGACATGCCGTGGATCGCCCCGCAAACCCTGCAGACGTTGGTCGAAGCGGCCAGCGCGTCGACCATTCTGTTTCCGCTTCACGATGGTCAGGGCGGTCATCCCGTGCTGTTCGGCCGCGAATTCTGGCCGGCGCTGACGCAGCTCCGTGGAGACGAGGGCGCGCGCATGGTGGTGCAGGCGCACCGCGAGCGCTGCGTGACGTTGGAAGTCAGCGACTCTGGCGTTCTACGCGACGTCGACACCCCTGCCGCTCTGCGTTCCTGACCGGGTTCGCGAGCAGGCTCGCTCCTACAGCCAAGCGTCGGCGCTCCCATTGTAGGAGCGAGCTTGCTCGCGAACCTCGGCGGCACCAAGGCGCAAGGATCAATGCTGCCCCAACCACTGCGCAATGCGCGGCCAGACTTCCAGGCTGGCATTGCGCGACAGCAGCAGGCGGTTATGGCTGTAATCCTCCCGGGCCCCCGTCGCCAGCCCGAACAGTTCCAGCTTCGCCTGCGCTCCGCCAAAGGCATCCACCAACGCTTCGCACCCCGCGACTGGCGCAATGAAGGTATCGCCGCTGCCGGCCACGCCCAGCACCGGTAGCGCGACGTCGCCAAGACCGTCCAGATAATCGAAGCCTGCCAGCGAATCGAATCGCCGGCGGAAATTCCATTGGCACCACTGGCGCATCAGCCGTGCGCTCTCCGCCTCGGGGCCGACGCTCTTCGCCCGGCTGGGCGCGATCCGTCGCCAGCGCAGCATCCAGTCGAATGCCTGGAGCGTCAGCCAGTGTTGCAGGCTGGCGCCGGCTGCGGTGGCCTGGGAGCCAATCAGCACCAGTGAGCGCAGCCGTCGCTGCGCCAGTTCGGGATGGCGCGCCGCCCACATCGAGACGATCAGCCCGCCACCGGAGTGGCCGATCCAGTGCAGCGCGGTTTGTCCGGTGCGCTGGCTCACGGCATCGAGAATCGCCGGCACGTCCTGCTCGGCCACGTCGTCGAAGCTGTGGCGGAAATCGTTGCGTCCGCTGTCGCCGTGTCCGCGCCAGTCGAACAGCCAGCAGGCGAAACCCAGGCTGCCCAGGTAGTTGGCCAGGCCCAGGCAACTGCGGTGGTTGGAGAAGGTGCCGTGGGTCAGCACCACCGGCACGCCATCCGCCGGGCCTGCGCGGCGCAGGGCGAGATCGACACCGTCGGCGGTACGGATCAGTTCGGGCGGGAGAAGGGCGGCTTCTTGTGCGGTCATGGCGCGCGTCCGGGAGGGTGCGATCCATGCTGCTCCGGCGCGCCGGCCGGAGCAATCCCGGCAGCTTATTTGGTCGCTTTCAGCACCACGAATTTCGGATTTGCCGCCACTTGGTCGACACCACGGAACAGGCGCTTGAGCTTGGCGTGGTAGCCCAGGTGGCGGTTGCCGACGATCCACAGCTCGCCGCCGGTGACCAGCGCGGCGCGGGCCTGCTGGAACATGCGCCAGGCGAGGAAGTCGCCGACCACCTGCTGCTGGTGGAAGGGCGGGTTGCACAGGATCAGGTCGAGGGAGTCGGCGGCCTGGCTGGCAAGGCCGTCGTCGGGATGGATATCCACAGGACGATCGCCGAGGGCGGCTTGCCAGTTTTCCCGCGCGGACTGCACCGCCATGTACGACTCATCCACCAGCGTCAGCTCGGCCTGCGGGTTCAGCAGGGCGAAGGCAATGCCGAGCACGCCGTTGCCACAGCCCAGGTCCGCCGCGCGCACGGCGTGGTGGACCTGCGGCAGGTGCGGAAGGAAGGCGCGGGTGCCGATGTCCAGGCCCTCGCGGCAGAACACGTTGGCGTGGTTCAGCAGCGTCAGCGCGGGCTTGTCCAGGCGGTAGCGGCTGGGGTACGGAGAGGCGGTTGCGGGGCGCTCCTCGGCTGTCGCTACCAGCAGACGGGCTTTCTTCACGGCGAGCGAAGCCTGCATCGGGCCGATGTACTTTTCCAGCAGGTCGCCGGCGGCGCGGGGCAGGTGCTTGATCATGCCGGCGGCGACCACCTGGGCGCCGGGCGCGAGCTGGCCGTGCAGACGGATCAGCTGTTCCTCCAGCAGCGCGAGGGTCTTGGGTACGCGCACCAGCACGTGATCGAACGGGCCTTGCGGGATTTCGCTGGCGGGGACGAAGGTCAGCGGCGCGTCGCTCAGACTGTTGCGCTCGAGGTTGCGCTGCAGGGCGATGAAGCCCAGGTGCGAGTCGCCGCTGCTGGTCAGGCGCACATGGGGCGCGAGGCTGGCGGCGAGGGCGCCGAAACTGTCGTTGAGCACCAGCACGCGGCTGTCCGCGCCGACGCCTTGTTCGTGGAGATGCGTGAGCAGGTACTCGTCGGCCGCATCGAAGGCCTGCAGCGGGTCTTCGCGCTGTTCGGGGTGGCGGACCAGGTCGAGCTGGGCGAAGGGGCTGGCGAGGACAGGCATGGGGCTCTCGAAACGACGGAAATGACTGAGATAGAAGTGCTGCTTCGTTGGCAATGAGATACGGCTGATTGCAACGAGTTTGTCATCAAAATGAGACGTGGTTGACTCGCAACAGCTTGTGCGAGCCAGCGTTATACCGAAAAATTATGACCTATCCGCCCCGCCTTCGTCTGCGTGGCGGCTTCCCAATAATAACCGGGCGGTCCATGCGACCCGGTAGGGCCCGATCCCGGAGCAGCGCTCCGCCGACCGACGGCCACCCTTCCAAGTCTTCACGAATCCTCGACACGCGACAGTCGTTCGCGCGCCGGGCTATTGCCATTGCATAAGGATGTCGATGTACAAGTCGTTGCTCGGGGTGGCTCTGTCCGCCCTTTTCCTCGTGGCTCAACCGGCATTTGCCGACGAGCCGATCGTGATCAAGTTCTCCCACGTCGTCGCCGATGACACGCCCAAGGGCCGTGGCGCGCTGCTGTTCAAGAAGCTGGTGGAAGAGCGCCTGGGCGGCCAGGTGAAGGTCGAGGTGTTCCCCAACTCCACGCTGTTCGGCGATGCCGACGAACTGCAGGCACTCAAGGACGGCAAGGTGCAGATGCTGGCGCCGTCGCTGTCCAAGTTCGAGGGCTATACCAAGCAGCTGGAAGTGTTCGACCTGCCGTTCCTGTTCGACGACCTGGAAGCGGTGAAGCGCTTCCAGAAGCGCGACAAGAGCCGTGAACTGCTGCACTCCATGGCGCGCTCGGGGATCTACGGCCTGGCCTACTGGAACAATGGCATGAAGCAGCTTTCCGCCAACCGCGAGCTGCGTGCCCCGGCCGATGCCAAGGGGCTGGCCTTCCGTATCCAGCCGTCGTCGGTGATCACCGCGCAGTTCGGCCTGCTCGACGCCACCGCGGTGAAGATGCCCTTCGCCGAGACCCTCAAGGCGCTGCAGGATGGCAAGGTGCAGGGCACCGAGAACACCTGGTCGAACATCGGCAGCCAGAAGCTCGACAGCGCCCAGCCGTTCATCACCGAGACCAACCACGGTGTGCTCAGCTACATGGTGATCAGCAACCAGAAGTTCTGGAACAGCATGCCGTACCCGGTGCGCACCCAGCTGGAGAGCATCATCGAAGAGGTCACCGTCGAGGTGAACAAGGACGCCGAGGCGCTGAACCAGAAGGAGCGCGAGCACGTGGTCGCCAACGGCAAGACACGTATCGTCGCCCTGACCCCGGCCGAGCGCGAGGCGTGGCGCACCGCCATGCAGCCGCTGTGGAAGCAGTTCGAAGGCGAGATCGGCACCGACGTGATACGCGCCGCCCAGGTGGTGAACCGCAAGCACTGATCGGCAGGGACTGATCCAGAGCAGGCTTGTGGCGATCTCCCCGGATAGCCACAAGCCTTGCGGGTGTTTCTCGCGCCGGGAATACGGGAAAATGGGCCGTTCTTGAGAAAGGAGCGGACGATGACCGCCAGCGAAGAGAAGTTCACCCGCCAGACCCTGGTGGAGGTGCAGACGCTCACTCCGAGCCTGTTCACCCTGCGCACCACCCGCGACAGCGGCTACCGCTTCCGCGCCGGGCAGTTCGCCCGCCTGGGCGTGTACAAGCCCAGCGGTAGCATCGTCTGGCGCGCCTACTCGATGGTCTCGGCGCCCCATGACGACTTCCTCGAGTTCTTCTCCATCGTCGTTCCCGGCGGTGAATTCACCAGCGAGCTCAGCCGCCTGCGCGTCGGCGACCAGTTGCTGGTGGATCGCCAGGCCTTCGGATTCCTCACCCTCGATCGCTTCCCCGATGGCCGCGACCTCTGGCTGCTCTCCACCGGCACCGGGCTCGCACCCTTCCTGTCGATCCTGCAGGACTTCGAGGTATGGGAGCGTTTCGAGACGATCAAGCTGGTCTACAGCGCCCGCGAGGAAAAGGAGCTGGCCTACCGCGAGCTGATCGCCAGCCTGGGTTCGATGGAGCACCTGGCCGAGCACTTCCACAAGTTGCAGTTCATCCCGGTGGTCACCCGCGAGCAGGTGCCCGGTTGCCTCAATGCGCGTATCACCACGCTGATCGAGAACGGCGAGCTGGAACGTGCCGCCGGTCTGGAACTCACGCCCGAACATTCGCGGGTGATGCTCTGTGGCAACCCGCAGATGATCGAGGACACCCGTGCCGTGCTGAAGGCCCGTGGCATGAGCCTGGCGCTGACGCGCAAGCCCGGCCAGATTGCCGTGGAAAACTATTGGTAAGCCCGGCTCGATAGATTTTGAAAAGATTGTCCCCTTAGGGCGGCGCGGCTTTGCCCTTAGGATGAGCGTCCGTTTCCCTTTTTTCGGACCTTATGGACAGTCAAAGTACAACGCCGATCCCCGTATCTACCTGCGTAGAGCCGGCGTTCGGCGAACCTCCCCCGGCACCCGCGTTCGCGGATAAGCCTTCCCAGCCTGCCCTGTTGCGCGCCCAGCGAGGTCGTTCGACATGGAATGGTTGATGGACCCCACGGCCTGGCTCGGCCTGCTCACCCTGATCCTGCTCGAGCTGGTGCTCGGCATCGATAACCTGGTCTTCATCGCAATCCTCGCAGACAAGCTGCCGCCGCACTTGCGCGACCGCGCGCGGCTGATCGGCCTGTCGCTGGCGCTGCTGATGCGCCTGGGCCTGCTGGCGAGCATTTCCTGGCTGGTCACGCTCACCGAGCCGTTGATCGATGTCTTCGGCAAGACCTTCTCCGGCCGCGACCTGATCATGCTGTTCGGTGGCCTGTTCCTGCTGTTCAAGGCGACGCTGGAACTGCATGAGCGCCTGGAAGGCCGCGTGCATACCTCCAACGGCAAGCGTGTCTACGCTGCCTTCTGGCCGGTGGTCGCGCAGATCGTGGTGCTGGACGCGGTGTTCTCCCTCGACGCGGTGATTACTGCCGTGGGCATGGTCGAGCAGCTGGAAGTGATGATGATCGCGGTCATCTTCTCCATCGCCCTGATGATGGTGGCCAGCAAACCGCTGACCCGCTTCGTCAACGAACACCCGACGGTGATCATGCTGTGTCTGGGCTTCCTGCTGATGATCGGCTTCAGCCTGACCGCCGAAGGCCTGGGCTTCCATATCCCGAAAGGCTACCTGTATGCCGCCATCGGCTTCAGCCTGCTGATCGAGATGGCCAACCAACTGGTGCGCTGGAAGCGCCAGAAGAGCCTGCGCGGCCAGCGTGGCCTGCGTCAGCGCACCGCTCACGCAGTGCTGCGCCTGATGGGCGGCAAGGTGGAGGCCGACGAGGTGGGCGAGGAAATCGCCGACCTGGTGGGCCCGGACGATGGCGGCGACGCGCCGTTCCATCGCCGCGAGCGCGTAATGATCAGTGGCGTGCTGGGGCTGGCCGAGCGTCCGGTGAAGGCCGTGATGATCGACCGCCAGCGTGTGCACCGCGTGGACGTGGCCGACAGCCCGGAGAACATCCGCCGTGCGCTGCTGGAGTCGCCATACTCGCGCCTGCTGGTGATCCGCGACGGCAACATCGACGAGCCGCTGGGCTACGTGCACAAGAAGGAGCTGTTCTCTGCCCTGCTGCAGGGCCGCGAGCTGGACATCCTGCCGCTGCTGCGCGAGCCGCTGAGCCTGCCGGACAGCAGCACGGTGCTGGGCGCACTGGAGCAGATGCGCGAGGCCTCGACCCATCTGGCGTTCGTGGTCAACGAGTTCGGTGGCTTCGAGGGCATGCTGAGCATGACCGATGTGCTGGAGGCCATTGCCGGTGAGCTGCCGGACGCCAGCGAGGTGTCCGGTACGGACATCGAAGCCGAGGAGGGCGCCTACCGCGTGGACGGTGCCGTGACGCTGTCGGCGCTGGCCGAACGGGTCGGCTTCCATGCCCGCCCGACGGCGGAGTACCAGACCCTTGGCGGGCTGGCGCTCAAGCACCTTGGTCGATTGCCGGCCAAGGGTGACACGCTGGAACTGGGCGGCTGGCGCCTGGAGGTGACGGAGGTCAGCGAGCGGCGCATCGGCCGTGTGCTGCTGACGCCGCCGGCCTGACGCCAGAAGGGGCCGCGCCCGGCCCGATCAGCGATCTGCTCAGGGAGCGCGGTTGTTCTGCTGCTTGAGCAGGTCGCGAATCTCGGTCAGCAGGGTTTCTTCAGCGCTAGGCACCGGCGGGGCGCTGGGCTCCACGGCTTCTTCACGCTTGAGCTTGTTGATGGCCTTCACGCCCATGAAGATGGCGAAGGCCACGATGAGGAAGTCCAGGCAGGTCTGGATGAACTTGCCGTAGGCCAGCATCACCGCCGGTGTCTGGCCTTCGGCGGCCTTGAGCGTGATCGCCAGGTCCGAGAAGTCCATGCCGCCGATCAGCAGGCCGATTGGCGGCATGATCACGTCGCCGACGAAGGACGAGACGATCTTGCCGAACGCGGCGCCGATGATGATACCCACGGCCATGTCGACCACATTGCCCTTGACGGCGAAGGCCTTGAATTCGTTGAGCAGACTCATGCACAGACTCCTTGTTACGCAAGATAGAGGGGACAGGCGCAGTTTAGCGGCCCGTCGCCGTCTGAACACCCCGTGCAGGGGCATTTCCACCGGCATGACCGGCGGCGGTGGGCGGCATCGCGGCGTGGTCTAGGCTTACCGGGCAATCCATCCACAGAAGGAGGCCCGCCATGCCGCTCGAGCATCATCCCCTGTCCCGCGAATTCCCCGACCAGAAGGCCCTGATGACCCGGCTGCACGGGAAGGACGCGAACTTCACCCGCATGGCTGCCAGCTACGAGGAGCTGGACAAGAAGATCTACGACATCGAGGACGGTCGCCAGGCAATGGACGACCTCGCGCTCAACTCCCTCAAACTGCAACGCGTGGCGCTGAAGGACGAGATTTCCGACCTGCTCAAGCGATCCGGTTGAGCTTGACCAGAGTCAAGGGTGTGGGGCGGAGCGAGGCGTAGGCTCCCGTCATCTCTTTCCAACCGGTGCCACCGCCATGCGTAAAGCCATTTCGTCCTCTGGCAAGTCCGTCACCACGCTCCCCAAACGCAACGCCGAAACCCTGCGCGCCCAGGAGCGCCTGGTCCGCCTGAAGCTGCAGTATGAGCTGCTGGACCAGCGCATTGGACGCGTGGAAGAGGGCATCGAGCGCCCCGACTGCACCCTGGCCTCGCTGCTGATGCGCCGCGAGAGCCTCAAGCACGATATGGAGAGCCAGTACCGCCGCCTGGCGGGCTAAGCACCTGTCCACAGCCTGCCGAGCGTCGGCGCAACGGCGCTGAAATCGATCTCGGGATGTTCATGGGCGGTGTTTAAACACCGCTCCCTCGAACCATTTTGTCGTGTCCTGCTCTCGCTCGCGGGACCGTAAATTGGTTCTGAAGCGCCTGGCCCGATTGGCTATGATGCGGACTTTGCATTCGACGGAAGTCCCTCATGGCCAAGGCCAAGCGCATGTACGGCTGCACCGAGTGCGGCGCCACCTACCCGAAATGGGCCGGCCAGTGCCCTGATTGCGGCGCCTGGAACACGCTGGTCGAGACCGTCATCGACACCACGCCCACCGGCGGTTCGGGCAGCAGCTCGTCCGGCCGTGGTGGCTGGGCAGGCCAGCAGGCCAACATCAAGACTCTCGCCGAAGTCAGCGTCGAGGAAATGCCACGCTTCTCCACCGCCTCGGCGGAACTGGACCGCGCCCTGGGCGGCGGCCTGGTCGATGGCTCGGTGGTGCTGATCGGCGGCGATCCCGGTATCGGCAAGTCCACCATTCTCCTGCAGACCCTCTGCAATATCGCCACGCGCCTTCCCGCGCTCTATGTCACCGGCGAGGAGTCCCAGCAGCAGGTCGCCATGCGCGCCCGCCGCCTCGGCCTGCCTGAAGACAAGCTCAAGGTCATGACCGAGACCTGCATCGAGACCATCATCGCCACGGCGCGCCAGGAGCAGCCCAAGGTAATGGTGATCGACTCGATCCAGACGATTTTCACCGAGCAGCTGCAGTCCGCGCCCGGCGGCGTTGCCCAGGTGCGCGAGAGTGCGGCGCTGCTGGTGCGTTTCGCCAAGCAGAGCGGCACGGCGATCTTCCTGGTCGGCCACGTCACCAAGGAAGGCTCGCTGGCCGGCCCGCGCGTGCTGGAGCACATGGTCGACACCGTGCTGTATTTCGAGGGCGAGTCCGATGGCCGTCTGCGCCTGCTGCGGGCGGTGAAGAACCGTTTCGGCGCGGTGAACGAGCTGGGTGTGTTCGCCATGACCGACCGCGGGCTGAAGGAGGTTTCCAACCCGTCGGCGATCTTCCTCACCCGGGCCCAGGAATCGGTGCCGGGCAGCGTGGTCATGGCCACATGGGAAGGCTCGCGGCCGATGCTCGTAGAGGTGCAGGCGCTGGTGGATACCAGCCACCTGGCCAACCCGCGCCGCGTGACCCTGGGCCTGGACCAGAACCGACTGGCAATGCTGCTGGCGGTACTGCACCGCCACGGCGGCATCCCGACCTACGACCAGGATGTGTTCCTCAACGTCGTCGGTGGTGTGAAGGTTCTGGAAACGGCGTCGGACCTGGCGCTGATGGCGGCCGTGATGTCCAGTCTGCGCAACCGACCGCTGGATCACCAGTTGCTGGTGTTTGGCGAGGTCGGCCTGTCCGGCGAAGTGCGCCCGGTGCCCAGCGGCCAGGAGCGTCTGAAGGAAGCGGCCAAGCACGGCTTCAAGCGCGCCATCGTACCCAAGGGCAACGCGCCGAAGGAGTCGCCGCCGGGCCTGCAGGTCATCGCGGTAACGCGCCTGGAGCAGGCGCTGGATGCGTTGTTCGAATGAATCGTGCCCCTGCAGGAGCGGGTCATGCCCGCGGTCGCGCCCATGGGGCGTTCCCGCAGGGGGGCTCAGTGTTCGCTGAGTAGCGTCAGCTCCCGCTCCAGCAGTGATTCGTCACCCAGGTTCAGCTCCACCAGGCGCCTCAGGTGGCTGATGGAGTCCAGGTCGATGTGCCGGCAGTTGAAACCCAGCAAGCCTTCGCGTTCCCAGGCGAGGTCGGCCTCCATATAGACGTTGACGTCGAAGCCCAGGTAGATGCGTACCTGCACCGGCTCGCCAGCGGCGATGCTCCAGTGTTCCGGTCGCTGCACCAGCAGACCCTGCAGGGACAGGTCCAGCAGCGTCACCTTCCAGCGCAGGTCGCCCTGGCTGATCTCCGTGCCGGCGTCGAAGGCGATGCGCTGGAAGCGCCGGCGCTCGTCGTGATCGTCAGTCATTGTCGTGGCTCTCCGGCCGTTTCTGCATCGCCTCACTATAGACGCAAGCCATTGTCGACGCGTCGTACGCCAGTCGCCGATGTTTCGTCCGTCAGACGCGGCCCGCGCCGGTTTGACAGCCTGCGGACCCTCGCCAAAGCTCCATGTGCGTTTAACCACTACAACTGCGGAGTGCAGAGCATGGACAAGAAACTCATCAAGGGTCTGATTTTTGGGGTTATCAGCGCCGCCAGCCTGGCAGCGCACGCGGATGAAGCCGGTCAGAGCGGCAAGGGCTGCGGCTGGGGCAACATGGCCTTCGAAGGTCAGCGCGGCCTGTTCCCGCACCTGCTGGCCACCACCACCAACGGCACCTCGGGCAACGCCACGTTCGGCCTGACCTCCGGCACCAACGGCTGCGACGCCAGCCAGCGCATCTCCTACGGCGGACGCTCGATCTTCGCCATGAACGGCATGCTCGACAACATCGCCGAGAACATGGCCCAGGGGCATGGCGAGGCACTGGATGCCTACGCCGTACTGCTCGGCATCCCGACCCAGGACCGCGCGCACTTCGCCCAGGTCACCCAGAAGCACTTCAACGAGATCTTCACCTCTCAGGACACCACCGGCGAGCAGGTGCTGAACAACACCCTGGCGGTGATGAGCCGCGACCAGACGCTGGCGCAGTATGCCAAGCAGCCTGCCTGATCGACCGGTACGCCGCAAAAGGCCCGCCTCAGGCGGGCCTTTTCTTTTCCTGACCCGGCGGTCGAGCGCCTTGACCTCCGGCAATAAGCGCGTAACCGCTCTAGACTAAGGTCGTATGAATGGGTCGCTGGAAAAGACTAGAATTTTTCTGCGAATTCTCGCCTTCAAACTGTCGGAAGCCTCGCTATGAACAATAACAACAGCCTGCTACGTCATCTCGCCTGGCTGGCGGTGGCGATAGTCGGTGCATTTGCCTTGGGAGTCGTGGCACTACGTCGCGGCGAAGCCATCAACGCACTGTGGATCGTCGTTGCGGCGGTTGCCATCTACCTGGTCGCCTACCGCTACTACAGCCTGTTCATCTCCACCAAGGTGATGCAGCTGGACCCCAACCGAGCGACCCCCGCGGTCCTCAACAACGACGGCCTGGACTACGTCCCGACCAACAAACACATCCTCTTCGGTCACCACTTCGCCGCCATCGCTGGTGCAGGGCCCTTGGTCGGCCCGGTACTCGCCGCGCAGATGGGCTACCTGCCCGGCACGCTGTGGCTGATCGCCGGCGTGGTGCTGGCCGGTGCGGTGCAGGACTTCATGGTCCTGTTCATCTCCAGCCGCCGAAACGGGCGCTCCCTGGGTGAACTGGTCCGCGAGGAAATGGGGCAGGTGGCGGGGACCATCGCTCTGTTCGGCGCGTTCCTGATCATGATCATCATCCTCGCGGTGCTCGCGCTCATCGTGGTGAAGGCCCTGGCCGAAAGCCCGTGGGGCATGTTCACCGTGCTGGCGACCATCCCGATCGCGCTGTTCATGGGCGTGTACATGCGCTATATCCGCCCGGGCCGCATCGGTGAGATTTCCGTGGTCGGTATCGTGCTGCTGCTGGGCTCCATCTGGCTCGGCGGGCAGATCGCCGCCAGCCCCGAGTGGGCCCCGGTGTTCACCTTCCATGGCGTGCAGATCGTCTGGATGCTGATCGCCTACGGTGCGATTGCCTCGGTCCTGCCGGTCTGGCTGCTGCTGGCGCCGCGTGACTACCTGTCGACCTTCCTCAAGATCGGCACCATCATCGCCCTGGCCATCGGCATCGTGATCGTCTCGCCGGAGCTGAAGATGCCGGCCCTGACCCAGTTCACCGATGGCACCGGCCCGGTGTGGAAGGGCGGTCTGTTCCCGTTCCTGTTCATCACCATTGCCTGTGGCGCCGTTTCCGGCTTCCACGCGCTGATCTCCTCGGGCACCACGCCCAAGCTGCTCAACCGCGAGCCAGATGCCCGCTACATCGGCTACGGCGGCATGCTGATGGAGTCGTTCGTGGCCATCATGGCAATGGTCGCCGCCTCGGTCATCGAACCGGGCATCTACTTCGCCATGAACAGCCCGCCGGCCGTGGTCGGTACCGACGTCACCGCAGTGGCCCAGACCGTCAGCAGCTGGGGCTTCACCATCACCCCGGAGATTCTGACCCAGACCGCCAAGGATATCGGCGAGACCACCATCCTGGCCCGTGCCGGTGGTGCACCGACCCTCGCCGTGGGCATCGCGCACATCCTTCACCAGGTGCTGCCGGGTGAGAACACCATGGCCTTCTGGTACCACTTCGCGATTCTCTTCGAGGCGCTGTTCATCCTCACCGCAGTGGACGCCGGCACCCGTGCCGGGCGCTTCATGCTGCAGGACCTGCTGGGCAACTTCGTCCCGGCGCTGAAGAAGACCGAATCCTGGACCGCCAACATCATCGGCACCGGCGGCTGCGTCGCGCTGTGGGGCTGGCTGCTGTACCAGGGTGTGGTCGATCCGCTGGGTGGTATCAACACGCTGTGGCCGCTGTTCGGCATCTCCAACCAGATGCTCGCCGGCATCGCGCTGATGCTCTCCACCGTCGTGCTGATCAAGATGAAGCGCCAGCAGTACGTCTGGGTGACCGCCCTGCCGGCCGCCTGGCTGCTGATCTGCACCACCACCGCCGGCCTGATCAAGATCTTCGACAGCAACCCGGCCGTGGGCTTCATTGCCCTGGGCAAGAAATACTCCGCTGGCCTGGATGCCGGTCAGATCATCGCCCCGGCCAAGGACATCGGCCAGATGCAGCACGTGATGATGAACGCCTACATCAACGCCGGCCTCACCGTGCTGTTCCTGCTGGTGGTGTTCAGCGTGCTGGTGTACGCGATCAAGGTAGGCGCGAGTGCCTGGACCAAGAAGGAGCGCACCGACAAGGAAGCTCCGTTCCAGCCGATCCCGGACGCCTGACGGAGGAGCATCATGTTCAACGACCTCAGCCGCATGGGTAAGTACCTCGGGCAGGCCGCCCGCATGCTGGTCGGCATGCCCGATTACGACACCTACGTTCAGCACATGCAGAACAAGCACCCGGACAAGACTCCGATGACCTACGAGGAGTTCTTCCGCGAGCGCCAGGAGGCGCGCTACGGTGGCGGCAAGGGGAGGCCGATCCGCTGCTGTTGATGCGATGAAACTGGCTACGTGGCCGATGCTGCGTTGCCAGCGGCCGGAAAAATGCTCATCTACTGAAGTAGACTCCGCTTTTTCCGGCCACTGGCGCCTTGCCTCGCCTGCCGCGCCGACGTTTCACAGGCAGTGGTGCGGGCCGCGAGCGATCGCGGCCCGTTTTCATTTCTGCCCGTTTTCCATTCTGATTGCCTGGAAGTTTCCATGACCGATTCCGCAAGCGCGCCGCAGATTCCGGTGACCGTCCTCACCGGCTTCCTCGGGGCCGGCAAGACCACCCTGCTCAAGCACATCCTCAAGGCCGATCACGGCCTGAAGATCGCCGTGATCGAGAACGAATTCAGCGACACGCCGATCGACGCTCAGTTGCTCGGCGACGACGCGGTGCAGGTGACGACACTGTCCAACGGCTGCGTCTGCTGCACCATCAATAGCGACCTGGAGCGTGCGCTCTACGTCCTGCTGGAGCGCCGCGACAACGGCGAGCTGGACTTCGACCGCGTGGTGATCGAGTGCACCGGCCTGGCCGACCCGGCCCCGGTCGCGCAGACCTTCTTTGTCGACGAGACCCTGCGCGAGCGCTACCTGCTCGACGGCATCATCACCCTGGTGGACGCCGCCAACGCCGAGCGCCATCTGCAGGAGGCCATCGCCCAGGCCCAGGTCGGTTTCGGCGACCGCATCCTGGTGAGCAAGAGTGATCTGGTCTCGCCGGCGCAGTACGAAGCGCTGGTGGAGCGCCTGCAGCGCATCAACCGCCGCGCCGAGATTCATGCGGTCGAGCACGGCGCTATCGAGCTGGAACACCTGCTCGACGTGCGCGGCTTCAACCTCAATGCCGATGTTGGCCTGCGCCCGCTGCTGCGTCCCGTGCGCCCGGCAGCGGACACCACCGACCGCATCACCACCCTGGTGCTGCGCAGCGACAACCCGCTGGATATCGAACGCCTCAGCGAATTCATGGACGACCTGCTGCAATGGCACGGCAACTCGCTGCTGCGCTACAAGGGCGTGCTGAACATCGCTGGTGATGAACGCCGCCTGGTGTTCCAGGGCGTGCTGCGCCTGTATGGCTTCGATTGGGATACGCCGTGGAAGGGCAACGAGCAGCGCGAGAGCGTGATTGTCTTCATCGGCGACAACCTGCCTGAAGAAGAAATCCGCCGGGGCTTCGATCGCATCACGGGTGGCCCGACCGCCTGACCGCCCGAATGAAAACGCCCGGCCAATGCCGGGCGTTCATCTTTGCGCCCTACGGTCAGGCTCATTGCAGGAGCGAGCAAGCTCGCTCCTGCAAAAAACGCCAGCTCGTCTCAGCCGCCGATCAGATGTTTGAGCGGGTGGTAATCCGCCTTCAGGTTCCCCGCCGCCTTGAGAATCGCCTGCTCGATCGCATTGAGGTGCATGCAGGTCAGCTCGATGGCCGCCGCCTGGTTGCCCGACTCGATGTACTCGATCAGCCGCTGGTGCTCGTTGCCGCGGCAGGTCTCGTGCTGGTCGTCGTCCAGGGTGGTGGCGTAGAGCGAGGCGCGCTCGATCAGCTTGCGGAAGAAGTCCAGCAGCACCGGGTTGTTCAGCGCTGCCGCGAGCTTCAGGTGGAACTCGCCCAGCAGGTGGACGAACCGTGCGTGGTCGTGGTCGTGGGTCGCCTCTTCCAGCGCCACATGGTCGCGCAGGTCCTGGATGATCGCGCTGTCCGCGCGGCGGCAGAGTTCGCTGACGATGCCGATCTCGATCAGCCGCCGTGTTTCGAACAGCGAGCGGATCTCCTCGTCGCTGGGTAACGACACCCATGCACCCTTGTTGAGCGCGCTGGAAACCAACCCGTCCGCTTCCAGATGTTTCAGCGCCGCGCGCACCGAAGTGCGGCTGACCTTGAACAATTCCGCCAATGCCGCCTCGCCCAGCTTCATGCCGGGACGCAGGGTGCGCTTGCTGATTGCCTCGTAAACCCCTTGGTAGACGCGTTCCACCGTGGACTCGGGGTGTTTCTCCGTCATGACCGACTCCGCTTCTTGCTTGACCCTGGGAAGGATGCCGCAAAACCGTCCGTGCAAAACCAGTTGCAGAAGAAAAATACATCAGCTATTTCTAGATTGCATTCAAATATTGCATACAAAAACAAGAGGAATGCACCAAAATGAATCACTCGTCGTCAGTCGAGGTGCGTCGGGTCAGCAAACGCTACACCGATGATCCCAATGTCGCCCCCGCCCTCAACGAAGTCTCGGTCGACATTGCCCATAACGAGTTCTTTACCTTGCTGGGGCCGTCCGGCTGCGGCAAGACCACGCTGCTGCGCAGCATCGCCGGCTTCGAGAACGTCACCTCCGGCGACATCCTCGTCGGTGGCGAGCGGGTCAACGACCTGCCGCCTTACCGCCGCCGCATCAACACCGTGTTCCAGAGCTACGCCCTGTTCCCGCACATGTCGGTGAGCGAGAACATCGCCTTTGGCCTGGAGATGCAGGGCCTGGCGCGCGGCGAAATTCCCGGCCGGGTGAAGGAAATGCTCGCGCTGGTACAGTTGGAGCACCTGGCACGACGCAAGCCGGCCGAGCTCTCCGGCGGCCAGCAGCAGCGAGTGGCCCTGGCCCGCGCGCTGGCGCCAAAACCCTCGGTACTGCTGCTCGACGAACCGCTGTCCGCATTGGACCTGAAGCTGCGCAAGGAGATGCAGGTCGAGCTCAAGCGCGTACAGGAAGAGGCGGGCATCACCTTCATCTTCGTCACCCACGACCAGGAAGAAGCGCTGACCCTGTCCGACCGCATCGCCGTGATGTCCCACGGCAACATCATGCAGATCGGCACGCCCAACGAGATCTACGAACGTCCGACGCACCGCTTCGTTGCGCAGTTCATCGGCGATATCAACTTCCTCCCCGGGCAGATGCGCCAGGGCGGCTTCCACCCCAACGCCATGGCGGCGGAAATCCCCTGCGAACTGCCGGCGGGCCTGAGCAGCGCCAGCGTGCAACTGGCCTTCCGCCCGGAGCGTTCGAAGCTGGTCGACCCATCGCAGCCGCACCACCTGCGCGCGGTGATCGAAACGGTGATGTACGTCGGCACCGCCACGCTGTATCGCTGCCGCCTGCCGGATTCCTCGCAGATCACCCTGCGCGAGAGCAACGAGGGCGGCCGCGCCCGCGACGTTGGCGAGGCCGTGGCGGTGCACCTGCCGCCCCAGGCCTGCCTGCTGATGGAGGCCTGAAATGAACGAGTCGCCCACCACTCGCCGCCTGTTGCTGCTCAGCCCGGTGGCGCTGACGCTGCTCGGGCTGATCGCCATCCCGCTGGCGATCATGGGTTACATCAGCCTGCTGCCGCGCAACCTCTACGGCGGTGTCGACTGGCACGCCGACTGGCAGATCCAGAGCTACGTGCAGCTGTTCTTCCAGGAAGACTTCGACGGCAACCTGGAGCTGAACTGGGTCTACGCCCAGGCGCTGTTGCGCTCGCTGTTCCAGGCCGGCGGCACCACGCTGCTGTGTTTCCTGTTCGGCTTCCCGGTGGCGCTGTGGATGACCAGCCTCAGCGAGCGTTCGCGCAACCTGATGGTGCTGCTGATCACCATCCCGTTCTGGACCAACCTGCTGATCCGCAACTACGCCTGGCTGATCATCCTGCGCGAGCACGGCTGGATCGCCCAGTCGGTCAACGCGCTGTTCCCCCAGGCCGGCGGCATCACCCTGCTGTACAACGATTTCGCGGTCTGCGTTGGCCTGGTCTACAGCTTCCTGCCGTTCATGATCCTGCCGATCTACTCGACCCTGGAGAAGCTCGACTGGCGTCTGGTCGAGGCGGCCTATGACCTTGGCGCGAACCGCTGGAAGGCGCTGCAGCGGGTAATCCTGCCGCTGTCCATGCCCGGCGTGATCGCCGGCTCCCTGCTGGTGTTCGTCCCGAGCCTGGGCGCCTTCATCACCCCGGCGATCCTCGGCGGCGGCAAGACCCTGATGATCGGCAACCTGATCCAGCAGCAGTTCGGCACCGCGCGCAACTGGCCCCTGGGCGGTTCGCTGTCGTTCCTGCTGCTGGCGATCATGCTGCTCGCACTGATCGCGTTCGCCCTGTATAGCCGCCGCGCCGCCAAGGCCGTCCACCTGGGAGGAGCCAACGCATGATCGCCCAGCACCTGAAGAAACTGCCCGGCACCCGCGAAACCAGCCTGCTGGTCCTGGCCTACCTGTACCTGCCGATCTTCGTGTTGATCGGCTACAGCTTCAACGCCAACCGATCGGCCACGGTATGGACCGAATTCTCCTTCGCCTGGTACGGCAAGATCGTCGCCAACCCGTCGATCCAGGCGGCGGCCTTCAACTCGCTGGTGGTGGCGGGCTTCGCCACCGTGCTGTCCACGTCGATCGCCCTGGCGGCAGCGCTGGCGACCTCGCGGCCGTTCTACGGGCGGCGGCTGGTGGAGGGCGGTATCAACCTGCCGCTGATCCTGCCGGAGATCGTCATCGCGGTGGCCACGCTGCTGCTGTTCATGTCGCTGGGCATCAAGCTGGGCCTGATGACGGTGATCGTCGCCCACGTCGGCTTCTGCATTCCGTTCGCCTACCTGCCGATCCGCGCGCGCCTGAACGACCTGGACAAGAGCCTGCTGGAGTATGCCCCGGACGGGTGGGCCGCGGTTTGCCG
>CBIGPF010000084.1:0-25148 GCA_966191535.1 uncultured Pseudomonas sp. | reverse complement strand
AGAGCAACGCCAGCAGCGACGCCACCAGCACCTCGCAGACCACGGCCAGCTCGTAGGCACTGGCGGCAGGCGGAGCCGCGGTTGGCGGAGCGGCCTGCGGGGCCAGAAGCAGCTCCGACAGCAGCAGTTCCGACACCACGCTGGAGAAGCTCAAACAGGCGATGGAGCAGGCGCAGAAGGAACTGGAAGAGGCCGAGCAGGAACTGGCCAAGGCCAACCAGAGCGGCGGCCAGACAGACGAGGAAAAACAGGCCCAGCAGGTCGCCGCACAAGCCGCTCAAGCACGTGTATCGGCCGCCTCGGCAGCGGTCGCCGCAGCCACCTCTGCCTACTCCGAAGCGTTGACCGAGTCCGGCACCAGCACCAGCGGGACCTCGGTGAACACCAGCGCGTGAAGCCCCTGCGCCAGCCTCCGGTGTCGCACCGTCGGCAGGCTGGCCGGTCGCCCAACGGCTCGCTGAGATGCCATTCAGCGAGAGGCGGCCCCCTCGCGCATCAGGTAGGTCAGCAACTGCCGCGCATGGGAAGACAAGGCATCCCAGTCGGAGACGCAGAGGCGCAGTTCACGGGTCGCCCAGGCATCCTCCAGGGCCACCACTGATACCGGCAGCTCCTGCGCCATCCGCGTGGCGGCGGCCTCGGGCAACATCGCGACGCCTACCCGCTGCGCGACCAGCTGGGCGATGGCGTCGAAACTCGGTGCTCGCACGCGCACCTTGAGCGGCATCGCGTTGCGCACCGCCATCGCCTCGACGAAACGTTGCATGGCGCGTTCTGCAGGCAGGCAGACGAACGGGAAGCTCAGCGCATCGCGCAGGCTGGGCAGGTGCTGGCTGGCCAGCGGGTGATCCTGCGGCACCAGCAGCACCAGCTTGTCGTTGCGGAACGGCAGCGAGAGCAGCCCGGCGGTGGGCAGGTTGCCGTCGTAGACACCGATGTCGATCGCCCCGTCCTGCACCGCGCGCAGCACATCCTTGCTGTTCTGCTCGATCAGCTGCAGGTCCACCTCCGGGTAGTCCGCCAGGAAAGGCCCCAGCGCGGTCGGCAGGAAGGTGCTGTTGGCCACGGTGGAGGCCGCCAGGCGCAGCGTGATGCGCCGCTCTCCGCTCAGCTCCTGCAGGGTGTCCTTGAGTTGCCGCGCCTCCTTGAGCACCCGCTGGCTCGCCTCCAGCACCAGGCGACCGGTAGGCGTCAGCGTCATGCCCTCGCTGTGCCGGGCGAACAGCGAGAGACCGCAGCGCTCCTCGAACAGGCGCAGACGGTTGCTCGCCGCCGATACCGCCACCGGCACCGAGGCCGCCGCCTTGCTCAGGCTGCCGGTACTGGCGATGGCAGCAATCAGGCGCAGATCGGCCAGATCAAAATGCATGCAGCTTTCTCCAAAAGCGAACACGACGTTCGTTAACCAGCGATTCTGATGAACCCGCATTCTCCCTAGAATAAAGCCTTTCCCCTGCCTTGCGCTCGTGCCGCCATGAATAGCCTGACCTCTCTCTACCAGCGCAGCCTGCGCAGCGGCGTGTTGTTCGCCGTGTTGTCCGCCACCGGCTTCAGCCTCAAGGCCGTCTTCGTGAAACTGTCCTACGCCGCAGCCCCGGTGGATGCCGTGACGGTGCTGGCGATCCGCATGGGCCTGGCGTTGCCGCTGTTCCTCTGGCTGATCTGGCTGAGCCGGAGCCCGGAGCAGGCGCGCCTCTCGCTGGCCGATGGTGTACGCATCCTGCTGCTCGGCCTGTTCGGCTACTACCTGTCCAGCCTGTTCGACTTCTACGGCCTGCAGTACATCAGCGCCGGGCTGGAGCGCCTGATCCTGTTCACCTACCCGACCCTGGTGCTGCTCCTGCAGATGGTCGTGGCCCGCGAACGTCCGAGCTCTCGCACCCTGACCGCCATGGGCTTGTGCTACCTCGGCCTGGGCATCGCGCTGGTGCATGACATCCGCGTGGAAGGCGGCGACGGGCAGATCCTGCTGGGCGCCATCTGGGTGTTCGCCAGCGCCGTCACCTATGCGCTGTATTACATGGGCACCGGCGCGATGGTGCGTCGCATCGGCTCGATGCGCCTCGCGGGGCTGGCTGGCGGAGCGTCGTCGGTGATGGTGCTGATCCACTACGCCGTGAGCGGTGATGTGCAGCAACTCGCAACACTGCCCGGCGCGGTATGGCTCCACGGTTCGCTGATGGCACTGATCTCCACCGTGCTGCCGATCTACTGGATGGCGCTGGCGATCCAGCGCATGGGCGCCACCCATGCAGCGGCCTTCGGCAACCTGGGGCCGGTGCTCACTGTGTTCGCCTCGTGGGCGCTGCTGGGCGAAGCGATCACGGTCTACCAGATTGCCGGGCTGGCACTGGTGCTCTTCGGGGTTTCGCGGTTGTCCGGGCCCAAGGCAGCTCCTCAGCCTGCGCCAAAGCAGCAGGCCGAGGATTGCAAGGCAACAGGTTGAGCGCGTCCGCTCGGATGACCTGCAAGCGCTCGACTTGCCAGTAGCGCGCTCCGCGCACTGGCAAGCCGGGGGCGACTACTACTGCACGTTGCCGCTGTCGAGTTGGCGCTCTTTCTCGGCCAGGCCGTTGGCCAGCGTGGTCAGCCTGGTGTCGGGGGCGTTGCTGGGCAGCGGATCGACACCGGCCGAGGCGAACACCTGGCCATAGCTGTTGCGCAGTTCGGCATAGGCCAGGTCGCGGCGCAGGTCCGCCTGCAGCGCATTGAGCTCGCCCTGGATCAGGTCCAGCTCACCGATACCCTGCGCCTGGTGACGGTTGCGCAGTTGGCCGACGATCTGGCTGTCCAGGCTGGCCAGTTCCTGGGTGGTGACGAACTGGCGGCGCGCCTCGTTGTAGTTGGCGTTGGCCACGTAGAGCTGCGCCAGGACCGCCATCGACATGGCCTGCCGGCGCGCCACGTTGACGTCCTCGCCTGCCTTGGCAACGTCGATGGCCGCCGGGGCGGACAGGACGTTGAACAGGTTCCAGGTGACCTTCACGCCGTAATCGGCCCAACGGTTGTTGACCAGGAAGCTGTTGGAGTCGTAATGCCCACCGGCGGAGAATTCCAGGCCCGGAAGCAGGCGCAGCATGGCCTTGCGGGTTTCCGCGGCACTGATCCGTGCCTGGTAGTCCTGCTCGCGCAGTTCCGGGCGGCTGGCCAGGGCCTGCTGCTCCAGTTGCTCCAGGCCCACCTTCAGCTCCGGTACGTCGTAGCCTTCCGGCGCGGCGAGCGTCAGCTCGGTGCCCAGTGGCAGGTTGATCAGGGTGGCGAGCTCGGTCTTCGCCAGCGACAGCGCGCGGCGCTGCTCTTCCAGCTGGCGGCTGGCCTCGATCAGGGCGCGCTGGTAGCCCAGTGCCTGGACCGGGTCGCCGATACGCTGCTGGCTCATCTGCTGGCTGTCCTTGCGCGCGCCGTCGACCCGCGCCATCAGCGCGTCGATGCGGTCTAGAAGGCGTTGCGCGGCAACCGCGCGCCAGTAGGCCGAGCGCACGTCCTGGATAATGGTCTGCACCACCTTGCGCCGACGCTCCTGGACGATCAGGCGCTGGTCGGCCTGCTGCTTGGCGCTGACATAGCTGACGCCGAAGTCCAGCACGTTCCACACCATGGTCAGGTCGGCGACGTCGCGGTCGCGGTCCTGTGAGGTGGAAGGTTCCAGCGACTGGGTGTTGGTCAGCACGCTCTGGCTGCTGGAGGCGCTCTGGTTGTTGCGCCCGGCGTAACCCGCCTCGAGCGCCATGCGCGGCAGCATGTCGAAGGTGGCGAGGTCGAGTTGCCGGCGCGATAGCGCCTCCTCCATCACCTTCAGGCGCGACTCGAGGTTGTACTTCACCGCACGGGCCATGGCCTCGTGCAAGGTCAGCGGACCGCTGAGCGGCTCCTGATCCTTGAACATCGCCTGCAGGTCGTCGCGGGCACGTTGCTCGCTGACGCTGCGGTCGATGGGTTGGGTGGTGACGGCGCAGCCCGACACGGCAAGCGCCAACAAGCTGATCCCTAGCAAGGTCGTGTGTTTTTTCATCCCTGGCCGTCCCCCTCGTTACGGCTTCGTTCTTGTGCTTTTTCTACTTGGCGATGTGGTGATCAGGATGCGTCGCGGTCCTGGGCTACTTGCCCCAGCGCCCAGGCCAGCTCACGCAATGGTTGTTGTTCGGATTCTTGGATCTGCTGCAGTTGCTGCGCCAGGCTCGGCGCACCGAAGATGCCGCGGATGCCCTGGTCGATGTCGCCGCTGCGACGATCGAAAGCCTTCAGGGGCAAGTTGTCGTCGATACCGGCGCTATCGAAAATGCCGGCCAGCGAGCTGCTGCCGAATACCCCAGCGTCGCCGCCGCCGAAGCCCAGGAAGCCCTTGCCACTGCCGTCGCCGAACGACGAGCTGCCAAAGGCCTGGGCAATGAAGCTCTGCGACGGTGCGCCGTTGTTCACGAAGATATTGCCCAGCGGTGGCAGGCCACCGGCTCCTTCGCTCGGGAACAGCGACGGCGGCAGCACCGGAGAGGTGCCCTGCGGCGTGACGAACACCGGCACATTGGGTTGCAATGGCGTGGGCGAAAACACGGCCGGCACGCTTGGCGTGGTGATACGGAATTCCGGGTCGCCATCGGACAGCGAGCCGATCACATAGCTGTCGCCACGCAGGGAGTTGGCCAGCGCGTTGCCCGCCGCGTCGCTGATGCCGCCAGCGTTTACCGCCAGACCCAGGCTGCCCTGCCCGCTCACACTGCCGACAGTCACGCGGTAGATACGCGCATCCAGTTGCACGACGGAGAGAATGCTGCCGCTTGCGGAGTTGCTGGTCACCAGGGAGAAATCGCCGGCATCGACGCCGCTGACGTCCTCGTCGAAAGTCACCAGGAAGCTCACCGTGCTTGCGCCGGTGGGCGACGGGTCCAGCCGCACGACTCCGGTGGCGGTGGGCGCGCGGGTATCGACCAGCACGCCATGGCTGTCACCAATGCCGTTCAGCGACGGATTCAGTGCGTTGCCGGTGGCGTCGCGCAGTGAACCGCCGTTGGCGGAAAGCCCGCTGACCTGGATACCGTCGGCGTCGTTGTCGCCGGCCTGGACGGTGTAGCGGAACACCAGGCTGTTGCTGCCCGAACCGCTGACGTAGTCGGCATAAACGGTGCGCCCGCCCATGTCGATGGCCAACTGCGGCGAACCGCCGACCATCACCACCTCACTGGTCTGTACGACAAAGTCGAGGGTATCGCCCACGCTGTGGAGCGCACCCGGCGGCACGCTGACCGCGGTAACAGTCGGCGCATCGCGGTCGACGCTGTACACCGCGCCGGTCAGCCCGCCGCTGAGCGGGTTGCCAGCCGCGTCGAGGATGCCGGTGCCGCTGCCGTTGAGGTTCAGGCCCAGGGTGCCGGTACCGGAAACGCCGCTGACAGTGATCTGGTAGGTGCGCGCGTCGATCTGCTGCAGGCCGCTCAGACTGCCCGCGGCGGTGCCAGTGCCGACCAGCGCGAAGTCACTCAGGTCGACGCCACTGACGCCTTCGCTGAAGGTCACGGTGTAGCGCACGCTGCCGGCATTGGTCGGCGACGGGTCGAGGGTGATGATGGCGCTGGGTGTCGGTGCCACGGTGTCGACGATCACGCCGGAGGTGGCACCCACATTATTGAGCGTCAGGTTCATGTTGTTGCCGACGGCATCGCGCAGGGTGGCGCCGTTGGCGGAGAGACCGTTCACGCTGATACCGTCGGCGTCGTTGTCACCGGCCTGGACGGTGTACTGGAACACCAGGGTCGAGGTGCCGGAACCAGCGACGAGGTCGGCGAATACCGTCCTGCCGCCGATGTCCAGGGCCAACCGCGGGCTGCCGTTTACCAGCACGGCTTCACTGGTGTTGACCACGAAGGTCAGGGTATCGCCGGCGTTGTAGGGAACGCCTGCCGGCACACTGACACTGCTGACCGTGGGCGCCACGGCATCGACCAGCACGCCTGTGGTGCTCGCCACACTGTTGAGGCTGGCAACGATGTCGTTGCCGGCGCTGTCACGCAGGGTGCCGCCGCCGGTCTGGATGGTCGAGCCAAGGCTGATGCCGTTGCTGTCGAACTGACCACTGGATACCACCAGGCGGAACAGCAGGGCCGTGCTGCCGCTGCCGCTGAGGTACTGGGCCAGTACGGTGCCTCCGCCATCCAGCGTCACGAGGATGTTCGGCGTGCCCCCACTGGTGTCGACAATCACGTTCTCGCTGAAGTTGACGACGAAATCGAGGTTCTGCCCCGCCACGTAGGTGCCGTTGGCTGGCACCGTGACACTGTTGACGACAGGCGCCACGCCGTCGATCACCAGGTTGGCGCGACTGGCCAGGCTGTCGATGCTGGCCGGGTCCGGCAGGTCGCTGAAGGCATCGTCCAGGCGCGCGTTGAAGATCCTCGCGCCGTTGAGCGACAGCGCGCCGACGCCGGCAATGTTGAGGTCCGCACTCTGGTCGCCGGCCTGCACGGTATAGAGGAACGACAGGACGTTGCTGCCGCTGCCGCCCAGGTACCGGGCGGTGCGGTCGATGGTGCCGGTTTCCAGCAGCAGGCTCGGCCTGCCGGAGGTGGTGTCGACGCTGACGCTCTGGTCGAACTCGACGAGGACCAGAATCTGATCACCGACCTTGTAGGTGCCGTCCGGGGTGCCGGCACTGACGCCGACGATACGCGGGTTGGGCTGCTCGACGTTGATCGAGATGATATCGGTGTCGGTCTGCTGGCCACCGGAGCCGGACTGCCCCTGGTCATTGGTGATGATCTGCAGCGAAGCCGCGCCGTGGTAGCCGGCCATTGGGGTGAAGCGCAGACCTGCCAGCGCATTGTTGATGTCGGCGAGGGAGCCATCGAAAGTCATGATGGCATCGACTGTGCCATCACCGGCCAGGAACGACAGGCCCGAGGTGCTGCCCAGGGTGATCAGCCCGTTGATGCCGACGAGCGTCACGCGCAGGTTCCCTCCCGCGGCATCCACGTCAGAGATGGAGATCGCGTTGCCATTGCCGGCGCTGAAGACCAGCGTTTCGTTCGAGAGCACCGTCTGGGCACCCGGCACGCTGTTCACCGGAGCGTCGTTCACCGGGCTGATGGCCAGGTTGAAGGTGGCCGATGAAACCTTGGCGCCGCCCGTGCCGGTATTGCCGCGGTCATCGAGACTGACCGTCACGGTGACGTTGCCCGAAGCATTGACCGCCGACAGGTAGCTCACCTGGCTGCTGGCGATGAAGGCGTTGATATCGCTCAGGCTGCCGCTGAGCACCAGCTGGTTGGTACCCGAGCCTGTCAGCGTCACGCCGGCGCCCGCCAGAGCACTGAAGGTGCCGCTGCCCGGGGCAACGCTGAAGGTCGCCTGGACCACACCCGATCCGGCGTCGATGTCGCTGAAGCTGATGCCGTTCAGCACCAGGGGGACGTCCTCGCTGCCGCTCACCGGCAACGACGGCACCACGGGGGTGCTCGGCGCATCGTTCACTGCGTCGACCTGCAGGATCAGGCTACCGCTGTCGGTCTTCGCCGGGCCACCGCTGTTGCCCAGGTCAGTGATACTGACACCGAGGGTGACGTTGCCGTTGAAGTTCGCGTTCGGCGAGTAGAAGAGGTTCATTCCGGCGATGTAGGCGTTGATGTCCGCGACCTTGCCGGTGAGCTGCACAGTGTTGGACCCAACGCCGACCGTGATGTTGCCGCTGGGGATCGCCAGCACGGTGCCGCTGTTGGCCGGCAGCGTGAAGGTAACCTGAACGTTGCCGGTACCCGCGTCGACGTCGGAGACGACGATGCCGGTAATGGGCCCGGTGGTGTCTTCGCTGAGACTGATCACGCCGGGCAGGCTGAGCTGTGGGGAATCGTTGGCGGCGGTCACGGTCACGCTGCGGGTGGCGTCGGCGCTGTCGAGCTGGCCGTCGCTCACGCTGAAGCTGACGCTGCGCGTGGTGGTGTCCGGGGTGTCCGAGCTGTTGCTGTAGGTCACCGAGCGCAACGCAGCCTGCCACTGGGCGGCGCTGGCGCCACTGCCGGAAGTGAAGGTCATTGTGCCAGTGGCGGCGTTGTAGCTGCCGCTGATGTCACCCATGGTGGCAGGATCGTTGGTGAATCCGAGCACATCCTCGGAGGGCCGCAAATTGCCAGTGATCTTCACCGAGGCGCTGTAGAGCAGCGGTGAATCGTTGTCCGACACGGTGAGGCCGCTGTCGACCACCACCGGCGTGGACGCCACGTCCGCCCCTTCGACGAACGCCGCGCTGCCGCCACTGCTAGTGACCGTCGGCGCATCATTGACTTCGACGACTGTAACGCTGGCGGTATCGCTGACCAAGGAGAACGGCGTGGTGCCGCCGCTGCTGGAAGCATCGAGCTTGAACCCTTGCTGGCCGGCGGTGATGCCGCTCTGGTCCCAGGCCTTGAAGGTGAAGCTGGCAGTGGTGCCATGGACGCCGTCGGGCACGAAGCGCACCCGATCGCTGCTGCGCAGCAGCAGCGCCGAAGCCGTGGAAACCGTACCGACGTCCTGCCAGCTGGCGCCGCTGTCCAGGCTGAACTGCCAGGTGCCACCGACGCCGGAGTTCAGGCCGGTGATGGCAATGCCCTGCACCGCGCCCGTGTCCACGTCGCTGACCTGACCGGTGATGAGGCTGGAAACCGCCTGTCCGACGTTATTCACGTCACCGTCGGTCAGCGTGTTGAGCACCGGGCTGGAGGGGCTCAACACGGGCGCATCGTTGACGCTGCTGACGCTGATCGTTGCCTGCGCGATGCCTGTCGAGAACGCCGTGCTGCCGCCGTTGGAGCTGGTATCGGAGGTGGAGCGAATGCCGTTGAGGGAGGCGATGCCGAAGGTCTGGTCCCAGGCGCGGAAAGTCAGTGTGGCCGTCCCACCGTTTTTGCCATCGGGCACATAGCGAAGCAGGGTACTGCCCGACAGCAGCAGCGCGCTGCCATTGGACACCGCGCCGACATCGGTCCAGGTCACGCCATCGGTGGAGTACTGCCAGACGCTGCTGCCGGTGCTGGCCGTCAGGGCGATTCCGCCGGCGGGGCCATCGACGTCGGCGTAGGTAACGCCGCCCAGCAGGCTGCTGACCGTGACGGCCTGGGAGCTGGTGTCTTCGTTGGTACCCACCCAGGTGTAAGGGCCGCCGGACAGGGTCGGCGCGTCGTTGATGGCGGTGATCGCCACCTGGACGACGGCGGTGTTGGAGTCGGCGCCAGCGCTGTCGGTGACCACGAAATTGATCTGCCGGCTGGTATCGGAACCGCCGAAGGTCGGATCATCCGAGCTGGAGGAGAAACTCACCGAGCGCAGGACGGCCTGCAACGCGGCGGCGCTGCCGCCACCGGTGATCGTCAGGACGCCGGTGGCACTGTTGTAGCTGGTGGCAAAAGCGCCCGGACTGCCGACGGTGAGGGAATCGCCGACGCGCAGATCGCTGATGGTGACCGTGGCCTTCTGGAAGCTGCTGCTGTCGTCCACCAGGGTCAGCGTGGGGCTCAGCGCCACTGCGGCTGCGTTCTCGGTATAGCCGATGACGTTGTTGGCCGGGCCGAGGGTCGGAGTGTCGTTGACCGGGACCACCATCACGCTGGAGTTGATACCCGGATTGGCGCTGTCGTTACCACTGTCCACGATGTTGGTGATGCTCACCACGCGGCTGGCGCTGCCCGGATTGTCGCTGGCGTTGCGATAGGTCATCGCGTCGATCAGCTGGGCCATCTGGGTATTGTCGCGGGCCATGCCACTGAGGGTGACGGTGGCGGTGCCTCCCACCAGGCTGACGCTGAAACTGCCCAGGCCGCCGAGACTGCCGCTGTTGCCGTTGCTCAGGCCGATGTCGACGCCACCGATAGTGAGAATCTCGCTGGCTCCGTTGCTGACACTGGTCACCTGCAGGGTCATGCCACTGAATGACTGGCCGGCATCGTTGGTGTTGGTGGTGACGGCACTGAACAGATCGACCGCGCCGCCCTTCTCGGTGAAGGTCGGGTTGACGCCGCTGGCGCTCATGCTCGGAACGAGGGTCGGCGCGCGCACGCTGGCCACGTTGATGTTGTCGATGCCCAGGAAGACGACACCCAGGCCGCTGGAGCGGGTGATGACGAAGGAATCGACGCCGACGAAGTTGCTGTTGCCAGATACGTCGAGGGTTTCAAGGTTCGATTGGCCTCCACTGATTGGGATATTGAAGGTCTGGCTGGCTCCCGCGACCGCCACGCCATTGCGGTAGCCGGTCACTGTCAGGGTGCTCAGCCCGGAGTCGGAAGTCTGTGGGGAACTGATGGTGACGTCGAAGCTCTTCAGATCGAAGATGCCGCCGTTGTTGGAGGAAACCTTGAAGGACTGCAGTGGCTCTCCGTCAAAGCTGGGGAATCCGTCGGCGTAGTAGATGCCATCATCGGTACCCCAGCCCAGATCCCCCGCCGCAATATTGATGTTAGTGCTCGTCGTGGTGGTGACCGTGACGTCCCAGCCTGAGCCACGTACATCATGCGCCGTCACCCCCGCATTGCCGGGGCCGCTGGCAAGCGACTCGTCATTGCCACCGCTGTCGAAGTCGGTGATACCGCTGACGGGCGCGCCGAGCACGCCGTCGTAATCGCGGACATCGGCCAGGGCGAAGGGCAAGGCCGCCTCGATGCTGCCGGTGCTGGTCTCCAGCACCCAGTCCCCGCCCCTGCTCTGCGCGCCGGTCAGGTTGGTGGATGCGGCCACGTCAGCGCCGGTGCTCCTGGCCAGGGACTCGATGAAATCCCGGCCCGCGCCATCGGCACCAACCTCGCAACCGTAGAGAAGAATATCGCCATCGGCGCTCAGGGCCTTGCCGAGACTGGCGAGCGCCTGGCTGTGACTGGCCAGGTTCTGGTTATCCAGCCAGAGATTGCCCAGCTGCACCTTGCCGGTGTCGCCGTGACTGAGGACATGGACGGCATCGATGTCACTGCGCCCGTCGAGGTAGTCGGCGATCTGCTGCAGGCCATCCTTGTTCGGGTCCAGCACCACCACTTCGGTACCGCGCGGCAGCGCATCGACCAGTTGCCGGTAGTTCTGTACCTGGCTGTCGACGAAGACGACTTCGGTGCGCTGGTCGGAGGTGGCGGCAGGGGGCGTCGCGGCGGCATCGAGCCCATGTTGTTCGGTCGGCGCATGATCGCTCTGGGCCTTCGCAGCGGCATCGGTAGCGGCCGCGCTGCTGTCTTTGGCAGTATCGACAGTGGCAGCAATCGCGCCGTCGAACATCATCCGGGGTTCGAGGGTCATCGCCAGGGGCGAGCGTCGAGCAGCGAGCGCGCTTTTCTTGCCGAACAACGAGTCCAGAAACTTCACGACGGACCTCCATGTGCCGAATGCGAATTTGGATACAGCCGATATCAGTTTGGCAGTATCCACGGATTGAAAATTCTTGTACAGGCGCGATTTCCGCGGGCGAAAGCACAACCGTTTCAGCTTTTGCGCAAGGAATGCCCGCAATCGTGCCCTGCTCAGCAATATGGCAAAAAGATATCAAAGGTTCATGCCATCTGCCGAGAATGATCTATACCTTCTGAGCCCTGCAACGGACCACTACAACATGGACGGGGCGCCCCCCTGATCAGGAGAAAGAACAATGGAAGTATTCATCGGCACCATCCAGCCCTTCGCCTTCCCCTACGCGCCCGCCGGATGGACGCTGTGCAACGGCCAGCTACTGGCGATATCCCAGTTCAGCGCGCTGTTCGCGCTGGTCGGCACCACCTACGGCGGCGACGGCGTGTCGACCTTCGGCCTGCCGAACCTGCAGGGTCGCAGCCCGATCGGCCAGGGCACAGGTGGCGGCCTGAGCAATCGTCCGATAGGCCAGGTGGGCGGCGTTGAAAACATCACTCTGACCAGCAACAACATGCCCATGCACACCCATGCCATCACCAACGCATTGACCGTGGAAACCACCGTGCTCCTGGCTGCCACAGCCACCAGCCCCGCTTCCGCGCCCAGCGCCACCAACAACTTCCTGGGAGCCTCCGGCGGCGGCCAGGGTGCCGCGACCATCTACTCCAGCGCCCAGGGCGCCTCGCCGGTAGCGCTGCAGGGTGTCGCCGCGCAACTGGGTGGCAGCGTCAGCGCAGCAGCGGCCGGCGGCAGCCAGCCGTTCTCGTCGATGAACCCCTTCCTGGCGGTCAACTTCAGCATCGCGCTCAACGGCATCTTCCCTTCGCGCAACTGATCGGCGCGCCACAGGTCCGGGCCCGGAGCCCGGACCCTTTCCGGAGTTCTCCATGCTGCATCAGATCCAAGCCAGTGACTTCCAGGCCCTGCTGGGCTCCACCCAGCGCCTGCGCTTTGCCGATGGCCGGAGCCTTTCGCTGCGCATCGATGAGGTCGATCTCAAGCCGCAATCGCAGATGCCTGGCAGTCGCATGCCCTTCTCGGTGGCCCTGAGCACGACGGGGCAGACCGACGTCATCGATGGTCTCTGCGCCCTCGATATGCCCGGAGCCGGGACGCTCGAGAACCTGTTCGTCTCTCGCGTTCCCAACCTCGGCAGGGACCCGGCCAACGCCTACTTCCAGATCGTCTTCAACTGAGGCTGGCGGGCCGGCCCGCTTCAGTCCGGGTACCACACCATGCGCTCGGCTGCCGAGCTGGTTTCCTCCACCTGGAAGCCCAGTGCGAGGTAGTGATTGCGCGCCTGCAGGTTACCGTGCCAGACCACCGCCGCCACTGGCCGGCGAACCTGGCGCGCAGCCTGCTGCACCCCTTGCAGGACGGTGCGCCCGAAGCCCTGGCCGCGAGCTGCGACGATGAAGGCCAGGTAGAGCACTCGCACCTCGTTGTGACCGAAGTCCACCACCAGCGAACCGATGCGGCTGTCTAGCTTATCGACGACGTAGTGCATCGCATTGGGATAGGCCGCACCTATGCCTTCCTGCATCACTGTCCGTTGCTGGCGGACCAGTTCGTCGACGAATTCCTCCTCGCCGTCGACCAGTTGCAGGTCGGGCCGGGCGCTGCGGTAGAGCTCATTCAGGAAATCCTCGTCGCTGGGCCGCGCCGGGCGGATGGCGATGCCATGGTGAAGCGCTGCAGCATTATCGAGCATGGGAATTCCTTCTTCTGAAAGAGGATGAAAGCGATCTCATCGGCGACCGTCCAGGCGCAGCCGCTCCAGCGCCTCGTAAGGCGCCTGGGCCCAACGAGCGACCGCCGCACGCACCGCGGCATCGGCTTCGTCACGCTTTTCCTGGCTGTCGCTGACGAAGTCGAAACCTGGCCGCTTGGCATTGAAAGCGGCAACTTCGCCGAGCGCAGGCCGATCGGCCTGGGTCAGGCCAAACAAGTGGCCCAGACGCCCCCAGAGGGCACCGGGCAGTTCGCTGTAGTTCACCGGAACGCCTCCCAGGCGCTGGCACAACTGCAGGCCACTTTCGAGGATGCGGCCAATGGTGAGGCTGGTGTATTCCGGCGCTGACAGCGTCTGCGCGAACTCGTCCGAATCCAGCGCCGAAGGCCCCAGCAGTCCCGGTACGCGATGCATTCCGGGGGTGCGCAGTTGGGACACGACAATTTCGAGCGGATCGCGATAGAGGAACAGGCGCGGGGTCTGAGGGTAGAGCTCCAGCAACAGCGACGCCTCGAAGATGTTCCAGGCATCCAGCTTGACCACCATCTGCCGCTCGCCGCCTTGCCGCCGCTGGCCATAGGCCGACAACAGTGCCGCCAGCAGCTCAGGCTGCCGTTCGGCGATCGCCGCATCGACACGGTGAGCCCGCAGCAGGCTGTCCAGCGGCGCCGGCTCGGAAAGCACGATGTAACGCGGCAGTGCGGCAAGCATCTGCGCCATCAGGGTCGAACCGCAGCGCGAGGCATGGAATATGAAGGCGCTCGGGGCAACTGCGCCGTCGGCCGCGACGGCTTCAGGCAGCGCCTCCAGCGGCGTATCGCGGCGGAATGCCAGATTGAAGGGCAAGCGCAGCGCCTGCTCGACGTCCTCGCGAAAGAACGGCCGGGTCAGGCGAGTCTCTCCGAACCAGCACCAGTCCAGACGCCATTGCCCCTCATTCTGCCAGGCACGTATTGGCAGCCAGCCCTGCAGGTCACCGCTCACATGCGCCATTGATCGTTCCATGCCTGTCTGCCCTGGCGCATCGCGGCGCGAACCTCTGCCTCGGAGAAATGCAGGCCCAGCCCCGCGCCCAGGGCCACGGCACCACGCAGGAAGGCGCCAGTATCGGTAATAGTGCGCAGCTGGTGCGCCAGCTGACCGTCCTCGGCAACCCGCTGACGGAACTGAGCAAATGCCCGCCCTGCCCTGCCCGGCTGCAATGACGGGGTGATGGCCAGTCCCTGGTCGATAGCACCGAGCAGCCAGTCGTTGGGCCAGCAATCAAGCACCAGGTGAATCCGCTCACCCGGCCCCGGGTTGTCCACCCGGTGTGGACGTGAAAGGTCGACAAACCAGCACTCGCCGGCACGCATGGGTACCTGTAGGCCGTCGACAAGAAACTCGACGCCCTCCGGGCTTGTCAGCGGCAGGTGCACGCGCAGGTCGCTTCCCGGCACACCCAGATCAGGATCGCAGTGTTCGTGGATTCGCGAACCCGGCCCCAGGCGCAGCAGGCGCGCGCTACTCACGGTGGTGCCAATGGCATCCAGCAAGGCAGCCCACGCGCCGTCCTCCTGCCACCAGCGCGTGCGTCTCGGGCTCCCTCTTCCAGGCGCCAGCGGCAAGACCGCATCATCCGGCGAGATCAGGGCGACGCCGCTCCAGTCCCCTTCGTAGTAAGCCGCATTGAAGTGACTCTGCCACGCCGCCGGATCGAGACGCGCCAGGGCGCCCAGCAACGGGGCCAGCGCGTACGTCAGCGGCAGACGCGAGCAGATCGGCAGTGTTGGGCTCGACATGGGATCATCCTTGTTCGCTGTTCGGCTCAGAATCCGCTCTCTCTCACCCCCAGCGCCGCCAAGCGTCGCCAGGCAATCCCCAGCAGGGAACTACGCTCCCCTTCCAGCACGACGACTCCACGCAGCGGTTGCGCAATGTGCACCGTCTCGTCCAGCAGGTGCAGACGCACACCGTACTGAGCCTGCACCGGCTCGGCGCGATGCTGGGCATCGCGGCGAACGGCAATGGGGCCATGGTGATCAGAGCTCAGCGCTTCCAGCTCCAGGTAAGGAACGCCGGTCGCATCCACTTCCTCCAGGCGCACCGGCAACGCCGGCCGCGCCGGATCATCTGCAATGAAGCGCCCCTGCGCTCCAACCTGCACACGCCAGAGCGACTCCTCGGCAAGATAGCCGCGCAGCCGCTGCCCAGGTTCCACGATCCGCACCAGCGTTTCGGCCGGATTGAGCCAGCGGCCCGCCTCGAGGTCCGGCAACAGGTCGCGGACGACCCCAGCCTGGGGGGCCCCCAGTTGCAGTCGCTCGCGCTGCGCGGCCAGGCCACGGTACTCCGCCAGGGCTTCAGCCAGCTGTTGTTCGAGAATGCCGGCATCGGCGGCGGTTTCGCTGCGCCCGGCCTGCCGGCGTAATTGCAACTGGAGGATTTCGATATCGCGGCGAACGATCTTCAGGCGCGAGTCTAGGTCCGGGGATTCCAGCTCGAGCAGCATCTCCCCTTGCTCCACCGCCTGCCCATCGGCGACCCGCAAAGCCTTGAGCCGCGCCGGCACCGGTGCGTGAAGCGCCGTGGTGCGCGAGGCCTCCAGCAGCGCAGGCACCTGCACCGAAGCTCGCCAGGGCACCACCAGCAGCGCCAGCGCCAGCGACAGGCCAATGCCAAGGAGGGCCACCTTGCGTGGCTGGGCCTGATCGCGACGCTGCCACCACTCGCACAGCTCGCGCCAGATCGGCAGTCCGATGAACCAGACCAGCTCGACCAGCATCAGGAAAATGCCCAGCAGCTTGAAGAACAGGTGGTAGACCGCCAGGGCGATACCGAAGAACAGCACCGCGCGCCAGATCCAGGAGCCATAGCCCCAGATCAGCAAGCGCCGGCGCAACGTCGCAGGCCAGGGTTCGGGCATCGGCTCGCCGTAGCCGAACAGCGCCTCGCGCAGGCGCCAGCGGCACAGGGCGAAAGCCCGTGCCTGGAGGTTCTCCACGCCAAGCAGGTCGCTGACGAGGAAGTAGCCATCGAAACGCATGAACGGATTGAGGTTGATCAGCACCGTGGTGATCCAGGTGGCGCTGGCGAGCATGAAGGCGGAGGTGCGCAGCGGCCCGTCCGGCAGCAGTGACCAGGCCATCAGCGCGAGCACCGCCAGCACCAGTTCGGCCAGCACGCCGCCTGCGCCGATCAGCAGTCGCGAACGGCGATCGCTGACACGCCAGGCATCGCTGACGTCGGTGTAGAACATCGGCAGCATCACCATGAACGCCACGCCCATGCTCTGCACCCGGCAGCCTGCACGCTTGGCCATGAAAGCATGGCCGAATTCGTGACAGAGCTTGGCAAAGGTCAGGGCGACTCCGAACGCCAGCGCGCCGCCCAGACTGAACAGGTGCGGAAAGGTCGCAATGAAGCGCTGCCAATCCCGCGCCACCAGGAACAGCCCGAGGCTGAAAATCAGCGGCAATCCCCAGCGCAGGATCCACCCACCGTTGCGCTGCAACACCGGCCACGCGCGATTGAGGAAGGCATCGGGACGCCACAGCGGGATGCGGAAGAACAGGTACTGGTGCAGGACCTTCTGCCACAGACTCTGCTGCGTCGTCGCCGCCTTCACCGCATAACTGGCACGCTGCTCCGCATCCAGGGCGGCAATCAGGTCGTGACCGCGCAGAAAACGCAGCATCTCCTCCAGTTCTTCCACTCCCAGCGGCTGGCCTGGCTCGGCATTGGCCGCCTGCAACACTCGCTGAGGCTCACCCAGCGACCAATGCCGCAGCAGGCGCATGGCGGCGCCACCGAGTTTGAAGTAGCGCCCGCGTAACGGGTCTGCCAGGGTCCATTGCGGTGCGCCGTCCAGGCCGCGCGCGGCAGGCGAAAGCTGCAGGTCAGGCCGCAGGGCGGGCAGCATCACAGCCCCAGGCTCTGGCGCAACGAGGCCAGTGGCCGGCGCAACAGGTAATAGGCCAGTGGCGCACGATCACCGAAGAGCTTGGCGGTGCCGCGCAGGCCAATACGCGGGGGCGCTGCGATGAATGCCGCATCCAGCCGGTAGGCCAGTTGCCCGGCCGCCGTGGACTGCGACTCGTAGGCGGCCCGCTCCAGACGTGCGTCGTGGCGATTGAGTGGATCACTGTCGAGGAATAGCGCCACTTCTGCTCCAGTGACCAGGGAGATGGCATCGCCCACCGGCAGCTCGATTCGCAGTTCAGCCTGGTCCGGATCGGCGATCTGCATCAGCCGCTCCCCGGTCTGCACCGGCTTGCCCGTGAGCCGCTCGGTGTCGGCGAACACTGCGATGCCAGCGCGCTCGGCACGCACTTCACTGCGCGCGAGGAGTTGCCGGGCGTAATCGCGTTCAGCGCGCTTCTGCTCCACTCGCGCAGCCAGCATATCCACCCGCGCGCTCGACTCGGCATCAGCAAAAGCACGCTGGGTATTAGTCTTCAGTTCCGCCTCGGCGACCCCCAAGGCGCGCTCGGCGACGTCCGCCTGGGCCTTGAGGCTGGTGGCATCGAATCGCACCAGCACGTCGCCGGCCGCGACCGTCTGATTGGGCTTGACCAGGAATTCGGCAATCACGCCATCGAGTGGAGCGGCGACCACGCGCCCCCCCAGCGGCACCACTTCGGCTGGCGCCAGGACGGACTGGCGAACCGGCACCAGGAGCAACAGACACAGGGCTGCGGCGATCAGCAGCAGTTTTTTCTTCGGCCAGCGCAGGCGCCATGGCCTGCGTGGCTGAAGGGCAAGCCAGGCATGGGCATAGGTGTCAGCCAGATGCTTGAGCAGTGCCTGCTCCGCATCGTTCCAGGGCTGCTCGCGGGCAAGCCAGAGCCCGCCGAACGGAGAACCCTGGCGATCGGGCAAGGGCAACCAGAACACCTCGCCTGCGGAAAGCGACTGCCAGTCCGCCTGCTGTTGGGCACCCAGCCCCTGGATATCCACACTGCAGGCACACTGCAATGCCGCCTGAGCCTGCAACTGAGCGCAAGCCTGCTCGACGAAAGCCACGAAGGGCGCGTTGGGCTCCACCACGCTGATGCCGGTGAGTGCCCGGACCTTGCCCGCGATCAGCAGCGCCGCATGGCGGTAACCGAACAGCGCCTGGGCGTCGTTGACCATGTGATACGCCAGCTGCTCCACCGTCGAGCAAGCCCGCGCCTGCCGCTCCAGGGCGAGAAACTGCGCGAAGACCCGCTCGGCCAGACCGACCTGCGCCGCGTTCATGGCGTCTCCGCGAAGCGCGCGGTGCCACTCATGCCAGCCAGCAGGCCCTTGGTGTCCCCCGGCAGCGAAGCGATCAGCGGGAGCATCTGGCTGCCCTCGTCGATCCGCGCGCCCAGGCGTTTGACTTCTACCTGCAGCGGCTGGCCGGTCTCATCGGGAACGAAGGTGAAGGCCTGCCCCACCTTCAGCCGGGACACCCAGCGCGAGGGCACCAGCAGGCGTATTTCCAGGCTGCGGTTGTCAACGATTTCCAGCAAGGGCGCGCCGCCGGAAACGCTCTCGAAGGGCTGCGCCTTGCGCTGCACGACCTGGCCGTCGAAGGGCGCAACCACCGCACAGCGGCCGACCTGGACCTTGTAGACCTGAGCCTGCGCCTGGGCTTCGGAGAGCTTGGCCTCGGCCAGTGCGACCTCGAAGCGCCCCACGGAGTTGAGCGCCGCCAGCTGGCGGTTGTGACCCAGCTGTTCGCTGGCCGCCTTGGCGCCGGCCTGGGCGGCATTGAGCTGGGCCTGATAGGCCGAGCAGTCGAAGCGCACCAGCACATCACCCTTGTGGAAGGACTGCCCATCGGCGAACGGCATTTCCAGGATACGCCCGGACAGCTCGCTCGACAGCATCGCCTGGTCCCGCGCTCGCAGGATGCCGCGGACATCGCCCGAACCAGCGGAGGACGGCGGGCTCGACAGCAAGGGGTCGTCCTGAGCGGGGTCCGCGGCATAGGCCGCTCCCGCCACGCACAGCGACACCCCAAAACCCAGCCAGATCCCTTTATGCATTGTCAGCTCTCCCTGCAGATCGGCGGAGTCTACGGTACTCCGCAAGCGGCGGATATTGGCCGCAGCAGAATTCCTCCGTAGGCTTGGCTGCCGGTCGGCGCCGGCGAAAACCCGGCTCAACGCGGCAACCGCTCTAGGCCGGGCCCATCGGACAGACCTCAAGGACGACAGGCAAATGGATGCAGCCAAGCTCGACTACCAGCGACTCCGCACCGAAGGTTACGCCCTGCTGCGCCAGGCGATCCCGCGCGCCCTGCTGGAGGAGCTGCGCGCAGCTTTCGATGCCAACGTCCTGCCCTCGGATCGCTGGCCCGTGCCCCGTGGCGTGGACTGGCGCCACGCTCAGATCGACCTGGAGCCCTGCGCCCAAGCGGCTTGTCGACTGCCGCCGCTGCTGGAAGCAGCCGGCGCGTTGATCGGCGAGCGATTCTTCCTCGCCCAGGCCGAGGGACGCGAACCCCTGCCCGGCGGCGGCCATCAGCAACTGCACCGCGACCTGTCCGCCCTGCGTCCGGGCGACATGGCCAGCGCCCTCGTCTACCTCGATGATTTCTCGCCGGAAAATGGAGCCACCCGCGTCGTCCCCGGCAGCCATCGGCCTGCCCCCGGCGAGCCGCCCTTCGACTTCCTCGACGAGTCCCGCTCCCTGCAGTTGAGTGGCCAGGCCGGAGACATCCTGGTGTTCGACGTCGACCTCGTGCACGCCGGCAGCCTGAACATCACTGGCGCGCGGCGCCGCTCGCTCCTGATCAACTACCGGGCCGAACCACTGCATGCCGCGCACCTGGAAACAGCACGCCTGCGCAATGTGCGGATGAACACCGCCGAGCGTTTCGATCCGCCGCAGTCGTGCTGAGCGGTACGCCGACTAGCCGACAACCGCAGCGGACTTTTCCGCCAACCGCTGGACGAACCGCTGCAGATCGATGATCGCGCGACGATGGGTGCCGGCGCCGATGACGCCCGCCTCGTCGCGGCACTCGACCCGGAACAGCAGCGACTTTCCATCGATGGCAATGAGCTCCACCGCCGCCGTCACCTTCATCCCCACCGGCGTGGCGGCGATGTGGCTGACATCCACCTGGGTGCCCACCGTGCGTTGCTCAGGTGCGAGGAAGGGCCGCAGCCCCTCGATGCAGGTCTGCTCGATGAAGCCGATCATCATCGCCGTGGCGAACACCGGCGGCATGTCGGTAAAGCCCGGCCAGTCGGACGCCACCTGGGGCACCGTGTGCCTTTCGCCGACGACCAGGGTTTCGCTGTGGGTCAGGCCAGCGGCCAGCGGTTGCAGAGTCATACGCGGCCGATCCTCATGTTGATGGGCCAGCTGACCCGGTGCCGCATGGCGGGATCGCCCCAGCGACCGGCCATGTCGGTGGCGAAGCAGTGCAGCAGGTCCTCGCGCCCGGCCTCGCGGGCGCTGCGCACCGCCGACCAGGTGCTGACGTAACCGAGGAACTCTTCGAGGTTCCATTCCAGGCGAATGGCGATCTCCGGGCCAGGAAACTCGGCGAAGGGGAAGTCGATGGTCGCGTAGCCGCTGTCCACCAGCTTGCGTTCGGCGGGCCAGAAGGGGCCGATCTCCTGCCAGTAGAACTGTTCGAATCGCTCGCCCAGCGCGCCCTCCAGGCGCAGCACGCCGTAGCTGATCAACGCCAGGATCGCATTGGGCTCGGCGACCCGCCGCACTTCGGCGTAGAACCTCGGCAGTTCGAACCAGTGCGCGGCCTGCGCGGCGGTGATCAGGCTGGCGCTGCGGCTGAGCAGCGGGAGGTCCTCGGCCGAGGCGCAGGCGTAATTGACGTTCTCCTGCGGTGCGCTGTGGGCGATCTGGTCTGCGCTGGGATCGAAGCCGACCACCGCATTGAAGTGCTCGGCCAGTTGTCGGGTCAGCTGGCCACTACCGCAGCCGACATCGACGGCCAGCACCCGGTCAGGCGCCATCGCGGCAAGATGGGCGGCCAGCTCGGCGGGATATTCAGGACGGAAGCGTGCGTAGGCCTGCCCACCCTGGTCGAACCAGTTGCGCAGGTCGCTGGACGGGTTACTCATGGCAGGCGGCTCCTGTCTTGAGGGCGTGCTTGGCGTGGCTCAGACGCTCGGAGAAGCCCTGTGCTTCCAGGGCGCGTGCGGCGTCTTCCAGCACGCGGCGCAAGGGGTGGCCGATCTCGCTCTCCAACTGTTCGATGGCCTCGAAGGTCGCCGCCCAGTGCGCGTTAAGCTTGCTCACCAGCTTCTTTCCGGTCGGCGTCAGTTGCAGCACGCTCTTGCGACCATCTTCGGCACGCTGGCGGGTGATCACCCCGTCTGCTTCCATCTGGCCGACGGTCTGGCTGATGGCGCCCTGGGTCAGGTGCGTACGCGCGGTGATCTCGGTGACTGTCTGCGTCCCCGAGCGGATGGCACGCAGCACCGGCGTATAGCGCGCCCGGTAGTTCATGCCCATCTGCTGGTAATGCTCCTCGGCGCCCAGTTCCACCAGTTCCGACACGTAGCGCAGCAGCTCACCCAGGCCGGGTTCGTTCTTTCTGTTCATCGCAGCCCTCTCCATCAACGCCCTCAAATTACATTAGCGCTAATGGAGTTGGCAAGCTGGCTCGGTGGCAAAAGCCACAGGGCCGGGCAAAGCGTACGCCCTGCCCGGCCCGTTGCGTGGTCAGACCTGTGCCATGCCGCCGTCGACGAACAGTTCGATGCCGTTGATGAAACTGGCCGACTCCGAGGCCAGGAAGGCCACTGCCTTGCCGATCTCCCGCGGCTCGCCGAGACGGCCCAGCGGCACCTGGCTGGCCAGCGCGTCGAACAGGCCCTGGCGGGCTTCCTCGGGCACCAGGTCGCCGAGGCCGGGAGTGCGCACCGGCCCCGGGCTGACGACATTGACGCGGATGCCGCGGTCCTTCAGGTCCAGTGCCCAGGAGCGGGCGAAGTTGCGCACGGCGGCCTTGCTCGCGCTGTAGACGCTGAAGTTGGCGGTTCCCTGGATCGAGGT
The DNA here is from genome assembly GCA_966191535.1 of uncultured Pseudomonas sp. Taxonomy (GTDB): domain Bacteria; phylum Pseudomonadota; class Gammaproteobacteria; order Pseudomonadales; family Pseudomonadaceae; genus Pseudomonas. Next base: position 3,082 of record CBIGPF010000084.1, on the reverse strand, counting down.
GGTGGACGAGGTGAGGATTACCGATGCGCCATCGGTCAGCAGCGGCAGCGCCTTCTGCACGGTGAACAGCACGCCGCGCACGTTGGTACCGAAGATGCGGTCGAAGTGCTCCTCAGTGATCGCGCCCAGCGGCAGCATGTCGCCGCCACCGGCGTTGGCGAAGAGGATGTCCAGGCGGCCGGCAGTCTTGGCGATCTGCGCATAGACCGCATCGAGATCGGCGAGCACCGAGGCGTCCGCGCGGATCGCCGTGGCGGCCGGGCCGATGGCTTCCACGGCGGCGTCCAGTTCGGCCTGGCGTCGACCGGTGATGAACACCCGGGCGCCTTGCGCGGCGAGTTCCTGTGCGGCGCCGAGGCCGATGCCGCTGCTGCCGCCGGTGACCAGTGCAACTTTACCAGTGAGGGACTTGTTCATGATGAGCTCCAGAATGTTCAGGATGTAGGGTTCTGCCTCTCTGGCCGGCATCTGGCGCGGCGTTGCGGTGAGGCATGGCGCTACTCTAGGGCTCGTCGATTGATGGAAAAAGCGCATACAATGGAATGACTATCCATGTACATGGATAATCAGGCGATCCCCTCCGAGGAATTCCCATGGATCAGCTCCAGGCCATCCGCGCCTTCGCCCGCGTGGTGGAAGCCGGCAACTTCACCCGCGCCGCCGACTCGCTGGACATGCCCAACGCCACCCTGAGCAAGCTGGTGCAGGAGCTGGAGGCGCACCTGGGCGTGCGCCTGCTGCAGCGCACCACGCGGCGCGTCACGGTGACGCCGGAAGGCCAGGACTACTACGCCAAGGCCACCCGCGTGCTGCGCGACCTGGAAGACATCGATTCATCCTTCAACATTGCCCGCAGCAAGCCTCGCGGGCACCTGCGCATCGACGTCGGCGGCTCGACCGCACGGGACGTGCTGGTGCCGTTGCTGCCGGACTTTCTCGCGCGCTATCCGGATATCCGCATCGACCTGGGCGTATCCGACCGCTCGGTGGACCTCATCGGCGACAACGTCGACTGCGTGATCCGCGGCGGCGCGCTGGATGCCTCTTCACTGGTGGCCCGCGGCATCGGCCAGGCGACCATGGTCACCTGCGCGTCACCCGAGTACCTGCGCCACAACGGCATCCCCGCCTATCCGGAAGAGTTGCGCAATGGCCACCGGCTGGTCAGCTACCTGTCGCCGCAGAATGGCCGCGCGGTGCCCTTTCGCTTCGAACGCAACGACGAGCGCAACGAGCTGAAGCTCGAGCACCGCATCGGCGTCAACGAAAGCAACGCGCACCTGGCCGCCTGCATGGCCGGCCTGGGCATCATCCAGACCTTCTCCTACGCCGCCGGCGCCGCCCTGCGCGATGGCGCACTGGTGGAGATCCTCGCGGACTGGCGCCCGGCGCCCTACCCCTTCCACGTCGTTTACCCGCAGAACCGTTACGTCACGCATCGTCTGCGGGTATTCATCGACTGGCTGGTGGAATGCTTCCCGGCGAAGGTCGCCGGCTGAGCACTCAGGGCTGCTTGTCGGCCAAGGCGTCGAGCAGGTCGGCGGACGGCACGAAGAACAGGCTGCCGGTCACCGCCTTGCTGTAGTCCAGCAGGCGGTCGTAGTTGCCGGCCGGGCGGCCGACGAACATGTTCTCCAGCATCTCCTCCACCGGCGCCGGCGAACGGGCGTAGCCGATGAAGTACGTACCGAACTCGCCTGCTCCGGGACGGCCGAAGGGCATGTTGTCGCGCAGGATCTTCACTTCCTGGCCGTCCTTCTCCAGGGTGGTCAGCGAGCTGTGCGAACAGCTCGGCTTCACGTCGTCGCCCAGTTCGATGTCGGCCAGCTTGGTGCGGCCGATGATGCGCTCCTGGGCTTCGGTGGAAAGCTGGTTCCAGCCGGTCATGTCATGCAGGTACTTCTGCACCAGCACATAACTGCCGCCGGCGAACTCCGCGTCCTCGTCGCCGATCAGGGTGAAGTGCGGGACTTCGCGGCCTTCCGGGTTCTCGGTGCCGTCGACGAAACCGATGATGCTGCGCATGTCGAAGTAGCGGAAACCCTGAACCTCGTCGACCACCGTGACCGCATCGCCCAGGCGCGCGACCAGTTGCGCGGCAAGCTCGAAGCAGAGGTCCATCTGTTCGGCGCGGATGTGCAGCAGCAGGTCGCCCGGCGTGGACACCGCGATCCGCTCGCCGCTGCCGAACTCGCGGAAGGCATGCAGGGAAGCCGGGCGCGGAGCGCCGAACAGCGCATCCCAGGCCGCCGAACCGAAGCCCACCACGCAGGACAGGTTGCCCGTGGGCACCCGCTTGCCGACGGAACGCACCAGCGCCGAGACGTCCTCGCAGAGTGCGCGGACCGGGCTCCAGTCCTGGCCCGGCTTGAGGGTGGCGACCAGGAAGATCGCGCTGCGAGTGACCGGACTGTCGACTGCCTGGGGTGCAGGAGATTCGTTGACCATGGTTGCCATGCGCCGCTATCGAAATGGGGGGATGAGCGTATCAAAGCAGCTCGCTCGCCGCGTTGACAATGCGGGTTGCAAAAAACGAAGGGCCGGTCTTCCGATCCAGCCCTTTGCGCCAACGGATGTTGCGTCGCGCCCTAGCGCATCGCCGCCAGCTTGATGCCAAAGCCCAGCAGGCAGGCTCCGGCCAGGCGCTCCAGCAGATTGGCCACGCGCGGATTGGCGCGCATGCGCTCGGCCAGCTTGTGGGTCAGCACGACGGCTACCAGCCCATAGAGGAAGGTCACCACCGCGACGGTCGCCGCCATGAAGGCGAAGGTCACCAGCCCCTGGTGCTTCACCGGGTCGACGAACAGCGGCAGGAAGGCCATGTAGAACACGATGGCCTTGGGGTTGAGCAAGGTGATCAGCATCGTCTGGCGCAGGTAGTGCCCGTTGTCCATGCGACTGTGCCGCGGCGCTTCGCCGGGCTTGCTCATCAGCATGCGCAGGCCCAGCCAGGCCAGGTAGGCCGCACCGAGCCACTGCACCGCATGGAACGCCGCCGGGTACGTGGCAAGCAGCGTCGCCACGCCGGCCACCGCCATCCACAGCAGAACCTGGTCCCCCAGGATCACCCCGCACGTCGCCG
>CBIGPF010000083.1:0-25167 GCA_966191535.1 uncultured Pseudomonas sp. | reverse complement strand
CGCAGGAACCTCCGGGATTACCAGAACGTACTCTGCTCCCACTCGACTGGAGCCGCCCGGATTTGAAGGTCTGGATTCTGTCAGGAAAGTTCAGGGTGGGCGGCCTCGAACAGGTGCTGGCGACGCTGGCAGCCTTCCTGACGGAGCAGGGTGTCCCCACCACCCTGGTGGCCAGGTCGTTCGAACAGCCGCCGCCACAGCCGAGCCCCCTTTCATTCGGAACCCAGGCCCTTCCCGGCAGCAGTCTCATCGGATTCATCATTGGGCTCACGCGGGCCATCCGCCGAGACCGTCCCACACACATCATCACGAGCGCCAATGATATTGCCTGCCTGGCGGTCCTGTTGAAGCTTCTGCTTCGTCGACGCCCACATATCATCATCACCCAGCACCTGACCGTCTCCCCCGAAGTGTCCCGTGCCAGTGGGATGCGCAAGCTGAAACTGCAGCTGATCCGTCTCGCCATGCGAGCACTGTACCCACGAGCCGATTGCATGATCGCCGTCTCCAGCGGTGTCGCTTCGGACCTTGCCCAGCAGTTGGACATTCCCCGAACCTCCATCACGACCATACACAATCCAATCATCGATGCGCACATGGCGAGCAGGATCGACGAGGCACTGCCGAACGACTATCCCTGGGCGCACCGCACGGTGCCGCTGATCGTTTTCGCCGGACGGCTGGAGCCGGTCAAGCGAGTGGATCTACTGCTGGAAGCCTTTGCCCAGGTGCAGGGACAGACGGGAGCTCGCCTGCTGATTCTCGGCGCAGGCTCCCTTCTGGATGAGCTCAAGCGCCATGCCGCGCGATTGCAGGTGGCAGAAGACGTGCTCTTCTTCGGGCACGCCCCGAACATCCTGCCGCTGCTCAAGAGCTCCGACGTCCTGGTTCTGCCGTCAGACTACGAAGGCTTTGGCAATGTCCTGGTGGAGGCCATGGCCTGCGGCACCCAGGTAATCGCCACCGACTGCCCAAGCGGGCCGGCAGAGATTCTGGAGAATGGGCGCTACGGGCAGTTGGTTCCAACCAACTCCGTACCCGCCCTGGTTGACGCCCTGCGCAAAGCGCTCAACAGGGAATTCGAAGTGCCGGCCGATGAGCTTCACCGGCGGGCCCGGCACTTCACTGTAGAGCGTGCCGGCAAGGCGTACCTGAAACTGCTCAGGGAAACAGGAAGCTGATGCGGATACTGGTCATGACCAAGCGGCAGTACACCGGCCGCGACCTGCTCGATGATCGCTTCGGCCGGCTCTTCGAGATCCCCGAGAACCTGAGGGCCCTGGGGCATGAGGTTCGTGGGCTTGCCTGCAGCTATCGCCAGCGACCGGAAGGGATCACGCAACCCGGCTGCGTAACCTGGCGCTCCTTCAATGCGACCCCGCTGGGAAGCGGCATGCTTCGTCACCTGCGGGAGATTCGCCAGGAGATATCGTTCTTCCGACCGGACGTGGTCTGGGCCAGCTCGGACATGTGGCACGCCATAGCCTGCGGCCGCATCTGCCGGGCCATGGGAATTCCCCATGTTCTGGACCTCTATGACAACTACGAGAGTTTCCTCCTCTCTAAAATCCCTGGCATCCGGCATTACTTCAGGAAAGCCTGTCGTACGGCGAACGGCATCACCTCGATCAGCGCACCGCTCAGCTCGTACCTGGAGCATGGCTACGGCATTCCGGGCAATCGGATTCTCACCCTGGGAAATGCCACCAATCCCGACGAGTTCTTTCCGACAGACCGCGAAGCGGCGAGACAAAAACTGGGGCTCAAGGTAGACGGGTACCTGATCGGGACCGCCGGCGCACTTGGCAGGAGCCGCGGCACAGCCGTGCTGTTGCGCGCCCTGCCACTGATCCGCCAACGCTTGCCAGGGCTACAGCTAGTGCTCGCGGGGCCCCATGACAACAGCCTGCCGCTCGCGTCAGCGCAAGGCGTTCGTTACCTGGGAGTATTGCCGCCGGCCTCCATTGCCGCCTTCTACAACGCGATGGACGTTTCCGTCATCTGCAATCGTCCATCGAGCTTCGGCAGCTACTGCTACCCACAGAAGCTGAACGAAATCCTGGCTTGCGCGACTCGACTGCTGGCGGCCAACGTCGGCGTGCTTGGCGAACAACTTGTTGACCAGCCCGCCCATCTTTTTTCGCCCGATGACGAAGCCGACCTGACCGACAAGCTGTGTGACCTGATCGCCCGTCCCTGCAACCCGCCGATGCAAACGGTCTACTGGCGGCAACGGGCCGAGGAACTATCCGAATTCCTCGGCAGCCGGCTCAACACCAACCAGAAATAGCGCCGGGATCAGCGATCAGAGCCGTCCTTGTACATCAGCGCGGTGATCTGCTCGGAGATCAGCCCCATGAGGAAAATCATCACGCCGGCACTGTAGAGCAACGCACTCATGTTGGTGAAGCGTCCGAAACTCAGGAAGGTGTAGCTGTACCAGGCAGTCGCCAGGAAGGCGGCCAGCAGCGCGATGGGCGCGAAGAGCTTGAGCGGCGAGTAGAGCGTGCCGATCTTGAAGATGATCAGCAGGAAGCGCATGCCATCCTTCAAGGGCTTGATATGGCTGGTTCCAACACGCTTGGCAGCGTGAATAGGCACATAGGCCACCGAGTAGCCAGCGCGGAAGAACGCCATGGTGCTGGTCGTGGGGTAGGAAAACCCGTTGGGCAGCAGGTACAGGAACTCGCGGAACTTGTCGGCGCGGGCGGCGCGGAAGCCCGAGGTCAGGTCCTCGACCTTGTGCCCGGTCATGTAGCTGGCAAGGCGATTGTAGAAACCGTTGGCCAGGCCACGCCCGACGCTGGCCTGGGAGCCATGCTGGCGAGCGCCGACGACCATGTCGTAGCCCTTCTCCATCTCGTCCAGCAGCCTCCGGATGTCCTGCGGGTCATGCTGACCATCGGCATCCATGAAGACGATGGTTTCCCCTGTGGCTGCACGGGCGCCCGACTTGATCGCAGCGCCGTTGCCCTTCGAGTAGGGATGGCTCACCACCCTGGCGCCATGCTGCACAGCCACTTCCGCGGTGTTGTCGATCGAGCCGTCATTGACGACGATCAGCTCCGCCTCCGGATATAGCCTGCGCAGTTCGGGGAGCACCAGCACCAACCCCTGGGCCTCGTTCTTGGCGGGCAGGACGACGGAGAGGCCACTGCCGTTGTGATGAATCAACTTGAACTCCTGGCGTCTTTTTTCGCATTGTCTATTTGCGACTGCATGGCCGCACAGCGCTGCTTCTGCCTGTCGGCCAGCAACGGATTGCGTGGGAGTTTGCTACACATCTGCGTCGACACAAAAGCCTGCGCCTGGTTGACATGCCCCAGCTTGAGCCACAGCTTGACCATACCCTCGCCGAGCCCGGGATCAGGACGCGCCTGCCAGGCTTGAATGAGGTAGTTGAGGGCTTCTTGCGGGCGTTCCCGCTCGATGGCTATTGCTTGGAGATTGATGAACAAGGAGGCGCGCTGCTTCATCGAGATACCCGACACCTGGAACCGGATCATCGCCTGGTTCAGCGCGGCCAGGTCATCCAAACTTAAGTACTTGCACCCCTTGGAGCTTACCTGATCAAAAGTGGCGGCCAAGGCTGAGGGCGCGCTACCCAATTGGCCCACCGTCGCAGCCAAGCTCATGGCTCGCTCGTAATGCGCCCGAGTCTTCTGCTCATCGCCCATCACGCAGGAAAGCAGCATCGCCTGCACTTGCGAGCCCACGCAGTCGGGGCACCGCTCTGTCTGCATTTCCAGGACACGCCACGCTTCGTACGCCTGATTCTGACCGAGGAACATCAATGCCAGATGCTCCGCAGCACGGGGCGAGCCCTTTGCGCTATCGAACCAGACGACCGCCGCATCCTTCTGTTGCCCCCAGAGCGACGTCACCTGCCAAAGCACGCCGAACATAATCACGATATAGCCGCCGAAGGCCATGGCTGCCCAAGACCTGTAACGCTCGGGACACTTGGCAATCCACCACACCAGAGCGAAACAAGGGCCGAGCAGGGCGAAGTAGTTGCGATGTTCGAAATACAGTTCCAGCCCGATGACCGTCGACTCCAGCAGATGCGAAGCCAGGAACCACAGGGCAGCGAAAGCCAACACTGGCGAACGGCAGCGCAACTTGATCGCCCCCACCAGCACAACGGCCCAGAAAAGCATGGCCAGCGCACTCGGCAAATCCCACCCCGGCAGCGCCTGGTATTCATCATGGAATGGGCGGAATGCATAGACGTCCGGAATGAACGCCAGGCGCAGGTAATCGAGCAGGATCGGCCCTTCAGTGATCACCCGTTGCGCTACGGTAAAGCCGCGGACCTCGAAGACCATCTGGCCGTCGCCGAGCGTCTTCACCAGATAGGCGAGCAGGGCGAAAAGTACAAGCGAACAGGCGGCGATCCGGTATCGACGCCAAGGACGAGCGCTGGCAACCCCGACAAGCAGGGTGGTTTCAATGACCAGCGCCAGAACGGGCAATAGTGCGCCGCTCTCTTTGGCCAATGCCGCCAGAACGGTAAACAGACCGATTCCGGTCAGTTGCAGAAAAAGGCCTTGCCGCGGGCGTTCCAGCTGAACGCTGATGCCCCACAGATAAACCGCCAGTCCGGCGAACATGAAGAAGGCAGCCAAGCTGGCCATGCGCTGGATGGCGATAAGCGAGGAAGACACCTGGATCGGCAGCACCATCCACAAGGCTGCGGCACCCAGCGCAATCCACGAGGCTACGCGCCCCTCCTTCCCCTGCAGGCGAGCGAGCTGCCACGAAATAATCGCTACCAGTAAACCGTTGGCGATATGAATCAGGGCATTTATCTGGAAGAAGCCACTTTTATCGCCATCCCAATCGTCGCGATTGAGCAGGAAGGTCAGCATGCTGATCGGTCGGCCGAGAGGGCCGGATTCTTCGGTCAGCACGTAATACAACGCGCTATTCAGATCCTTGACGGAAGTGAGGGATGAAAGGGGCCGGAAATCGTCGTAATACATTGCCCCGGTAAAGCCCATCGAATAGGCCCAGTAAATGGCGACACAGACAAGCAGAAGAACAAGAACGCTCCTCCAGCTTTCAGGGCCTAAACGCTCAGCCGACATTCAAACTTTCTCCACCCACTTGCACAAAAAAAAAGACCGCCGAAGCGGTCCTTTTTCTAACACGGAATTACTGGCAAGCCTTCGGCTTGTACTCGGTATCGGCGTTGCTGGTGCAAGCCCAGGAACCGTCCGAAGCGGTACGAGTCCAGGTGATGGTCTTGCCGTTAACCTGAGTCGGGGCGTTTTTCAGGGTGCAAACGATAGTGCCGTTAGCGGAGCTAGCAGCGATACCGCAGTTCGAAGTGGAAACCTGCAGGCCGATGTCAGTCGCTGTGGTGAAGGTATCGCCTTCATTCAGCTTAGTTTCGAAAGCAGTCTTGCCAGCGGAGATCTCAGCCAGGCCAGCAGTCACTTTGGCCTTAGCCTGGTACTTGCTGTAAGCCGGGATGGCGATGGCGGCCAGGATGCCGATGATTGCAACCACGATCATGAGTTCGATCAGGGTGAAGCCTTTTTGAGCCTTCATAGTTCTCTCCAGGATTTGTCGAAAGGTCGTTGGACCTGAATCCTTCAAAGCAGTTTCCGTGCCAAATCTCCTACACCCTGAAAACCGCTACTCTGTAGGAAAAAGAAAAGCGCACCGAGAGAAAATTACGCAGGAAGTGACAAATTTTGACAGCCCACTGATGTCAATTTGGCAGACTTGGGCATCTGCGATATAAGGCACCCTATTCATTGCCAGGCATTTCCCATGAACGATCAAGTCGTGCTGTCCGGGCTCGCTCGCCAACTGGTGATTGCCGAGCTGCTGGATGAAAAGAGCGCCCAGCAGGCGCAGTTGCAAGCCCAGCGCAACAAGCTGTCGCTGGTGACTTATCTGGTGCAGAACAAGCTGGTCAAGAGCAAGCCGCTGACCGAACTGGCGGCGGAGCAGTTCGGCATCGCTTATATCGACCTTGCCTCGATCGACAAGGACAGCCTGCCCAAGGAGCTGATCAGCGAAAAGCTGGTACGCCAGCACCGTGTGATGCCGCTGTGGCGCCGGGGCAACAAGCTCTTTGTGGGGCTTTCCGACCCCACGAACCACCAGGCGATCACCGACGTCCAGTTCAGCACCGGCCTGACCACCGAAGCCATCCTGGTCGAGGATGACAAGCTCGGCGACGCCATCGAGAAACTCTTCGAAAGCGCGAACAGTGGGCTGGATGACCTTGGCGATGTCGACCTCGACGGCCTGGACATCGAGAACGGCAACACCGAAGCCAAGGACGACCCCATTGGCGGTGACGCCGACGACGCACCGGTGGTGCGCTTCGTCAATAAGATGCTGCTCGACGCCATCAAGGGCGGATCGTCCGACCTGCACTTCGAGCCCTACGAAAAGATCTACCGCGTCCGCTTCCGTACCGACGGTATGCTGCATGAAACCGCCAAACCGCCGATCCAGCTCGCCAGCCGTATTTCCGCACGCCTGAAGGTGATGGCCGGGCTGGATATTTCCGAGCGTCGCAAGCCCCAGGATGGCCGCATCAAGATGCGGGTATCCAAGACCAAGTCCATCGACTTCCGCGTCAACACCCTGCCCACACTGTGGGGCGAGAAGATCGTGATGCGGATCCTCGACTCGTCCAGCGCGCAGATGGGCATCGATGCCCTCGGTTACGAGGAAGCCCAGAAGCAACTCTATCTCGACGCACTCAAGCAACCTCAAGGCATGATTCTGGTGACCGGCCCTACCGGTTCGGGCAAGACGGTGTCGCTCTATACCGGCCTGAACATCCTCAACACCCCGGACATCAATATTTCCACCGCCGAAGACCCGGTGGAAATCAACCTGGAAGGCATCAACCAGGTGAACGTCAACCCGCGCCAGGGCATGGACTTCGCCCAGGCGCTGCGCGCCTTCCTGCGCCAGGACCCGGACGTAATCATGGTCGGCGAGATCCGTGACCTGGAAACCGCCGAGATCGCCATCAAGGCCGCACAGACCGGCCACATGGTGATGTCCACGCTGCACACCAACAGCGCAGCCGAGACCCTGACGCGACTGCTGAACATGGGGGTCGCCTCGTTCAACCTGGCCACCTCGACCAACCTGATCATCGCTCAACGCCTGGCGCGCAAACTCTGCCCGCACTGCAAGAAAGAGCACGACGTGCCGCAGGAAGCTCTGCTGCATGAAGGCTTCCCTGCTGATCGCATCGGCACCTTCAAGCTCTATTCGCCGGTCGGATGTGACAATTGCAAGGGTGGATACAAGGGCCGCTTGGGTATTTATGAAGTGGTTAAAATCACGCCTGCGCTGCAACGCATTATCATGGAAGAAGGCAACTCCATTCAGATCGCGGAGCAAGCCCGCAAAGAAGGCTTCAATGACCTGCGTACCTCGGGCCTGCTCAAGGCCATGCAAGGCATCACCAGCCTCGAGGAAGTCAACCGCGTGACCAAGGATTAATCCATGGCGGATAAAGCAGCAAAAATGGGCGTCTTTACCTGGGAAGGTACGGACCGCAAGGGCGGGAAGGTCAAAGGGGAGCTTTCCGGCGCGAACACGGCCCTGGTCAAGGCACAACTGCGCAAGCAGGGTATCAACCCGACCAAGGTACGCAAGAAGGGCATGTCCCTGCTGAGTGCGGGCAAGAAGATCAAGCCCATGGACATTGCGCTGTTCACCCGGCAGATGGCCACCATGATGGGCTCGGGCGTGCCGCTGCTGCAGTCCTTCGACATCATCGGCGAGGGCTTCGACAACCCCAACATGCGCAGGCTGGTGGAGGAGATCAAACAGGAAGTCGCCGCCGGTAACAGCCTGGCTAACTCCCTGCGCAAGAAACCGCAGTACTTCGACGACCTCTATTGCAACCTGGTCGACGCCGGTGAACAGTCCGGTGCGCTGGAAACCTTGCTGGATCGCGTGGCGACCTACAAGGAAAAGACCGAGTCGCTCAAAGCCAAGATCAAGAAAGCCATGACCTACCCAATCGCGGTAGTTGTCGTAGCAATCATCGTTTCCGCGATTCTGCTGATCAAGGTGGTGCCACAGTTCCAAGCAGTTTTCGCGGGTTTCGGTGCAGAACTGCCAGCTTTCACCATGTTCGTGATACATGTTTCCGAAGCGCTGCAGACCTGGTGGTTCATTATACTAATCGCCTTGTTCGGAGCCGCTTTCGCCTTCAAGGAAGTCCACAAGCGCTCCGAGAAATTCCGCGATGCACTGGACCGCGGCCTGCTGAAGGTTCCGGTGATCGGTGACATCCTCTACAAATCCGCCGTCGCCCGTTACGCCCGCACCCTTGCCACCACGTTCGCCGCCGGTGTCCCGCTGGTGGAGGCGCTGGACTCTGTCGCTGGCGCGGCCGGTAACGTGGTATTCCGCAATGCCGTGTATCGCATCAAGCAGGACGTGTCCTCCGGTACCCAGCTGAACTTCTCGATGCGCACCACAGGCGTATTCCCCAGCATGGCGATCCAGATGGCTGCCATCGGCGAGGAATCCGGCTCCCTCGACGCGATGCTGGATAAGGTGGCCTCTTTCTACGAGGAAGAAGTCGACAATGCCGTGGACAACCTCACCACCCTGATGGAGCCGCTGATCATGGCGGTCCTCGGTGTTCTGGTCGGTGGCCTGATCATCGCGATGTACCTGCCGATCTTCCAATTGGGTTCTGTCGTTTAATGTTCCTGTACGACTTCCTGGCCAGCACCCCGCTGGCCTTTGTTTTGTGCGTCACCCTCCTCGGCCTGCTGGTCGGCAGCTTTCTCAACGTGGTGATCCATCGCCTGCCACGGATGATGGAGCTCGACTGGCAGCAGCAGGCCCGAGAAACCCTGGGCCTGCCCGACGACGAGAAGCGCCCGACCTACAACCTGGTCCTGCCCAATTCCCAGTGCCCGCACTGCGCCCACGAGATCAAGCCGTGGGAGAACATCCCGCTGGTCAGCTGGCTGGCGCTGGGGGGCAAGTGTTCGTCCTGCAAGGCGCCGATCAGCAAGCGCTACCCGCTGATCGAGCTGGCCTGTGGCGTGCTGTCGGCCTTCATCGCCTGGCACTACGGCTTTGGCTGGCAGGCCGGGGCGATGCTGCTGCTGACCTGGGGTCTGCTGGCGATGAGCATGATCGACGTCGATCACCAGTTGCTGCCGGACGCCCTGGTCCTGCCGCTGCTCTGGCTGGGGCTGATCGTCAACCATTTCGGGCTGTTCACCAGCCTGGGCGACGCGCTCTGGGGCGCGGTGTTCGGTTACCTCAGCCTGTGGTCGGTGTACTGGCTGTTCAAACTGATCACCGGCAAGGAGGGCATGGGCTACGGCGACTTCAAGCTACTGGCCATGCTCGGCGCCTGGGGCGGCTGGCAGGTGCTGCCGCTGACCATCCTGTTCTCGTCGCTGGTGGGTGCCGTGCTGGGCGTGATCCTGCTGCGCCTGCGCAATGCCGAAACCAGTACGCCCATCCCCTTCGGCCCCTATCTGGCCATCGCCGGCTGGATTGCGCTGCTCTGGGGTGATCAAATAACCGCGACCTATCTGCAGTTCGCCGGTTTCCGCTAGCCTTCTCCGGCGTCGATCCCCTTCGACGCCCGCGACGGCCATCGGGCCGGCAGAAAGGAGAACGATGAAACCCTGGATCCTGGGCCTTACTGGCGGCATCGGCAGCGGCAAGAGCGCCGCCGCCGAACACTTCGCCTCGCTGGGCATACACATGGTCGACGCCGACCACGCTGCGCGCTGGGTGGTGGAACCCGGCCGCCCTGCCCTGGCGAAGATCGTCGAGCGCTTCGGCGAAGCCATGTTGCTGCCGAACGGCCAGCTCAACCGCGCCGCCCTGCGCGAGCGCATCTTCAAGGCCGAAGACGAGCGCCGCTGGCTGGAGCAACTGCTGCACCCGCTGATCGGCCAGGAGATCGCCAGCAACCTGGCGCAGGCGCAATCGCCCTACGCCATCCTGGTCTCGCCGCTGCTGGTGGAGTCCGGGCAGCACCGCATGACCCAGCGCGTGCTGGTGGTGGATACCCCCGAACACCTGCAACTGGAGCGCACCATGCGCCGCGACCAGGTGTCCGAAGAACAGGTTCGTTCGATTCTCAAGGCCCAGGCCTTGCGCGACGACCGACTCAAGCACGCGGACGACGTGCTGCTCAACGATGGCGACCTCGGCCACCTGCACCAGCAGGTCGAGCGTCTGCATCAGTTCTATCTAGGCCTGCGTGGAGGACAACCATGAGCCAACCCCTGACCGTGGAATGCCCCACCTGCGGCGCCCCCGTGGAGTGGAGCGCCAAGAGCGAGTTCCGTCCCTTCTGTTCGCACCGCTGCAAGCTGATCGACCTCGGCGCCTGGGCGGCGGAAGATCACGCCATCCCGGGTGACAATCTCGAGGACGAGCTGTTCTCCGGCGATCTGGAGAAGCCGCGCGGGCATTGAGCCGCCGCTCCCCCAGCCAGTAAAAGGCCCGCATCTGCGGGCCTTTTTCGTCAGGGGCGCATGAAGGCGTAGTCCCGCTCCTCGTCCAGATTGTCGGCGAGGAAATGCAGTTCATGCCCCAGGTCTTCCTGCGTACGAACCTGCGAGTTGGCCTGCACCACCGCGCTGAGCAGTGCGCGCACGACCAGTTGCGGGTCCTGTCCGGCCGCTTCGGCTTCGATCAGCAGTTCGTGGAGGCGCTGTTCGGCCCAGCTGTGAATGCTCATCGGCAATCTCCTTGCGAATGGGGGCCCAAGCTTCCGCGATCACAGGAGGTTTCCGAACTGACCTGGATCAAGCCGCCACGGCCATGGACCTCGCAGATGGCTGAACATCAGCGTGGCTCATCGTCATCCTTCCACGGCGCCTGCAGGTAGCGCGTGCGGTTGAAGGTTTCCAGCCAGTCCGGGTAGAAGACCACCAGCCCAGTGACGATGGTGCCGTTGATGAACGCCTCGGGGAACATGATCAGCCAGAGGTAGCCGATGAAGTCCTCGATCCACGGCGGCATCGGGAACAGCCCGTCCATCCACAGCAACCCGAGCCCCAGCAGCAGGCTGCACACCGCCGCCAGCGCGGCCGGGAAGAAGCCCGAGCAGAAGATGTAGACGAACAGGTTACGCGGCTGCCGGCGCTCGACGAAGATCGCCGCCAGCTCGGTGATGAGCACCGGGATCAGCACCAGCAGGATGCCGTTGACGCCGATGGCGGCCCAGTCTTGTCGACCGATCGCACAAAGCCCGAGCTGCGCCACCAGGCCGACCAGGATCGCCAGCGGCCAGTCCAGCAGTAGGGTCACGGCGGTCATGCCGATGAAATGGAAGGACACCCCGGAAGCGAAGTCCCGACGCACCAGCCAGAGCAGGAACAGCCCAAGCATGGTGCCGAATACCAGGTGCTGGCGACGGAAGTCGCTGACCAGCTCCAGCCAGGGTGCGCGCCAGATGGCCCAGACAACGATCGGCAGGTAGATCGCCCAGCCGATCTCCAGGGTTTCCGCCGACAGCAACTGCGCGGCGATCACGGTGCGCCCCGCTCCAGCGCCTGGCGCAAAGCTTCAGCCGAGTCGAGCTGGTGGGTGGCAACGACCCTGCCCTGCTCAAGTTGCAACCAGGTCACCGCTTCGGCCTGCGCCGGGAAGCGGTTGGCCACACGCGGCTCACGGTCGAGCAGCACGCGGTAGGCGTAGTCGCGCAGGGCGGGGATGGCGAACATCGTCGCGATGGGCGCGGGCATACGGCTGATGTCCGCGACAAAGGCGGCATCCTGCGCTTCGAGGTAACCGTGGGGGCGATCGGCCAGCGCGGCTTTCACCAGTTTGGAGCCAGCCATGTCGTGAGCGACCAGCAGGACTTTCAGGTCGGTTGTCGCGGTGTAGGGATGGTCGAACTGATCCAGCAGCGTCCAACCGATGGCTGGTGACTCCTGCGCCACCGCCAGGCTCGCCAGCACCATCAACAGCATCCCGCCCAGCACTCGTCTCACGCTTCCCCCTTGCCCGCAGCGGCCAATGATTGGCAACAGTCTACACCGCCATCGATGCCCGCCCGCGCCGGCCAGCAACTATGCTTGAGACATGAACGAGTCCGATTATCTGCGCCTGCTGACGCGCCAGGCGGAGCAAGCCAACGACTTTCTCTCCAATTCCCGCAAGTGGGAGCGGGAGTGCTGGGCCTGCCAGCGGCTGCTGCAGGCGCTGAAGGTACCGTATCGCCAGGAAGACTTCGTCGCACCGACGCAGCAGCCGCCGGACGTTTTGTTCCGTGATGCCACGTTCGAGGTGTTCTTCGTGCTCGACCAGGGCCGCCGGCTCAACGAGGAGTGGAAGGAAGAACTGTTGCGCCGACGCATGGCCCAGAGCCTCAACCAGCTGATCCGTCGCGAGCAGCGGCCCCGGCGGATTCCCTGTGCGGAATTGCAGGCGCGCCTGGCACCGACGCTACGCAAGAAGGCGCACAACTATACCGAGCGCGGTATCGACCCGCGCGAGCTGGACCTGCTGGCCTTCGTCAGCCTCAAGCGCGAGACGCCGGACTTCAACACGCCCTTCCCTCCTCCGACCGAGTTCCTGCGCCAGGGGTGGCGATCGCTGTCGGTGGTCGGGCCTACGTTTGCCCGCGTGCTCTTCGCCCACAGTGACGCGCCGGACTTCCTGCGCGGAAGCCTGGGCCGGAGCATCCTTTTCGATATGGGCGTCGGCCTGTAAATAGGCGCCGACGCAAAGCTGCATTGATCGGCGGCGCATTGAGAGGCCGCCCAAGCCCTACTAGAATGCTCGACATTATAAACGGAGGCCGCCCATGCCCAGTCGCTTGAGCCCCGAAGACCAGCAGAAGGTCGATCAGTACCTCAGCTCCCCCGTCCACCAGGTCCAGCGTGCGCCGTTCAAGCCCTGGCTGATGATGGGCGCCTTGCTGGCTGTGGTCATCGCCCTGGGTTTGCTGAGCCGCCTCCTGGCCTACCTTGCGTGAGCGCCGTGCCGCCACGGGCCGATACAGGATTCCTTAAGCTATGAGAATGCACCATGTCCCATCGTATCGTGATCGTCGGCGGCGGCGCCGGCGGGCTGGAGCTCGCGACCCGTCTCGGCCGCACCCTGGGTAAAAAGGGCAAGGCACGCATTACGCTCGTCGACGCCAACCTCACCCACATCTGGAAACCCCTGCTGCACGAAGTCGCCGCCGGCTCGCTCAACTCCTCCGAGGATGAGCTGAATTACGTCGCCCAGGCGAAATGGAACCACTTCGAATTCCAGCTCGGCCGTCTTACCGGCCTGGACCGCGCAAGCAAGCGCATCCAGCTCGCCGCCACGCTCGATGAGCAGGGCGAGGAACTGGTGCCGGCACGCGGGCTGGACTACGACACCCTGGTCCTGGCCATCGGCAGCACTACCAATGACTTCGGCACCCAGGGCGCCGCGGACCACTGCATCTTCCTGGATACCCGCGAGCAGGCCGAGCGCTTCCACAAGCTGCTGCTGACCCACTACCTGCGCGCCCACGCCGGGCAGGACAAGGACGACCAGATCAGTGTCGCCATCGTTGGCGCCGGTGCCACGGGTGTCGAGCTGTCGGCCGAGCTGCATCATGCTGCGCAGGAGCTGGCTGCCTACGGCCTGACCGGCATCCAGCCGCAGAACATGCGCATCACCCTGATCGAGGCCGGGCCGCGGGTGCTGCCGGCGCTACCCGAGCGCATCAGCCGACCCGTTCACCAGACGCTGGAGAAACTCGGCGTGCGCGTGCTGACGGGTTCGGCCGTGCAGGAAGTCACGGCCGAAGGCCTGCGCACGGCGGTCGGCGAGTTCATTCCGGCAAGCCTGAAGGTCTGGGCGGCGGGCATCCGCGCACCGAGCCTGCTCAAGGACATCGATGGCCTGGAGACCAACCGCATCAACCAGCTGGTAGTCCGCCCCACCCTGCAGACCACCCGCGACGACAACGTCTTCGCCTTCGGTGACTGCGCCGCCTGCCCGATGGGCGATGGCAGCGAACGCAGCGTACCGCCGCGCGCCCAGGCCGCGCACCAGCAGGCCTCACTGCTGGCCAAGGCCATCGTCGCGCGCCTGGAAGGCAAGCCGCTGCCGGAGTACCGCTACACCGACTACGGCTCGCTGATCTCGCTGTCGCGCTTCAGCGCAGTGGGCAACCTGATGGGCAACCTGATGGGCAGCGTGAAGCTCGAGGGCTGGCTGGCGCGGATGTTCTACGTGTCGCTGTACCGCATGCACCAGATGGCGCTGTACGGACCGTTCCGCACCGTGCTGCTGATGATCGCGGACCGCATCGGCCGCAGCACCGAGCCGCGCTTGAAGCTGCACTGATCGGCTAGCGATCGCGGACGGAGTCCGCTCCTACGCCCGTGGCAAACACGGTGCCTCACCTGTAGGAGCGGGCCCTGTCCGCGATCGCGCGCAGGGCGCGCTCCTACCCGGGGCACATCGGCCAAAACGCCAGGCACAAAAAAGCCGCCCCGAGGGGCGGCTTTTTCGTTGCAGCCGAGCAGCCTTACAGCGCCGCCAGCATCGACTGGGCCGGGATGGCCTGGAAGTCGATGGACATCATCAGGCTCAGCACGCTGATCGCGATGATGGAGAAGGCGAACAACTGGCGGGCCCAGCGGCGGTCGTCTTCAGCACTGAAGCCTTTCACCGCGATGAACAGCCACCAGGCGCTGACAGCCAGCGCCACCACCAGGTAGCCGTAGCCGGCGAAGCCGGTCACGGTCAGCAGCAGGGTCGCCAGGCCGAAGGCCACTACGTAGTACAGGATCTGCTTCTTGGTCGCTTCGATGCCCCGCTCTACCGGCAGCACGGGAATCCCGGCGGCACGGTAGTCGTTGAGGCGGAAGATCGCGATGGCGTAGCTGTGCGGCATCTGCCAGAGGCAGAAGATCAGCAGCAGCACCGCCGCGCCCATGTCGAAGTGACCGCTGGCGGCGCAGTAGCCCACCACCGGCGGCATGGCTCCGGAGAGACTGCCGACCAGCGTGCCGTAGACCGAGCTGCGCTTGAGCCAGAGGCTGTAGAGCACGACGTAGACGAAGAAGCCGAACGCAGCGAGCAGAGTCGCCTGCACGTTGGTCTTCCACGCCAGCAGGCCGAAGCCCGCCGCACCGAGGACCACGCCATGGGCCAGAGCGGCCTTCAGCGAGATCTGCCCGGTCACGGTGACACGGCTACGGGTACGCTCCATGAAGCGATCGATGTCGCGGTCGATGCAGTTGTTGAACACACAACCACTGGCAACGACCAGGGACAGGCCGATCACGGTGGCCAGCAGCAGCATCGGGTCAACGCTGCCGCGAGCGGCGAGGAAGTATCCCCCTGCCACCGCGATCAGGTTTCCGAAGATGATGCCCGGCTTGGCGACCAGGAGATAACGCTTGAGTTTCACGGCATCGGCCCTCAGGGCATCGGCATCATCAGGGTGTCTGCGGTGTAGATGATCCACAGCGACAGACCGACCACCAGCAGGATGATGATGGCGGTGAAGATGAATGCCATGACGTTCCAGCGGCCTTCGGAGCTGAAGTTCATGTGCAGGAAGCAGATCAGGTGCACGACGACCTGAACCAGGCCCAGGATCACCATGGTCAGCAGGGTGGCGTGACGCGAGAAGCCGCCGTCGATGACCATGTAGAACGGGATCGCGGTCAGGATCACCGAGAGCACGAAGCCGATGGCGTACGAGCCCAGGCTGCCGTGACCGGCGCCGTGGTCGCCGTGGCTGGCACCGTGGGAGTCGTGATGATGTGCAGCAGCGGTCATTACAGAGCCCCCATCAGGTAGACGACGGTGAATACGCAGATCCAGACGATGTCCAGGAAGTGCCAGAACAGGCTCAGGCACATCATGCGGGTGTTGTTCTGCGCGGTCAGGCCGCGAGTACCGATCTGCGCCATCAGCACCAGCATCCACAACAGGCCTGCGGATACGTGCAGGCCGTGCATGCCGACCAGGGTGAAGAAGGACGACAGGAAGGCGCTGCGGCTCGGGCCGAAGCCTTCGACGATCAGGTGATGGAACTCGTTGAGTTCCATGCCGATGAACGCGGCACCGCACAGGAAGGTCACGCCCAGCCAGGCGATGGCCTTGCCCTTGGCACCCTTGTGCGCAGCCAGCATGGCCAGGCCGTAGGTGCAGGAGGAGATCAGCAGGATCGCAGTTTCGACGGCCACGTAGGGCAGCTCGAAGATGTCCTTGCCGCTCGGGCCGCCGGCCGTGTGGTTGACCAGCACGGCGTAGGTGGCGAAGACGCTCGCGAACAGGATGCAGTCGGTCATCAGGTACAGCCAGAAGCCGAAGACCGTCATGCCGCCACTGTCGTGGGCGTGGTCATGGTCGTGCGCCGCTTCGTGCGTATCGACCAGGTGTTGATTCAGTACTGCCGTCGACATGGTTTATACCTGCGCAGTGGCGAGTTTCTGGAAGTTGGCGTTTTCGATGCGCTCGATCTCATCCGGCTGGACGTAGTAGTCCACGTCGGTGACGTAGCTGCGCACGATGACCGAAGCGATCATGCCGACGAAGCCAACGCCTACCAGCCACCAGATGTGCCAGATGGCAGCGAAGCCGAAGAGGAAGGCGAACACGGCGATGGAGAAGCCCGCGGCGGTGTTCTTCGGCATATGGATCGGTGCATAGGCCGGCAGCTTGCGGTACGCGGTACCGGTCTGCTTCATCTCGTGGAACGCGTCGATGTCGTTGACCTTCGGCAGTTCGGCGAAGTTGTAGTACGGCGGCGGCGAGGAAGTGGACCACTCCAGGGTACGGCCGCCCCACGGGTCGCCAGTCAGGTCGGCCAGCTTCTCGCGGTTCTTGATCGACACGAACAGCTGGATCAACTGGCAGGCGATACCGAAGAAGATCAGCACGGCGCCACAGAAAGCCACCACCATGTACGGCTGCCACATCGGGTTTTCGTAGTGGTTCAGGCGACGGGTCATGCCCATGAAGCCGAGGATGTACAGCGGCATGAAGGCCATGTAGAAGCCGACCAGCCAGCACCAGAAGGAACGCTTGCCCCACTTCTCGTCCAGCTTGAAGCCGAAGGCTTTCGGGAACCAGAAGACGAAGCCGGCCAGGTAGCCGAACACCGCGCCACCGATGATGGTGTTGTGGAAGTGAGCGATCAGGAACAGGCTGTTGTGCAGCAGGTAGTCAGCACCCGGAATGGCCAGCAGAACGCCGGTCATGCCACCGATGGTGAAGGTGATGATGAAGCCCAGGGTCCACAGGATCGGGGTGTCGAAACGCAGGCGGCCACGGTAGATGGTGAACAGCCAGTTGAACAGCTTCACCCCGGTCGGGATGGAGATCAGCATGGTCGCAACGCCGAAGAAGCCGTTGACGTCGCCGCCCGAACCCATGGTGAAGAAGTGGTGCAGCCACACGGTGAAGCCGAGGAAGGTGATCGCGGCGCTCGCCCACACCATCGAGGTGTAGCCGAACATGCGCTTGCCGGCGAAGGTCGCGGTGACTTCGGAGAAGATACCGAAAGCCGGCAGGATCAGGATGTACACCTCAGGATGGCCCCAGGCCCAGAAGAGGTTGATGTACATCATGGCGTTGCCGCCCAGCTCGTTGGTGAAGAAGTGCATGTCGAAGTAGCGGTCCAGCGACAGCAGGCCCAGGGCTGCGGTCAGGATCGGGAACGACGCAACGATCAGGATGTTGGCGAAGGTGCAGGTCCAGGTGAAGATCGGCATCTGCATCAGCTTCATGCCGGGGGTACGCATCTTGAACACGGTGACCAGGAAGTTGATACCCGTGAGCAAGGTACCCATACCCGATATCTGTAGCGCCCAGATGTAGTAGTCCACACCCACGCCCGGGCTGTAGGCCAGCTCGGACAGCGGCGGGTAGGCAACCCAGCCGGTACGGGCGAACTCGCCCAGACCCAGGGAGACGTTCACCAGCATGGCGCTGACGACCAGCAGCCAGAAGCTCAGGGAGTTCAGGAAGGGGAACGCCACGTCGCGTGCGCCGATCTGCAGCGGCACGGCCAGGTTCATCAGACCGGTCATGAAGGGCATGGCCATGAAGATGATCATGATCACGCCGTGAGCGGTGAAGATCTGGTCGTAGTGTTCCGGCGGCAGGTAGCCGTGGTTGGCGCCTTCAGCCAGCGCGAGCTGGCCGCGCATCATGATGGCGTCGGCGAAGCCGCGCAGGAGCATGACCAGGGCGACGATGATGTACATCACGCCGATTTTCTTGTGGTCGATGGACGTCAGCCATTCGGTCCACAGGTAGGTCCACTTGCGGTAGTAGGTGATCGCACCGAACACACCGAGGCCCAACAGGGCGACGATGGCCAGCGTGATGACGATGATCGGCTCGTGATACGGCACGGCCGACAGTGTCAGTTTCCCGAACATCTGCGGTTACTCCTGGCTCGGATTCATTTGCATGCCCTGCATGCCTTGCATGTTGCTCATGTCGTGGTCCGCCATGGCGGCCTCGTCATGGGCTGCTTCGCCGTGCTCGCCCTTGGCGGCCTTCTCGGCCTTGGCCATCGCGTGGCCAGCGTGTTCCCACTTGTTCAGGACGTGGGAGAACAGCTCGGGGCTGACGGTTGCGAAGTAGGTCGCCGGGACGTTCTCGGTCGGCTTCACCAGCTCCGGGTACTGATCCAGGTTCAGGGTCTGCTGCGAGGCCTTGACCTTCGCAACCCAGTCCTGGAAGCCCTGCTCGGAGGTGGAGATGGCCTTGAACTTCATGCCCGAGAAGCCGCCGCCGCTGTAGTTCGCGGAGATGCCGTCGAACACGCCTTCTTCGTTGGCGATCAGGTGCAGCTTGGTGAGCATCCCGGCCATGGAGTAGATCTGGCTACCCAGTTGCGGGATGAAGAAGGAGTTCATCACCGAATCCGAGGTGATCTGGAAGTTCACCGGGGTGTCTTTCGGGAAGGCGATTTCGTTGACGGTGGCGATACCCTGTTCCGGGTAGATGAACAGCCACTTCCAGTCCAGCGAGATGGCCTGGATGGTCACCGGCTTGACCTCGGAGTCCAGCGGACGGTACGGGTCCAGCTTGTGGGTGCTTTCCCAGGTGATCCAGCCGAGCACGGCGATGATCAGGCAGGGAACCAGCCATACCACCAGCTCGATCTTGGTCGAGTGAGACCAGTCCGGCATGTAGGTGGCCTTGGTGTTCGAAGCCCGGTATTTCCAGGCGAACCCGAGGGTCATCAGGATGACCGGCACCACCACGATCAGCATCAGCAGGGTTGCCGTGATGATCAGGGACTTCTCGTCAGCGCCGACCTGCCCTTTCGGGTCGAACAGCGCCATGTTGCAACCACCGAGCATCAGCATCGGCAGAAACGCAAGTCTCTTCAAAATTCCTGTGTACTGCTCTTTTTTCATCTTGCGGCCTTAGTGGATGAAAATCGCTTCACCGCCCATGAGCCTTCGCCACGCATTGCTCGACGACTCGTTACCCGCGACTTTTCCAAGCCGCCTGCCAGGGCTGTCATGGATTCACGAACGCGGCCGCAAGGATTCCAGGCAAAGGGAAGTCGCCCGGTCTTCGCGATGCGAAACCGATTTCGTCAGCTGATTCGTTCCGTGTTATTCAGCGTGTGGTGTCTGGACTGGCGGCCTGTTAGAGCACGCGCGTCGCACACCGGATGCACGAGCGGATTGCCCGACTCGTCGTATGACAGGAGCCCACCGATGGCAGCCCCCTGTTGTTATGCCGCTGCACCAAAGGGTGAGCACTGGCCATGATCTGCATCAGTGCGACTCAGCGATTTGGGGGTAGGAAATGGACGGCGGGTATTACAAAGCATTTCAGAAACTGCTTTCAAGGCCCATTCCGCCCATTTTTAACAAGATATTTTCTCAGTCCGAGAAACAGTGCCGGGCAGGTTCGTTCAAAAAACGATCAATTCACCGAGAATGCGCAGGGTTATCCCTCCCTGCCAGGGGCTTGCACGGGCGTGCCATTGAAATGTGTCAGGACCATGAAGGACGGGGCTTTCAGCGGCGCGAAGGGAGCGCCGGCGGAGGCGCCAACGCCTTTGGCAAAGTCCTTGCCATGATGGCGATCAAGAAGCGTCCCGAAAGTTGGCGGATCCCCCTGCGCGCCCTGCGACACATCGACGCACAGCGACTTTAGCAAGGGGCAAAGTCATTCAAATTGTGACGTTAGTACAGAGTTCACTCGAGGATTTTCTGCGGGGCCCTGCCTCGTTGAACCGGCAAGACGACGCCTCCTGATTGCCGACGCGAGTGCGCCGGGACAATCAGGACAGCACACGTAATCCGATGGTTGCGCTGAGCGCGAGAGTCAGAGACTGGTCGCTTCGCTGCCAGTCGCCAACCACGCGATCAGGCCGCTGGTTTCCGCACGAATACGCAGGTCGGATGCCTTGGCGCTGTAGTAGGTTTCGGCCGCAGCAATTTGCTGGGAGTAGTAGTCGTTCTCGGCAATCAGCACATCCAGCAGGGTGCGCTTGCCCAGGTGGTACCACTGGTCATAGAACATCTTGCGCACCCGGTCCGATTCCGCCAGCAGGGCGTTGTAGTCACCGACACGGGCAGCCGAGAGGTCGCGCTGCTCGACCAGGTTGCGAATGAGGTACTCCGACTCGCGACGGGTAGCCTCCATCTTCTGCTCCGCCGCATCAGCCCGGGCGTAGGCCGCGCGCTGCGCTGCCGACGCCGAGCCGCCGGAAAAGGCCGTCCACTGCACGGCAAGGCCGGTCGACCAAGGCTCTTCATTGTCGAACATATTGTCCCCGGTGTTACGACCCACGACCCAGTTCAGCTTCGGCATCCGCGAAGACTTCGCGGACTCGGCACTGGCCAGCGCCGCTTCTTTCTCCCAACGCGCCTGGCGCAGCGCCGGCTGGTCACCCATCTGTGCCAGCGCACGATCCAGCGAAATCGGAGCCCAGTCCCATTTCGCGTTCGGCGGCACACTCACATCCTTCCCCACCAGCTTGGCCAGGGTGGTCTTCTGCTCCTGCAGCTTCGACTGCACCAGATCACGGGCGGTCTGCGCCTGCAGCAAACGCGCGCGAGCCTGAACCACCTCACTGCCGCGCCCCGGATCAGCCTCGGCAATCTGCGCAAGCATGCTCACCAGCTCACGCATGCGCACCACATAGCGATCGCTGATTTCCAGCGCCTCCTGCTGACGCGCCATCTCCAGAACACCCGAAGCGGTGTTGTAGGCGACCGTTACTTCCGTCTGACCTTTCACCTCCTCCTGCGCGTTCGCAGTTTTGCTGCGGCTGTCGATGTTGTGCTTGATCGTGCCGAAGTCATAGACCGGCGTGACCATCTGCACGGACGTGGAACCGCTGTTGTCGTAGTTGCTGTTGCCGCTCTGCAATTGCCTGGAGCTGGCACTGATCTGTACCTGCGGCCAACGCGCGCCCTTGGCCTGGTCCACATCGCCCTTGGCAGCCTGCCAGCCGGCATCGGCCTGTCTCATCTCAGGGCTGATGCGCAGCGCGGTACCCACCAGCTCACGCATGTAGGCCAGCGAAGTCTCGGCCTGCCCCAGGCCCGACGCCGAGGCCCCTGCCTGCAGCTCTGCCGGCAGGCTAAGGTCCAGCCTGGTTACCGCCGGACGGGAGTGAGAGGCGGCTGCCCGGTCGGACGCCGCGTAGGCGCTCTTTGCGCCACCAAGATCAGTGGCCTGGGCCACGGAGACGAGCGAAACCATGGCCAGCCCCAGAGCGGATTGGCTGAAGCCCCAGCGTTTGTTGATGGCAGAAGATTTAAGGCTTTTCATGTCAATCATCTCTCGCGGAAGGCTTCACGCGCTTTCAGCGCGGGCTTGAGCAGGTAGTCCAGGATCGTTTTTTCGCCAGTACGGATCTCCGCGGTGGCGGTCATGCCGGGAATGATCGGGAAGTGCCGGTCACCCATGGTCAACGCGGCCTGGTCGGTGCGAATCAGCACGCGATAGAACGAGCTGTCCGGTCGACCCTGGCGGGCCATCTCGTCGTCCTTGATGGTGTCTGGACTGATGAGCTCGACCTTGCCCTTCAGGCCGCCGTAGATCGCGAAGTCGTAGGCGGAGATCTTCACGGTGGCAGCGAGGCCCGGGCGCAGGAACGCCACGTCGGCCGGGCGGATCTTCGCCTCAACCAGCAACTGGTCCTCCAGCGGGACGATCTCCATGATGTCCTGCCCCTGCTGGATGACCCCGCCGATGGTGTTGACCCGGACGTTCTTCACGATGCCCTTGAGCGGCGCCGTGATGGTGGTGCGCTTCATCACGTCCTCGCGGCCCGCCGCACTCTCCAGCGACTGGGCCAGTTCACTCTCGACGCGCGTCAGTTCGGCGTTGGCTTCGGAGCGGTACTTGTTGCGACGCTCGCTGATCTGCAGGTTGAATTCGTTGGCCTGGCGGCGCATGCGAAGAATCTCGACATCCGAGATCAACCCCTGCTTGGCCAGCCGCTCCGAAACGACCAGTTCGCCATTGGCCAGCGACAGGCTCTTCTGCAAGCCGGCAATGCCGTCATCCAGTGCGTGCTTGCGGGCGTTGTAGGCCTCGGTCTCGGCCTCGACGATGGACGGTACGGCTTTCACATCATCCGGGAAGACCAGCGGCTGACCGTAGGCCTCCGAACGCAGGCGCACCAACTGGCCCGTCAGCGCCAGGGTCTTGGCCTGTGCCTCGCGGTAGCTGGCGTTGGCACGGGTCGGGTCGATCTTCAGCAGGACCTGGCCTGCCTCCACCACGTCGCCTTCCCTGACGCTCATCTGCTCGAGGATGCCGCCTTCCAGGCTCTGAATGATCTGCTCGCGGCTAGAGGGAATGACTTTCGCCTCACCGAGGGTTATCTCTTCTACCCGGGCGAAATAGGCCCAGATGATGAGGCCGGTGAACACGGCAGCGATCAGCGCCAGCACTACCGTACTCGCCGTGGTTTTCTGCGAGATCAGGGCAGCCTGCAGGTCGGAGACATAGGCAATGTCGTTTTCGCGCAGGCGGGCCACTTCCTGGGAATAGGGGGTAGCGTGGGACGCAAGCGCCTTCGGGGAATCGACGACGGCGGGAGCCGTCGTTTGCATATTAGAAGTAATCATGATCACTTACCGGTCAGTAGCCGGCGCCTGACTCGGCGCGGGGGAGTTGTTGGCCTGCAGGGCTTGCAGCACGACGTCCTTCGGGCCGTCGGCAACGATCTGCCCGGCATCCACGACGATCAGGCGGTCAATCTGGTCCAGCACCGAGAAGCGGTGGGTCGCCACCACGACCGTGCAACCCCGGGTCGCGGACTCCAGCCGCTTCAGGAACAGGCGCTCGGTCTGCATATCCATGCCGCTGGTGGGCTCGTCCAGCAGAAGCACCTGGGGACGAAGCAACAGCGTGCGAGCCAGGGCGACCAGTTGGCGTTGCCCACCGGACAGGGCCTGGCCCATTTCGCCCACGGGGCGGTCGAAGCCCAGCGGATGGTTGGCGACCACCGAGTCCAGGCCGGTCAGGCGCACCACGTGCAACAGCTCTTCAGTGCTCGCGGACGGATTGCCGATCATCAGGTTCTCGCGCAGCGAACCGTAGAACAGTCGCGCATCCTGGCCGACGTAGCCCACCGTGGAGCTCCAGTCCGCCGGATCGATCTGCTCGGCGTCGATACCGTTGATCAGCAGTTGGCCTTCCACCGGCTGGTACAGGCGGGCCATGGTCCGCAGCAGGGTCGATTTGCCGCTGCCGATGCTGCCGACAATGGCCACGCGCTCACCGTGCTTGATGCACAGGTTGATGTTGTTCAGCACCGTGGGGCGCGGTTGCATCGGCGGTGCCGGATAGGAAAATTTCAGTTTGCTCAGCGACAGCGTCGCGTTGCTCGGAACGTCGAGATAGCGGCGGCCGTTGTCACGCACCGTGGGAATGTCCATCAGCTGGTTCAGCGAGCCCAGGGCCGTTTTCGCCTGCTGATAACGCACGGCCAGGCCTACCGAGCTGGCCAGCGGCGCGAGTGCACGACCGCTGAGCAGCACCATGCCGACCAGCGCGCCCTGGGTGAGGTTGCCGTCGCCGATCAGATACACGCCCCACAGCACGGTGATGACCGTGGTCAGCTGGGAGATCAGCGAAACCGAGTTGGAGGCCATGTTCGACAGGGACTTGGTCTTGATTCCCGAAGCGGCCAACTGCGCACTGAAGTCCTCCCAGCGACGCAGCATGCTGCCTTCGGCGCGCACCGCCTTCAGCGTCTCGACACCTTCGATCGCTTCGATCAGCAGGCCGTGCTTCTGCGAGGCCTCGCGCAGGTTTTCCTTCATCAGTTTCGACAGCGGCCACTGGATGTACGCGCACAACGCCAGCAGGACGATCATCGCCCCCAGCGGCACCAGCGCCAGCGGCCCGCCGAGCACGAACAGCACGAAGACGAACAGCAGGCAGAACGGCAGGTCGGCGAGGGTTGCCAGCGACGCCGAGGTGATGAAGTCACGCACCGACTCGAACTCGCGGAACTGGTTGGCGAAGGAGCCCGCCGACAGCGGTTTGTGCTCCAGCCGAACCTCCATCAACTGGCGGAACAGCTTCGTCCCCAGAACCAGGTCAGCCTTCTTGCCGGCGTTATCGATCAGATGGGCTCGGACCTGCCGCGAGACGAACTCGAACCCGATCGCCAGCACCACGCCGACTGCCAGCGACCACAGGGTGACGTAGGCCTGGCTCGGCACGACCCGGTCGTACACGTTCATGATGAAGAAGGTGCTGGCCAGCGCCAGGATATTGATCAGGAAGGTCGCCAGCGCCGCGCTGTAGTAGAAGCGCCGGTAGCTCCAGAGGGTAGAGAACAGCCAATGGCCCTTGCCCGCCTCTCTGGGAATCTCGGTGCGCGCATCGGGCGTCGCCTTCGGGCGGGCCAGCAGGGCGTAGCCCAGGTAGTTCTCCTGCAACTCCGCCGCACTCATGGTGATGCTGCCGCCACCCGCCTCGGGGACCAGCAGCTCGAACTCTTCTCCACGGCGAGCCACCAGGATACGGGCCTCGCCATTACGGAACAGCAGCAGCAGAGGGAACAGGTAGGACGACAGCTCCGCAGGACGGCGCTTGACCCAGCCGGCACCGATGCCGGCCTGCTCGAGCATGCGAGTAACCAGGCTGGGACGCAGCTTCCGGTCACGCGGCAGACCGGCATAGAGCGACTCGAGTGTCGCTGGCCGTTCGAAATGGGTGCACAGCCAGCGCACG
>CBIGPF010000082.1:0-25275 GCA_966191535.1 uncultured Pseudomonas sp. | reverse complement strand
GCCGGCATCGGCATGCTCGACGGCGTGCTCAGCCTGATCCCGGGCGCCAAGGTCAGCGCCGTGGGCGTGGCGCGCAACGAGGAAACCCTCGAAGCGCACACCTACCTGGAAAAGCTCGCGCCGGACATCGCCGAGCGCCGCTCGCTGATCATCGACCCGATGCTGGCTACCGGTGGCTCCATGGTCGCCACCATCAACCTGCTCAAGAAGGCCGGCAGCAAGGACATCCGTGCCATGGTGCTGGTCGCCGCACCGGAAGGGATCAAGGCAGTCAACGATGCGCATCCGGACGTGCTCATCTATACCGCCTCCATCGACCAGTGCCTGAACGAGAACGGCTACATCATGCCGGGCCTGGGCGATGCCGGTGACAAGATCTTCGGCACCAAGCAGAAGGAAACCTGATAGATGGCCGATGAATTCAACGAACCGCTGTGGCGCCAGATAATCTCTGGCGCGCAGATGCTCTTCGTGGCCTTCGGCGCGCTGGTGCTGATGCCGCTGATCACCGGCCTGGATCCGAACGTCGCGCTGTTCACCGCCGGCTTCGGCACCCTGATGTTCCAGATCGTCACCGGTCGCCAGGTACCGGTATTCCTGGCTTCGAGCTTCGCCTTCATCACCCCGATCATCCTCGCCAAGGGCCAGTTCGGCCTGGCGGCGACCATGGGCGGCGTGGTGGCGGCCGGCTTCGTCTACACCTTCCTGGGCCTGGCGGTGAAGGTCAAGGGCACCGGTTTCATCGACCGCCTGCTGCCGCCGGTAGTCATCGGCCCGGTGATCATCTCGATCGGCCTGGCCATGGCGCCGATCGCCGCCAACATGGCGATGGGCAAGGCCGGTGACGGTGCCGAGCTGATCCCGTACAAGACCGCCATGTTCATCTCCATGCCGGCGCTGCTGACCACCCTGATCGTCGCCGTGTTCGGCAAGGGCATGCTGCGTCTGGTGCCGATCATCGCCGGCGTGCTGGTGGGCTACGGCCTGTCCTTCGCCTTCGGCGTGGTCGATGTGGCGAAGATCGTCGCCGCTCCCTGGCTGGAGCTGCCGAAGTTCACCGCACCGGAATTCAACTGGCAGGCCATCCTGTTCATCGTCCCGGTGGCGCTGGCTCCGGCCATCGAGCACATCGGCGGGGTAATCGCCGTGGGCGGCGTGACCGGCAAGAACTACCTGAAGACGCCGGGCCTGCACCGCACCCTGCTGGGCGACGGCATCGCCACCTCCGCTGCCGGCCTGTTCGGCGGCCCGCCGAACACCACCTACGCGGAAGTGACCGGCGCGGTGATGCTGACCAAGAACTACAACCCGAAGATCATGACCTGGGCGGCGGTGTTCGCCATCAGCCTGGCCTTCGTCGGCAAGTTCGGCGCCATCCTGCAGAGCATCCCGGTTCCGGTGATGGGCGGCATCCTCTGCCTGTTGTTCGGCACCATCGCCTCGGTGGGCATGAACACCCTGATCCGCCACAAGGTCGACCTGTCCCAGGCGCGCAACCTGTGCATCGTGTCGGTCACCCTAGTGTTCGGCATCGGCGGCGTGCTGATCGGCACCGGCACCGGCCCGGACGACTTCGGCCTGAAGGGCATCGCCCTGTGCGCCATCGTCGCGATCCTGCTGAACCTGATCCTGCCCGGCGAGGAAGGCTGGGAAAACAAGGCGCTGGAACAAGGCGCCGGCGACTCCGCGGCCGACAAGCCCGTCGAGTGAGCCCCGGGCGCCGCCTCACGGCGGCGCCTACGCCCACACAACGTCAGGCGAACGCAGCATGCCGATCACGGTCCACTCTGCATGACAGTTCGATCCCGACAGGAGGCACTCCCTATCCGCTTCGCCTCGATGACTCCGCTGCTCCCCGCACAGGTAAGCCCGTGAGCCGTGCCGCGTGGTTGGTGCTCGGCCTGATCGGCGCCTCGCTGATTCCCCTCGCCCTGGGCGGCCGGGAGATGCTCGAGCACGTCCTTGCCTTCCCCCTCGACCAGTTGCTGATGATGTTCGGCATGATCTGCCTGTGCTGGCTGATCAATGCGCAGAAGCTGCGCGTGCTGCTCAACGGTCGCGCCGGCGAAATAGGCAAGGCGCGCTCGGTCGGCATCATCATGGCCTCGGAGTTCGCCTTCTACGCTACCCCCGGCGGCACCGGCGGCCCGCTGACCCTGATGGCCCTGCTTGCGCGCCACGGCATGCGCCCGGCGCACAGCAGCGCAATCTTCGCCGTGGACCAGTTGAGCGACCTGCTGTTCTTCCTCTGCGCGCTGGCGGCGGTACTGGTGTGGGCGCTGTCCCACAGCGTCAGCCCGAACCTGGAGACGTCGCTGATCACCAGCGGCGTCCTGCTGGGCGGAATCTTCTTCGGCGTGGTGCTGCTGGCGCGCTTCCAGCGTCGAGTGATCAAGGCCAACGGCCGGCTGTTCAAGCGCCTGGGAATGAAACCGCGCACGCGCCTGCACTGGGCGCGCAAATGCCTGCACTTCCGCGACACCCTGGTGAGCAGCCTGCGCCAGCCCAAGCGCCGACTGCTGCTGATCTTCTTCTTCACCTGCTGCCACTGGATCCTGCGCTTCTCGGTGCTCTACATCACCTTGAAGGCGATGGGCGTGGATCTGCACTGGGCCTGGGCCTTCCTGATCCAGCTGCTGTCGCTGGCCGCCGGCCTCGCCACGCTGCTGCCCGGTGGCGCCGGTGGTACGGAGCTGACCAGTGCCGCGCTGCTCGCCCCGCTGGTGGGCAAGTCCACGGCGGCCGCGGCCATCCTGATCTGGCGCGTGGTGACCTACTACTTCTACCTGGTGATGGGCGCGCCGGTATTCGCCCTGATGGCGGGCCGACCGCTGCTGCGCAAGCTGATGGGGCTGCGGGAAAGCGCCTGAGGATCAGTCGCCGGAAGGCGTATCGTCGTCAGAAGGCACTTCGGGCTTGAGCGAATCCCAGAGTTCGGCGGCGCCGGGAAACTCGGTGCCGTCCTCGTCGCTCAAGGCATCGGGGTCGTAGCGGCTGGTACAGCCTTCGCCCAGGGTGGGCGGCGGGGTGGCAGTGCCGGGGTTCTTCAGGTCGCTCATGGTGTCTCTCCGTTTGGCGCAGCGCCCGCCGCCAGCTGGCGGCGGGAGCATGCGGAGTACACAGTCGGGAACGAGACCGCGTGGATCAGTCGAACACCACGGTCTTGTTGTCGTGCACCAGCACGCGGTCTTCCAGGTGGTAGCGCAGGCCGCGGGCCAGCACCAGCTTTTCCACGTCCTTGCCCAGGCGCACCAGGTCCTCGATGTTGTCGCGGTGGCTGATGCGCACCACGTCCTGCTCGATGATCGGGCCGGCGTCCAGTTCCTCGGTCACGTAGTGGCAGGTCGCGCCGATCAGCTTCACGCCACGCAGCGAGGCCTGGTGGTACGGCTTGGCACCGACGAAGGACGGCAGGAAGCTGTGATGGATGTTGATCACCTGATGGCGGTACTTCTGGCACAGGTCCGGCGGCAGGATCTGCATGTAGCGCGCCAGCACCACGTTGTCGGCCTGGTGCTCGTCGATCAGGCGCGAGACCTGCTCGAAGGCCGGCTGCTTGTTCTTCGGGTCCACCGGGACATGGAAGTACGGAATGCCGTGCCACTCCACCATGCTGCGCAGGTCATCGTGGTTGGCGATCACGCAGGGAATCTCGCAGTCCAGCTCGCCGCTGTGCCAGCGGTGCAGCAGGTCGGCCAGGCAGTGCGATTCGCGGCTGGCCATCAGTACGACACGCTTCTTCACCGAGGAGTCGGTAATACGCCACTCCATGGAGAACTCGCGGGCGATCGGCGCGAAAGCCTGGCGGAAACCGTCGATGTCGAACGGCAGGGAGTCGGCACGAATCTCGTGCCGCATGAAGAACCAGCCGTTGTCGTTGTCGGAATGGTGACTGGCCTCGGTGATCCAGCCGTTGTAAGTGGCCAGGAAATTACTCACCTTGGCGACGATGCCGACCCCGTCGGGGCAGGCGATCACCAGTCGGAAAGTGCGCATGGGTGTACTCCAGATACATCGCGAAGGCCGCCATTCTAGCGGCTGCCGGGGAAAAGATCAGCCATTGCCTCGGCAGGCCGACGAGAGCCAGTTCGGTGCACTGAGAGTGCATCGTTTAATTACTACCGAATGAATTAGTTAAATAAGTCGCCAATAGCCGACAAAACTTTCCCCAAGCATTTACTTGAACAACTTCGCTGACTATTATGTCTGCTACAAACTTTCCGCCACCGCTGGACCCAGAACAAGGTACCCAACATGTCGCTGATCAACGAGTACCGCGCTACCGAAGAAGCCATCAAGGAACTTCAGGAGCGCCTGAAATCCCTGGAGCAGGACGACAAGCTGAAGAAAGAGCTTGAGTTCGAAGAGAAACTTCGCGCGCTGATGGGCAGCTATGGCAAATCCCTGCGCGACGTCATCGCCCTGCTCGATCCGGACGCGAAGCTGAGCAAATCGCCGCGCGCCGCCAAAGCCACCGTGAGCAAGCGCGCTCGCAAGGTCAAGCAATACAAGAACCCGCACACTGGTGAAGTCATCGAAACCAAGGGCGGCAACCACAAGACGCTCAAGGAATGGAAAGCCAAGTGGGGCGCCGAGGCCGTAGAAAGCTGGGCCACACTGCTGGGCTAAGCCTTGCGGAGATGAAGAACGCCAGCCTTGCGCTGGCGTTTTTTATTGCCCACAAGAAAGTGCAGCGCGCTACAGCCCATAGCGTGCGCGCAACACCTGCGCATACTTATCCCACTCTTGCAGCACCACACGGCCGGCTGGCGTGGCATTGACCAACTGTTCGCTCAGTGCAGCCGCAAAGTTGTCGAGAGTATTCGGCGCGCCCCATTCGGCCTGACTCAGGCGTGCGCGACAGAAGTCCTGCCATTGTTGCTGTTCCGTGGCACTCAAAGTTTCCGGGAAATTGCGTGCCCGATAACGGAAGAGAAGTTCCGGAAGTCGCGCATCATCGAACGGCCATTGCTCTTTCGCCAGCCGCGCCGGATCGGCCTGGCGTACCTGCTCGCACAACCTGCGATCACGGTCGCCGATAAATCCGTCATACAACTGCTGCTCGGGATCTTCACTGCCGGCGAAACTTTCCTCGGTATACAGGGGCGCAAGTTTGTCCTGCCAGATCGCCTTGCCCTGTGTCAGCCTTTGCGCGGCAGCGAGGCAGGCATCGAGATCCAGCCCGATGCGCTCGCGATCCTGCGGGCGCAATACGGACAATGGCGCCACCACCGGGCATTTGTTGATGTGCAACAGCTTCAGCGGCACCGGCAGTTCACCTTCGGCCAGTTCGTCACGGCGCGTATACAGGCGCTTGCGCAGGGTTTCCGCATCCAGCTCCAGCAACGGCGATACATCGGCCGCCAGGTCGCAGACGATCAGCGCGTTGCGATTGCGCGGGTGCCAGCCCAGCGGCAGTACCACCGAGAGATAGTGGCGCGCACCGGAGAACATGCCGGAGATATGCACCATCGGCTGCAGCACCCGCACCTGGTCGAGCACGCCCTGCTTGCCACGCAGGCGGTAGAGGTAGTCGTAGAGCTTGGGCTGGCGGTCGCGCACCAGTTGCGCCAGGGCGATGGTGGCGCGCACGTCGGAAAGCGCATCGTGAGCCTGACCATGGTCGATGCCGTTGGCCGCGGTGAGGCGCTCGAGCTTGAGACTGACGACGCCGTCCTGCTCCGGCCAGACGATGCCTTCCGGACGCAGGGCGTAGGCGGTGCGCACCATGTCGATCAGGTCCCAGCGGCTGTTGCCGCCCTGCCATTCGCGGGCGTAGGGATCGAAGAAGTTGCGGTACAGGCTGTAGCGCGTCACCTCGTCATCGAAGCGCAGGGTGTTGTACCCCGCCGCGCAGGTGCCCGGCTGAGCCAGCTCGGCATGCAGACGGGTCATGAACTCCGCTTCGCCCAGGCCACGCTCTGCCAGGCGCTCAGGGGTGATGCCGGTGACCAGGCAGGCGGCCGGGTGCGGGAGGATGTCGTCGCTGGGCCGGCAATAGAGGTTCAGCGGCTCGCCGATCTCGTTGAGGTTCTCGTCCGTGCGAATGCCGGCAACCTGCAGCGGACGGTCGCTGCGCGGGTTGATGCCGGTGGTTTCGTAGTCGTACCAGAAGATGCTGGCGTTCATCGTTTTTCCTTGCCTGCAAGCGAGTGCGTCGCAGTCTAACAGTGCTGCCTGCCACACTTCCAAGACGCCTCGCTGGCACCTAGCCAGCCCTCGCCCTTATGATGTGCGCCGCACGGACACCCCACTGGAAAGGACTTTCCTCATGCAAGACATCGCTGCACAGAATCCCTACAGCGCTCCACAGAGCAATCTCGAACCGGCCGCCTCGCACGGCGCCGCGCCCTCCATCGCCGAGGCACTGACCCGCGGCTACGACTTCAGCATCGGCGATCTTCTGGGCGAAGCCTGGGGTCGCACCAAAGGCACCAAGGGCCTGATCATCGGCGGCTTCGTGGTGTTCTATGCGGCGGTCTTCGCCCTGGTCAATCTGCTCAGCCTGTTCCTCACCGTCGTCGGTGTCGCCGGTATTGCCGGAATGGGCCTGCTCGGCGACAGCGAGGCCGCTGGCGGCATGGCAGTCGGGGCGCTGGTCGCGTTCTTCATCGGCTCCATCGTCCTGAGCTTCGTCGCCACCGCCGTGTGCTACCCGCTGCTGGCGGGTGTGAACATGCTCGGCATCCGCCGCGCCGCCGACCAACCGCTGCGCTTCAACGAAGTCTTCAGTCACTTCGGCCGCACCTTCCAGGTCGTGGTCTGCGTGCTGCTGAGCACCGTGCTGATCAGCATCGGCTACTTCCTCTTCGTGCTGCCGGGCATCTACCTGAGCATCGCCTACATGCTCGCCGTGCCGCTGGTGGTCGAGCGTGGCCTGTCGCCCTGGGCAGCAATGGAAGTCTCGCGCAAGGCCATCACCCAGCACTGGTTCAAGGTCTTCGGCCTGCTGCTGGTGTTCGGCGTCCTGTTCATGCTCAGCGGCCTGACCCTCGGCATCGCGCTGATCTGGGTGATGCCGTGGCTGATCGTTGCCATCGGCGTGCTGTACCGCACCATCTTCGGCGTGCTGCCGCCGGCCAAGTGATCAAATCGGCCTGAGCCTGCCCGCGCGGTTGCCTCGTCGCACCGCGCTGGCTAGCATCTGGCTCCTACGTCATCGACAGCGGTTTCCCTTGAGCCCAGCAGCCCTTCATTCCAACGCGTCTCCCCACGCGCCCGTCCTGGACACCCGCTACCACGTGGAGACCCCGGAAGGCATCGACCTGCTGCTGCGTCCTGCCGGTGTCGTCCCCCGCGCCCTCGCCTACCTGATCGACCTGGGAATTCGCATCCTGCTGATGGTGGCGCTGTTCATGCTGCTGGCCTTTCTCGGCGAGCTGGGAACGGGACTGGGGCTGATCCTCACCTTCGTCATGACCTGGTGGTACATGGTGCTCTTCGAAGTGCTCAACCAGGGCCGCTCGCCCGGCAAGCAGATGATGGGCCTGCGCGTGGTGCACGACGACGGCACGCCGATCGGCTGGTCCGCCTCGCTGCTGCGCAACCTGCTGCGCTTCGTTGACATCCTGCCATTCGCCTACACGCTCGGGCTGCTCAGCTGCCTGTCCAACTCCGGGTTCAAGCGCCTGGGCGATCTCGCCGCGGGCACCCTGGTGATCTATCGCGATCCGCCACCGAGCCGCCCGCAGGTGCCGGAGACCACGCCCGAACTCGCACCCTGGCCCCTGAGCCTGGAAGAACAACGCGCGCTGATGAGCTTCGCCGAACGCGGCACGCAGCTCTCCGCCGCCCGCCGCGAAGAGCTGGCCGGCATCCTCGCGCAACCACTGGGCATCACACCCGATCACGCGGAGGCGCGCCTGAACCGCATCGCCAGCGGCCTGCTCGGCAATGGCGCAGGCCACCCATGAAGCAGGCCTTCTTCGAACAACGCCACCAGGGCAGCTGGAAGCGCTTCGCCAAACGCCTGGAGCTGCTGGAAAGCGGCAAGCGCCAGGAACCGAGCGAGAAGCCCGAGGAGTTCGCCGCCGATTACCGGCGCATCTGCCAGCAGCTCGCCCTGGCCCAGGAGCGTGGCTACAGCAGCCATCTGATCGATCAGTTGCAGCAGCTCGCCATGCGCGGGCACCAGCAGTTCTACCGCCACCGCAGCCACCTGGGCGCCCGTATCCTCGGCTTCCTGGTCGCCGGCTTCCCGCGCCTGGTGCGCGAGGAGTGGCGCTGCATCGCCATCGCCAGCCTGCTGTTCTACGGCAGCCTGCTGCTGATGGGCGTGCTGGTCTATCACTTCCCCGATCTGGTCTACAGCGTCATGGCGCCGGAGCGGGTTTCCGACATGGAATCGATGTACTCGCCGGACACCACGCGCCTGGGCACGCGCGATGCCGGCGATGACTGGCAGATGTTCGGCCACTACATCATGAACAACATCGGCATCGCCTTTCAGACGTTCGCCAGTGGCCTGCTGTTCTGCGTCGGCAGCCTGTTCTTCCTGCTGTTCAACGGCGTGATCATCGGCACGGTCGCCGGCCACCTGACCCAGGTCGGCTACATCGAGACGTTCTGGTCCTTCGTCATCGGCCACGGCGCCTTCGAACTGACCGCCATCACCTTCGCCGGTGGCGCCGGCCTCAAGCTCGGCTGGGCGCTGCTCTCCCCTGGCCGCCTGAGCCGCCTGGAATCCCTGCGCCAGGCCGCCGCCCGGGCCGTGCAATTGATCGGCGGAGTGATCCTGATGCTGTTGATCGCCGCCTTCGTCGAAGGCTACTGGTCCTCCATCACGCACTTCTCGGCGAACGTGAAGTACATCGTCGGCGCCTGCCTGTGGTTACTCGTGGCGAGCTACTTCCTCCTGGCTGGACGGAGGCGTCATGCGCCTGACTGACGCCAGCGTCGCCATCCGCCCCCGCAGCGCCTGGGAGGCGCTGGACCTGGGCATCCTTCTCGCGCGGCGTCACGCCGGCGTGCTGATGGCCAGTTGGGCGATCATTACCCTGCCAGTATTCGTACTGCTGTCCGTGCTGCTGTGGAACTACTCCAGCTGGGCGATCCTGATCTTCTGGTGGCTCAAGCCCGCCTTCGAGCGCCTGCCGCTGTACATCCTGTCGCGCGCGCTGTTCGGCGACACACCGACGCTCAAGGAAGCGCTGAAGGCCTTCCCTGGCCTGCTCAAGTCGCAACTGCTGCCCAGCCTGCTCTGGCGTCGCCTGAGCCCGACCCGCAGCTTCGACCTGCCGGTGCTGCAGCTGGAAGGTCTCAAGGGCCAGGCGCGCAGCCAGCGCCTGGTCGTGCTCGGCCAGCGCAATGCCGGCGGCGCCACCTGGCTGACCATCGTCGGCATGCACTTCGAACTGGCGCTGTGGCTGGGCCTGACCACGCTGATGTACCTGATGCTGCCGAACCAATGGGTCGAAGACTGGGAGTGGAAATCGCTGATCAGCGCTGCGCAAGGCGACTGGGCATGGCTGGAGCACATCAGCAACTTCATCTACGCGCTGCTGTTGATCGTCTGGGAGCCGGTGTACGTCGCCTGCGGCTTCACCCTCTACCTCAACCGTCGCACCGAACTGGAGGCCTGGGACGTCGAACTGGTGTTCCGCCGCCTGCGCCAGCGCCTGATCGGCAGCGCCTATGCCCTGCTGCTGGTACTCACCGGCGCCTTTGCGCTGCTGCCAGCCGACAACGTCCTGGCGGCCGGAGGCGCCAGCCACAGCTGCCCGTTGCCCGACCAGAACCCCGATGGCCCGGAAGGCGCGCGGCTGACCCAGCAGAAGCTCAACAGCGAGGACTCACGAAACGCCGCGGAGAAAATCCTCGCCGCACCGCCCTTCAAGAACAGTGAGAAAGTCACCGGTTGGCGCCTGAGCGAAGACAAGAAAGACCCCAAGCCAACGGACCCGGACGAAGCCAAGCGCCTGAAGAGCTTCTTCGACGCGCTGGGTAACTGGAAAGCCTTCAAGTTCGCCGCACAGGGCGTCGAAGTGCTGCTCTGGGGCCTGCTGTTCACCGCCATCGCCCTGGTCATCTGGCGCTACCGCGAATGGCTGCGGCTGTTCGTCGGCCGTATCGGCCTGCCGCAGAAGCCGCACCGCGAAGCCCCCAGTGTGCTGTTCGGACTGGAGCTGGCGCCGGAAACCCTGCCCAGCGACGTCGCCAGCGAAGCCGAGCGCCTGTGGGACGAACAACCACGCGCCGCACTCGGCCTGCTCTATCGCGCCCTGCTCAGCCGCCTGCTGCATGACTTCCGCGTGCCGCTGCGCGAATCGACCACCGAAGGTGAAGTTCTGGTGCGCGTGGCCGACCTCAACGATCCGCCGCTGGACAACTTCGCCCGCAGCCTGACCCAACAATGGCAGGCGCTCGCATACGGACACCGTGCACCTCAGGCCGAGCTCAAGCAGCAGCTGTGTGGCGAGTGGCGTCACCTGTTCGGCAACGAGGTACGGGCATGAAGCGCGGCAACCTCGCCTTGCTGGTACTGCTGGTGCTGCTCGTACTCGGCGGCATCGGCTACTACCTGTACCGCAACCTCGAGCCCTACACCGAAACCGTCGAGCACGGGCCGTCGCCCGAGGCACGCGCCAACCCTTATCTCGCTGCCGAGAGCTACTTGCGTGGCCGCGGCATCCACGTCGCCACCGCGCGCGGCATGGAGGTACTGGATAAGCTGCCGAGCCAGGGCCAGACCCTGATCCTGCTGGGCACCCGCGAGAACGTGACGCCAGCGCAGAACGCCCGCCTGCTCGACTGGGCCAATCGCGGCGGCCATCTCATCGTCACGGCCGAAAGCCTGTGGGATGAAGACGAAGGCAAGAGCGGCGACCAGTTGCTGGATCAGCTCGGCGTGCAGCAATTCCTCACCGCCGACCTGAAGGACAAGGACGAGAAATCCGCCCCGTCCGACAAGGAAGCCACCGCGCCCTCCGACGATCAGGCGCAGGACACGCCGGCCAAACCGGACGTGGAAGAGGAACACCCGGACCAGGCCTCCAGCGCAGACGGCAGCGACGCGGCAGAGGCCGCCCCCTACCCGAACCTGACCAAGCTCTACCTGGAGAACGAGAAGGCACCGGCGTACATCGACTTCGACACCGACTACCACCTGTTCGACTCGAAGAACCTCGCCTACGCCTGGGCCAACAGCGCCGACTCCACCCACCTGTTGCAGCTGCAGCAGGGCCAGGGGCTGATCACCGTGCTCACCGACAACTGGATCTGGCAGAACGGCGAGCTCGACGCCTACGACAACGCCTGGCTGCTCTGGTACCTGACCCAGGACAGCGCCGTCACCCTGGTCTACCGTGCCGACGGTACCAGTCTCATGACCCTGCTGATGCGTTACTTCCCGCAGGCATTGCTGGCCGCTGTCCTGCTGCTGGTGCTGGTGCTCTGGCGCAACGGCCTGCGCCAGGGCCCGCTGCAACCCAATCCGGATCGCAGCCGTCGGCAACTGGAAGAGCACCTGCGCGCCGGCGCCGACTTCATCCTCCGCCAGCGCGGCCAGCTCGCCCTGCTGCAGGGCCTGCAACGTGACGTGATGCGCCGGGCGCGGCAGCGCCAGCCCGGCTTCGACCGCCTGCCGGTCGCCGAACAATGGCAAGCTCTGGGCCGCATGACGCGCATGTCGGTCAGCGCCATCAGCCAGGCCATGCGCCCCTACCCGCAACAGCGCATGGCCGTCGCCGAATTCACCCGCCAGGTCGCGCACCTGCAAAGCCTCAGGAATGCCCTATGAGCGAACAGACGCCTGAACCGTCCAGCCCCAACGCCCCCAACGCCGCCGCCCAGCGCCAGCGCGCCAGCCAGCTGGCTCAGGCGCTGCGCCACGAACTGCAGAAGGCTCTGATCGGCCAGCAGGAGGTGATCGATGATGTGCTCACCGCCCTGCTCGCCGGCGGCCACGTGCTCATCGAAGGCGTTCCCGGTCTGGGCAAGACCCTGCTGGTGCGCGCCCTCGCCCGCTGCTTCGACGGCGGTTTCGCACGCATCCAGTTCACCCCCGACCTGATGCCCAGCGACGTTACCGGCCACGCCGTGTACGACCTGGCCACCGAGCAGTTCAAGCTGCGCAAGGGTCCGGTGTTTACCCACCTGCTGCTGGCGGACGAGATCAACCGGGCTCCCGCCAAGACCCAGGCCGCCCTGCTGGAAGTGATGCAGGAGCGCCAGGTCACCCTGGAAGGCCGCGCCCTGGCGGTGCCGCAGCCATTCATTGTGCTGGCGACGCAGAACCCTATCGAGCAGGAAGGCACCTACCCGCTGCCCGAGGCCGAGCTCGACCGCTTCATGCTCAAGCTGCGCATCGACTATCCGCTGGAAGCCGAGGAGCAGACCCTGGTGCGCCAGGTCACCCGCTCCGCACGCAGCGACATGCTCGACGTGGCGCCAATGCGTGCCCTGCTCAAGGACAAGGACGTGCTGGCCCTGCAGAAGATCGCCGCCGACCTGCCCATCGATGACCAGGTGCTCGACTACGCCGTGCGCATCGCCCGCACCACCCGCAACTGGCCGGGCCTGGCGCTGGGTGCCGGGCCTCGCGCGTCCATCGCCCTGGTGCGTTGCGCCCGTGCCCGCGCGCTGCTGCGCAGCGGCGACTTCGTGGTCCCGGACGACGTGAAAGGCAGCGCCCTGGCCGTGCTGCGCCACCGCGTGCGCCTGTCGCCGGAGCTGGAGATCGAAGGCCTGTCGGTGGACCAGGTGCTGCAACAGCTGCTCGACCAGGTACCGGCGCCGCGCGTATGAAGCCATCGCGCGCGCTCCTCGGGCTGCTCGGCGTCCTGCTGGCAATCGCCATCGCCCTGGGCGCGGCGCAGGCACTGGACTCGGGTTCGGCGCTGCTCGGCCGCCTCTGGTGGGGCGCGCTGTGCGCGCTGGTCCTGCTGGCGCTGGCCGATGCCCTCTGGCTGCGCCGCACGCCCTCGCCCGAGCTGAAGCGCCAACTGAGCGGCAACCTGCCGCTGGGTCGCTGGAGCGAAGTGCGCCTGCAATTCCATCACCGCTATGCCCAGCCGCAGCGCATCACCGTGTTCGACCACCTGCCCGCCGGCATGGCGTTCGAATACCTGCCACAGACCGTGGAGCTGCATCCCGGCGAACAGACTGAACTGGGCTACCGCGTGCGCCCGCTGTCCCGCGGTCACTTCGTCTTCCAGCGCTGCGAGATCGAGTTGTCCAGCCCGCTGCGCCTGTGGAAGGGCCGGCGCTACCTGGAGCAGCACGACGAAACCCGCGTCTACCCGGACTTCGCCCGGCTCTACGGTGCCGAGCTGATGGCCGTGGACCACTGGCTCAACCGCATTGGCGTGCGCTCTGGTCAACGGCGCGGGCTGGGACTGGACTTCCATCAACTGCGCGAATTCCGCGACGGCGACACCCTCCGGCAGATCGACTGGAAGGCCACCGCGCGCAAGCGCACGCCGATTGCCCGCGAGTACCAGGACGAACGCGACCAGCAGATTCTCTTCCTGCTCGATTGCGGCCGGCGCATGCGCAGCCACGACGGCGACCTCTCCCACTTCGACCACTCGCTCAACGCCAGCCTTTTGCTGGCCTATGTCGCCCTGCGCCAGGGCGACGCAGTAGGCCTGATGACCTTCGCCGGCGACCAGCCGCGCCATCTGCCGCCGGCCAAGGGCAGCGCGCAGCTCACCGCGTTGCTCAACAGTGTTTATGACCTGCGCAGCAGCCAGCGTCCGGCAGACTACCCCGCCGCCGTGCAGGCCGTGCTCACACGCCAGCGTCGCCGCGCGCTGGTGGTGATAGTGACCAACCTGCGCGACGAGGATGACGAGGAACTGGTGGCGGCAGTGAAACGCCTCGGTCGCCAGCACCGCGTGCTGGTCGCGAGCCTGCGCGAGGAAGTGCTGGACCGCCTGCGCCAGTCGCCCGTGGAAGGTTTCGAGGATGCGCTGGCGTACTGCGGCGCGGTGGATTACCTGAACGCCCGCGCCGGTTTGCACGAGAAACTGCTGGCCCATGGCGTGCCGGTGCTCGACACGCGGCCGAGCCAGCTGGGACCGGAACTGATCAGCCGTTATCTAGGCTGGAAGAAGGCTGGCGCGCTGTAGAACCTGTCCATAATCTGCCTGCGCTGGCCCAGGTAGCGTTGGAATCAGGGAAAAATGCTCATTTAGCAGGCGTAAACTGCGCTTTTTACCTGATCCCGCCTAACCCGGACTGCGCTCGGCGAGATTCTGAACAGGTTCTATCCATGCGCCACAACCGGACGCCATCTCCCTGGCGTCCCACACCGCACAGATCGGTCAGCGCGTCCTGCGCTTCAGACCGACTCCACCTGCCGGCGAAAACTGAAATAACGGCGCAGCGCGTCGACCAGCTCGACATACTCCATCGGCGGAGCTGCCAGGCTGAA
Source organism: uncultured Pseudomonas sp. (assembly GCA_966191535.1). Classification (GTDB taxonomy): domain Bacteria; phylum Pseudomonadota; class Gammaproteobacteria; order Pseudomonadales; family Pseudomonadaceae; genus Pseudomonas. Next base: position 10,901 of record CBIGPF010000082.1, on the reverse strand, counting down.
GCCCGAATCGTAATTGCCCGGATTGACGTCCTCCCGGCACCACTGGCAAGTGGCGGCAAACTCGATCAGCTGGAGCTTGCCGTCATGCCCGGGGATCTTCAGGCGCATTTCGAAGCGGCCACCCACCAGCATCGGCAGCTGGCTGATCAGCAACAGCCCGTCCAGCGACACGTTGCCCAGGAAGCCCATCGGTTTGTCGGTGATGCTGTTGAACACCTTCAGGTAGTAGGGCAGCTGATGGCGCTCGATATGTCGTTGATGACGCATAATGGCGTTTCGCTATGAAATATCGTCCAGTATGACGATGCCGCCCCGGCAGGGCCAGTCCTAACGACAACCTTCCGCCAGCCGTGCGCTAAGCGCCTGACGAGCGGCGTCGAGCTGTGCATCGCTGTAGTAAGTCCTTTCACCACTGCTGCCCTGCGTGAAGTACCGCCCGCCATGACTGAGCGAATCCAGGTCATGGCGCCACTTTGCGCACTGCTGGTCCAGCTTGGCCTGCTGCTCCGCCGCCTGGCTCTGGGCGGCAGCGCTTTCATCTCGACGCGCGTCGTAGAAACGGCGGGTACGTTCCTCCCGCTCGCGGGTCGCCGCGTCACGCTCGACGACCTGCGGCTTGACCTCGACGCGTTGCGCCCCGGGCGGTGGTGTCTCGCTGAAGTGCACCTTTCCCTGAGCGTCGGTCCAGCGGTAGATATCCGCCGAAGCCAGCAGGGGGAAACACCAGGCACAGAGCCACAGGGCGCGCATTCGTACCTCCTTGCATGAAGCACTCAAGAGATTAGCCAGCTATGGGCTGCGCTCAAGTCGGCCTGCGACCGCCGGTCAGGGCGTCCGTCAAGGCGTGGGCGTGTCGAGGCGCAGGTCGTTGGGCAGGCGGCCGTTCAAGCGCAGCGTTTCCAGCCGTGCCTTGGCCCGGTAAGCATACTCGCTGGTAGGGTAGCGAGCGATGATGAACTGGTAGGTCTGCGCCGCGTCGACGTAGAACTTCTCACGCTCCAGGCACTGGCCACGCAACATCGAGACTTCCGGCTGGATCCATGGGCGCGCGCGGGCCTTGCGCTCGGTCTCCGAGAGCTCCAGCTGCACGCGCTGGCAGTCACCATTCTTGTACGCGCGGTAGGCGTTGTTCAGGTGATAGTTCATCGACCAGCTGGTGCAGCCGGTAACACTCAGCGCCAGCAGCGCGAGGAAAAGGGTTCGCATGGGCATATCCTCCGTTGGGAAGTGTATCGGCCCGTCTTGGCCGTACTGTAGCCCGCCACTAGACTCACGTGGACTTCGCCTCAGCGCAAAGGATCTGCCATGCGTTTCGCACACCCGATTTCAATTGCCCTCCCGTTCGCCGTGCTGCTGCCCTGGCTCGCCGCCTGCGCGCCCACCACCCCGCTGTTCGTCGCACAGATCACCACCGGCGAAGTGGCCGAATACAAGCAGCTCAAGAACAAGCGCATGACCGCCGCCGTGGAAGAGGAAGGCGACCTGCTCACCTACAGCGCCCAGGCCATCCGCGACGGCAAGAGTGCCGACGCCGAGAAACTCTATCTGACCGGCTACGACAACACCCGCTACAGCCCGGAGGTGCGCGCCATCGCGCTGTACCAGATCGGGCTGGTCTACATGAGCCGCTACAACGACCAGCGCGACGATACGAAGGCGTTGGACTACTTCCAGCGCATCGACCGCGAGTTCCCCGGCACCAAGGCCGCCGAGCACGCCGACGCCCGCGAGCTGATCATCCGCCAGCGCGCCAAGGACCCGGTGCAGAAGACCGCCAAGCAACTGCTGGCTGACTGGCAACCGCAATACAACCTCGACCTGAACAAACCGACGCTCGATCCGGACATGACCCTGCTGTCGCGCCGCGCGGTGCTCAAGGACCGCGTCGACGAGGCCGCGCAACTCTACCTGCTGGGCGCCAACGATCCGGCCATTCCACCGGACATCCGCGAGAAAGCGCTGTACCAGCTGGGCCTGATGTACATGGCCCCGGACAACCCGCACCCGAACCGCGAGAAGGCCATCGCCTACCTGCGCCGCCAGCTCGCCGAATTCCCCAACGGCGAACTGGCCGACAAGGGCGCCCGCCACCTGGACCGCGCGCTGAACCAGACCTCGCCGCGCAGCTGACGGCTGCTCCCGCTCTCTCGCTGAGCCACATCAAGGCGCGTGGCGGGCGCCAGTGTCTACGCTTGCTCTGCATTGAGCGCAGAGCAAGCGAGGACTCCGCCATGAAGCTGCAGCACCTGCTCGTCATCATCGACCCGACCCGCGAGGACCAGCCCGCGCTCACCCGCGCCCGCTGGATCGCCCAGCGCTGCGGCGCACGCCTGGAGCTGCTGGCCTGCGTGTACAACGCGGCGCTGGACAACGCCCTGCTGCTGGAGCGCGGCGACCTTGATGCCGCCCAGCGCAACCTGCTGGATGAGCGTCTGGGCTGGCTGCAACAGATTGCCGAGCCACTGCGCGAAACCGGGCTGGACGTGCACTGCCAGGTGCGCTGGGGCAAGTCCCTGCACCATCAGGTCGTCCTCCATTGCGAGCAGACCACGCCAGACCTGGTCCTCAAGTCCGCACACCACCACAACCTGCTCAAGCGCCTGTTCCTCACCAACAACGACTGGCAGCTGATCCGCCACTGCCCGCAGCCGCTGTGGCTGGTGCAGCACGGCGAGTGGACCGGCAGGCACCTGCTGGCTGCCGTCGACCCACTGCATGCCGGCGACGCTCCGGCCGCGCTGGACCACCGGCTGATCACGGTGGCCCGCGAACTGGAGCAGCGCCTGCAACTCGACGCCCACTACCTGCACGCCTACATGGCCCTGCCCCACACGCTGGCGTTCAACGCCGAGTTGCTGGCCGACTACGATAACTACGTGCTGCGCACCGAAGCCCACCATCGCGAGGCCTTCGACGCCCTGCTGGGGCACTACCCGGGGATCGACCGCCAGCGCACCCGGCTGGCCCAGGGTTTCGCCGAGGAAGCGATCCCGGCCTACGTGAAGGAGCACGCCATCGACCTGCTGCTGATGGGCGCCGTCGCCCGTGGGCAGATCGACAACGTGCTGATCGGCCAGACCGCTGAGCGGGTCTTCGAGGAAGTCGAATGCGATCTGCTGGTGATCCGGCCTCGCGCCTGAGAGAGCCACCTAAAAGAGTCACCTGAAAGAGAGTAAGATGGCGCCCTGGCCGTCCCGGACCCGCTCCGGCGACCGCCTGACCGCTGCTTTCCCCTAGGAGTCCCGCATGTCCCTTCGCCGCACCAAGATCGTCGCCACCCTCGGCCCAGCCAGCAATTCCCCGGAAGTCCTGGAACAGCTGATCCTCGCCGGGATCGACGTCGCCCGCCTGAACTTCTCCCACGGCACTCCCGACGAACACCGCGCCCGCGCCCAACTGGTACGCGACATCGCCGCCAAGCATGGTCGCTTCGTAGCGCTGCTGGGCGACCTGCAGGGTCCGAAGATCCGTATCGCCAAGTTCGCCAACAAGCGCATTGAACTGGCAGTCGGCGACACCTTCCGCTTCTCCACCAGCCACCCGCGTACCGAAGGCAACCAGCAGGTCGTGGGCATCGACTACCCGGACCTGGTCAAGGATTGCGGCATCGGTGACGAGCTGCTGCTGGACGACGGCCGTGTGGTCATGGCCGTGAAGGAAGTGAAAGCGGACGAGCTGGTCTGCGAAGTACTGATCGGCGGCCCGCTGTCCGACCACAAGGGCATCAACCGCCGTGGCGGCGGCCTCACCGCGCCGGCCCTGACCGAGAAGGACAAGGCCGACATCAAGCTGGCCGCGAGCATGGACCTGGACTACGTCGCCGTGTCCTTCCCGCGTGACGCCAAGGACATGGAATACGCCCGTCGCCTGCTCACCGAAGCCGGCGGCACCGCCTGGCTGGTGGCCAAGATCGAGCGCGCCGAAGCCGTGGCCGACGACGAAGCCCTGGATGGCCTGATCCGCGCCAGCGACGCCGTGATGGTGGCCCGTGGCGACCTCGGCGTGGAAATCGGCGACGCCGAGCTGGTCGGCATCCAGAAGAAGATCATTCTGCACGCACGCCGCTACAACAAGGCCGTGATCACCGCGACCCAGATGATGGAGTCGATGATCCAGAACCCGATGCCGACCCGCGCGGAAGTCTCCGACGTGGCCAACGCCGTGCTCGACTACACCGACGCCGTGATGCTCTCCGCCGAGTCCGCCGCCGGCGAATACCCGGTGGAAGCGGTCAAGGCCATGGCACGCATCTGCGCCGGTGCCGAAAAGCACCCGACCACCAAGAAGTCCAGTCACCGCCTGGGCCAGACCTTCGAGCGCTGCGACGAGAGCATCGCCCTGGCGGCCATGTACACCGCGAACCACTTCCCCGGCATCAAGGCGATCATCTGCCTGACCGAAAGCGGCTACACCCCGCTGATCATGTCGCGCATCCGCTCCTCGGTACCGATCTTCGCCTACTCCCCGCACCGCGAAACCCAGGCCCGCGTGGCGCTGTTCCGTGGCGTGGAGACCATCCCGTTCGACCCGGCAGCCCTGCCACCGGAGCGTGTCAGCCAGGAAGCCGTCGACGCGCTGCTGCAGCGTGGCGTGGTCACCAAGGGTGACTGGGTGATCCTGACCAAGGGCGACAGCTACACCGCCCAGGGCGGCACCAACACCATGAAGGTGCTGCACGTCGGCGACCTGCTGGTCTGATCCTGTTGCGAAGGCTCTTTATTGAGCGAGAAAGGCCGCCCTCGGGCGGCCTTTTCCTTTTGCGGTTGCTCAAAGGGCAACCAATCGGCTGAAAGCCCGGCGCCATGCGGCTTCGGAACCTTGGCCCCAAGCTTATCCACAGCACCTTCCACACCTTATGTGGGCAACCTGCCGGGTATCGCTCAAATACCGCTCAATCCTCTGCAGGCCACGGCTGGCGTTGGGTAGCCGGGTTGCCCCAGAGCTTATCCACAGCGCGTTCCACAGATTGTGTGGGCAACCTCTGCGCAGGAGCGGTGGCATCGAACTCCCCTGTAGGAGCGGCCGTGCCCGCGACCGTGCGCATGTCGCACTCCTACAGTGAGCATTGCGTCAGGGCACGCGCCCCAACCAAGACAACCCGCGAATTACAGGAACTTGGAGAAATCCGGCTGGCGGCGCTGGGTGAAGGCGCTCAGGGCCTCGTGGGCTTCCGGCGAGTGCAGGCGTTGCACGAAGTGCTGGCCCTCCTCCGCCACCACGCGACGCAGTTCCTCGATAAAGGGGGCCTTCAGCAGACGCTTGCTCAGGGCCACGGCGGCCGGCGGCAGCTGCTGGAACGCCTGGCAGATTTCGCGGGCGCGCTCCAGCGCAGCCGCACCATCATCCAGGGCCTCGTTGGCGATGCCGTAGGCTACCGCCTGCTCGCCGGTGAACCCTTCGCCACGCAGTAGCAGGCTGGAGGCCTTCACCGGGCCGACCAGGCGCGGCACCAGGAAGCTGGAGCCGAACTCGGGGCACAGGCCCAGGTTGACGAAAGGCATCTTCAGCTTGGCACCCTTGGCGATGAACACCTGGTCGCAGTGCAGCAGCAGCGTGGTGCCGATGCCCACGGCCGGGCCGGCGACGGCAGCAACCACCGGCTTGGTGAACTCCATCAGCGCACGCATGAAGCGGAATACCGCGCTGTCCGGGCCGCTCGGTGGCTCCTGGAGGAAGTCGACGATGTCATTGCCGCTGGTGAAACACTCGGCATTGCCGGTGATCAGCACCACGCGCACCGAACGATCCTCCTGCGCCGCTTCCAGGGCATCGGCGAGACCGGCGTACATGCTGCGGGTCAGCGCGTTCATCTTGTCCGGACGGTTCAGGCGCAGGGTCAGCAGGCCCTCTTCGCGCTCGACGAGAATCTGTTCGCTCATGGCAATTCCTTGTTCTTATTGATGTGAGAAGACCGGTTCAGAGCCGTTTAAGCACCTCGCGAGCGAGAGCAGAACAAGGCGGAACCAGGCTGAAAGAGCGAAGTTTACATCGCGTAAATGAGCACTTTTCAGCCTGATGCCAACGCAGTTCCGCCGACGCGCAGCAGGTGTTGAACTGGCTCTCAGGCGTGGGGCAGGTACAGGTCGGCCAGCGTCTGGCCACGGGGCACGCCGCAGAGGTAAAGGCGACGGGCGAAGGCATCGACGCTGACGGGATGGCCGCAGAGTAAGGCGAGGGTTCGCCGCGAAACAAGCCGGAGTTGCGCCAAAACCTCGGCCGACTCGGCCGTGGTCATCAGTGTCACGTCCAGCTCCGGATGGCTGGCGGCCAGGGATTGCAGGGGTTCGGCCAGATAATGGCCAGCGTGGTCATGGGCCTGGTGAATGACGCGGATCGGCCCGCTGTGATGCTGCCGCAGCGCTTCGCGCAGCACGCCCCAGAGCGGCGCCAGGCCGGTACCGGACGCCATCAGCAGTAATGGCCGCTCGTGCCATTCCGGGTCGTAGTGCAGCGCGCCGCCGCGCAGCTCGCCCAGACGCAGGCCGGCGCCCACCTTCAGTTGGCGGGCGCAATCGACGAAGGCGCCACGCTCGCGGCAGTCGATATGGAATTCCAGCCACGGGTCGAGGCCCGGCACACTGGCCAGGGAATAGGGCCGCGCGACGCCTTCGGTGCTCCAGAGGATCAGGTGCTGCCCGGCGCGGTAGCGCAACGGGCGTTGCGGGGTCAGGCGCAGGCGCAGGACATCCGCTGCCAACCAGTCCAGTTCGGTCACGGTGGCGGGCAGGCCGTCACGCTGCGGGTCGAAGGTGTCCACCCTGAGGTCTTCGATTACCCGGCACTGGCAGGACAAGCGCCAGCCTTCGGCGCGCCGCTCGGCGTCCAGGGCATCGGGCAAGGCATCCTGCACCTCGCCGCCCGTACAACGCACCAGGCAGGCATGGCAGCTGCCGGCGCGGCAGCTGAAGGGCACGGCAATGCCGGCCCCGCGCAGGGCATCGAGCAGGTTGACTCCGGGGCTTACCGAAAAGCGTTGCGATCCGGCCTGTATGTCAGGCACGCGTCCACTCCCATGCGGCATCGCAGCGGTTACGTCCGCTGCGTTTCGCACGGTAGAGCGCCTGGTCAGCCCGTTGCAAGGCCTCGTCGAGATCGTCGTTGGCGTCGAGCAGGGTCATCCCCGCCGACAGGCTCAGGGTTTCGATATTCACGCCCACCGGCTCCGCCGCCGAATAGGCCATCCGCAGGCGTTCGCAGCAGGTGGTCAGGCGGTCGGCATCGGCGTCGGGCAGCAGCAGGACGAACTCCTCGCCACCGTAGCGCGCCAGCACGTCGCCCTCGCGCAGGCAGGCCCGCGCCACGGCGGCGAAGGTTTGCAGCACACGGTCGCCGGCGGCATGGCCGTGAACATCGTTGATGCGCTTGAAGTGGTCCAGGTCGATCAGCGCCAGGCCGTGGCGCTGCCCCGGGCGCATCTCCTCCAGCGCGCGGCCGGCCAAACGCAGGAAGTGCCGGCGGTTGAACAGCCCGGTGAGTTCGTCGGTCGCTACCAGGTCCTCGAGCTGACGCATCATTCCGCGCAGGGTGTCCTGGTGTGCCTGCAGTGCGTAGCGGCGCTGGCGCATGCGTTGGCGCAGCGACTGCACGTAGCCGGCGAACAGGCTCAGCCAGGTGAGCACGATGAACAGCACCAGCAGCTGCAACACGGCCTGGGCCGGCAGTTGCAGGCGCTGCTGGAACGCCTCGTGGAGATTGAGCCCGGCGAAGGCGATGAAGGCCAGCGCGGCGCAACGGGCGAATACCCGCGGCTGCAGCTGGAACACGCCGAACAGCAGGATCAGCACGTAAAGCACCATCAGCGTGCCGCGCGCGGTATCGACGTTGGCCAGGAACAGGGTGTGCCAGACCACCGCCACCAGTACCTGCGGCTCGGTCATGCTCGGGTCGGTGAAACGCTGGTTGCGCCCGGTGAGGAACAGCCAGGCGAACACCAGCTGGCTGCCGGCGACCAGCAGCGTGCAGGTCAGGGCAAAGCTGACGGGGGCGCGGTAGAACTCGCCGAACACGGCCAACCACAGCAACAGAAGCGCCAGCGCATAGGTCCCGAGGGCCATGCCGAATCGCCTGATGAGTAGTTTTTGTAAGGCGTGCTGCTTCAGAGGTGGTTTCAGCGTGCTCATGGGGCTCCGTCCCGTAATGGCACCTGGCCTTCACTCTACTATCAAAGCGCCCCAGTGCCTAGCCGATCGGAATGTGGGCGACAGGAGGACTTCCCATGAAAGAGCGGGGGCTGTCTGGGACCAAGGTCGGATCACTGGCGAGTGCGCGGCAAGCAGCCGCAGCGCTATACTATGGCGCCTTTTTTCGCCGCAGCCGTGTCGGCGAAACCCTGATGTAACAGGCTAGAAGCCTGTCTTACCCCGCCTGAAGAGGACCGTGCTCCATGGCCGTGATCAAGCAAGACGACCTGATCCAGAGCGTCGCCGATGCCCTGCAGTTCATCTCCTACTACCACCCGGTTGATTTCATCCAGGCCATGCATGAGGCCTACCTGCGCGAAGAATCGCCGGCTGCCCGGGACTCGATGGCGCAGATCCTGATCAACTCGCGCATGTGCGCCACCGGCCACCGCCCGATCTGCCAGGACACCGGTATCGTCACCGTGTTCGTCCGCGTCGGCATGGACGTGAGCTGGGCAGGCGCCACCATGAGCGTCGACGACATGATCAACGAAGGCGTACGTCGCGCCTACAACCTGCCGGAGAACGTCCTGCGCGCCTCCATCCTGGCCGACCCGGCCGGTGCGCGTAAGAACACCAAGGACAACACCCCGGCGGTGATCCACTACTCCATCGTCCCGGGCAACACCGTGGAAGTGGACGTGGCAGCCAAGGGCGGCGGCTCCGAGAACAAGTCGAAGATGGCCATGCTCAACCCCTCCGACTCCATCGTCGACTGGGTGCTGAAGACCGTTCCGACCATGGGCGCCGGCTGGTGCCCGCCGGGCATGCTCGGCATCGGTATCGGCGGTACCGCCGAGAAGGCCGCAGTGATGGCGAAGGAAGTCCTGATGGACGAGATCGACATCCACGAACTGAAGGCCCGCGGCCCGCAGAACAAGATCGAGGAAATGCGCCTCGAGCTGTTCGAGAAGGTCAACCAGCTGGGCATCGGCGCCCAGGGCCTGGGCGGTCTGACCACCGTGCTCGACGTGAAGATCATGGACTACCCGACCCACGCAGCGTCCCTGCCGGTCTGCATGATCCCCAACTGCGCCGCCACCCGTCACGCACACTTCGTGCTCGACGGTTCCGGCCCGGCCGAACTGGAAGCGCCGTCCCTGGACGCCTACCCGGAAATCGTCTGGGAAGCCGGCCCGTCCGCGCGCCGCGTCAACCTCGACAGCATCACCCCGGAAGAAGTGCAGAGCTGGAAGCCGGGCGAAACCATCCTGCTCAACGGCAAGATGCTCACCGGCCGCGACGCTGCGCACAAGCGCATGGTCGACATGCTGAACAAGGGCGAAGCGCTGCCGGTGGACCTCAAGGGTCGCTTCATCTACTACGTCGGCCCGGTTGATCCGGTCGGTGACGAAGTGGTTGGCCCGGCTGGTCCGACCACCGCGACCCGCATGGACAAGTTCACCCGCCAGATCCTCGAGCAGACCGGTCTGCTGGGCATGATCGGCAAGTCCGAGCGCGGCCCCATCGCCATCGAAGCGATCAAGGACAACAAGGCCGTCTACCTGATGGCCGTCGGCGGCGCTGCCTACCTGGTCGCCCAGGCGATCAAGAAGTCCAAGGTCCTCGCCTTTGCCGAACTGGGCATGGAAGCGATCTACGAGTTCGAAGTGAAGGACATGCCGGTGACCGTAGCGGTCGACACCAATGGCGAGTCGGTGCACATCACCGGCCCGGCCATCTGGCAGAAGAAGATCGCCGAGAACCTGGCGGTGGAAGTGCAGTAATCACTGCATGACCGCCCCATGAAAAAGCCCGGCCATGTGCCGGGCTTTTTCTTGTCCGCAATCCCTACCCAAGCTTCCGTAGGGCGCATAACACCTGCGGCGTTACCTGCCATTTTGGCGGATAACCCGTTCCGGGTTATTCGCCCTGCCAAGCGGCAACGTCCACCGAACCCTTCTGTAGGAGCGAGCAAGCTCGCTCCTACAGAAGGCATTGAGCGGCCCTGCACCACCAACCAATCAGGCGCTGCGCGGTACCCGGTTCAGCTCGACGACATTGTCGCGGCGCTGGGCGAGGAAGCGCGTGCAACTCACCCGCAGGAAGGAGGCGAAGTTCACCACCTCCCCGCGGTAGTCCATCACCTCGTCGTAGAGCTTGGCGATCAACTGGTTGGTGGTCATGCCGTCCACCTCGGCGATCTCGCGCAGGATGTCCCAGAACTGGTTTTCCAGGCGCAGCGTGGTGACCACGCCTCGGATGCGCAGCGAGCGGGAGCGCGACTCGTAGAGAATCGGGTCGGCCTTTACATAGAGTTCGCACATGGACGGCTTCTCCAGCGTCGAGGTCAGGCCAGTTTACAGGCTGATCCGGGTGCCCAGCACCTCGAGGAACTTCGCCAGCCACGCCGGATGCGCCGGCCAGGCGGGGGCGGTGACCAGGTTACCGTCGACATGAGCGGCGTCCACCGGGATATCCACGTACTCGCCGCCGGCCAATGTCACTTCCGGGCCGCAGGCCGGATAGGCACTGCAGGCACGGCCCTTGAGCACGCCGGCAGCAGCCAGCAGCTGGGCACCATGGCAGACGGCGGCGATGGGCTTCTTCGCAGCGTCGAAGGCCTTCACCAGTTCGATCACCTTGGCATTCAGGCGCAGGTACTCCGGCGCGCGGCCGCCAGGGATCAGCAGTGCGTCGTAGTCCTCGGCGCGCACATCGGCGAAGTTGGCGTTGAGGGCGAAGTTGTGACCGGGCTTCTCGCTGTAGGTCTGGTCGCCT
>CBIGPF010000081.1:0-25412 GCA_966191535.1 uncultured Pseudomonas sp. | reverse complement strand
CCGGCATCGGCCGTGAAGTGAACGGCTCCATGCGCTGGATCGGCTTTGGCCTGTTCAACATCCAGCCCTCGGAAATCGCCAAGGTCTTCGTGGTGATCTTCATGGCCGGCTACCTCGTCCGTCGCCAGGAAGAGGTGCGCGAGAGCTGGCTGGGCTTCTTCAAGCCCTTCGTGGTGTTGCTGCCGATGGCTGGCCTGCTGCTGCGCGAGCCCGACTTCGGCGCTACCGTCGTGATGATGGGCGCGGCCGCCGCGATGCTGTTCCTCGGCGGTGTCGGCCTGTTCCGCTTTGGCCTGATGGTCGCACTGGCAGTCGGCGCGGTGGTACTGCTGATCCAGACCCAGCCGTACCGGATGGCACGCCTGACCAACTTCACCGACCCCTGGGCCGATCAGTTCGGCGCGGGCTACCAGCTCAGCCAGGCGCTGATCGCCTTCGGCCGTGGCGGCTGGACCGGCATGGGCCTGGGCAACAGCATCCAGAAGCAGTTCTACCTGCCCGAGGCGCACACCGACTTCGTGTTCGCCGTGCTGGCCGAAGAGCTGGGCATCGTCGGTGCCATGGCCACCGTGGGCCTGTTCGTCTTCGTCAGCCTGCGGGCGCTGTACATCGGCATCTGGGCCGAACAGTCGAAACAGTACTTCTCCGCCTACGTCGCCTACGGCCTGGCTTTCCTGTGGATCGGCCAGTTCCTGATCAACGTGGGCGTGAACGTCGGCCTGCTGCCGACCAAGGGCCTGACCCTGCCGTTCCTCAGTTACGGCGGCAGTTCGCTTGTGATCTGCTGCGCCTGTCTGGGGATGTTGCTGCGCATCGAATGGGAACGCCGCACCGTGATGGGCAGCGAGGAATATGAATTCAGCGAAGAGGACTTTGCCGATGAAAGGTAACGTCCTGATCATGGCAGGTGGCACCGGCGGACACGTGTTCCCGGCATTGGCCTGCGCCCGTGAGTTCCAGGCGCGTGGCTACAGCGTGCACTGGCTGGGCACCCCGCGCGGCATCGAGAACGACCTGGTACCCAAGGCCGGCCTGCCGCTGCACCTGATCAACGTCAGCGGCCTGCGCGGCAAGGGCATCAAGTCGTTGCTGCGTGCGCCGTTCGATCTGCTCAAGTCGCTGTTCCAGGCCCTGGGTGTGGTTCGCCAGCTCAAGCCGGTCTGCGTGCTTGGCCTGGGCGGCTACGTCACCGGCCCGGGCGGGTTGGCTGCCAAGCTGTCCGGCGTGCCGCTGGTGATCCATGAACAGAATGCCGTCGCCGGCACCGCCAACCGCACCCTTGCGCCGCTGGCCAAACGGGTCTGCGAGGCCTTCCCGGATACCTTCGACAGCAGCGCCAAGCGCCTGACCACCGGCAACCCGGTGCGTGTCGAGCTGTTCCTGGAAGAGGGCGCCCGCGCACCACTGGCCGGCCGTCGCGTCAACCTGCTGGTGCTGGGCGGCAGCCTGGGCGCCGAGCCGTTGAACAAGCTGCTGCCTGAGGCGCTGGCGCAGGTGCAGGCGGAGATTCGCCCGGCCATTCGCCATCAGGCCGGTCGTCAGCATGACGAAATTACTGCGGAGCGTTATCGCGCTGCGGGTGTCGAAGCGGACGTAGCTCCGTTCATCGCAGACATGGCCGCCGCCTACGCCTGGGCCGATCTGGTGATCTGCCGCGCCGGTGCGTTGACCGTCAGCGAACTGACCGCTGCTGGCCTGCCGTCCTTCCTGGTGCCGCTGCCCCACGCGATCGATGACCACCAGACCAAGAACGCCGAATTTCTGGTGCGGGAGGGCGCGGCCCACCTGCTGCCACAGAAATCTACCAGCGCCGCCGAACTGGCCGCGCAGTTGTCCGAGGTATTGATGCATCCCGATTCCCTGACCCGCATGGCCGCTCGCGCACGCAGCCTGGCCAAGCCCGAGGCTACCCGCACGGTAGTCGATGCCTGCCTGGAGGTGGCCCGTGGTTAAAGAACCCACTGGCGTCACCCGCACCATGCGGCGCATCCGCCGCATCCACTTCGTCGGCATCGGTGGCGTGGGCATGTGCGGTATCGCGGAAGTGCTGCTCAACCTCGGCTACGAAGTCTCCGGCTCCGACCTCAAGGCGTCGCCGGTCACCGAGCGCCTGCAGAAGTTCGGCGCGGAAATCTTCATTGGCCACCGTGCGGAGAACTCCGACGGCGCCGACGTGCTGGTGGTTTCCAGCGCAGTGAACAAGTCGAACCCGGAAGTCGCTGCCGCGCTGGACCGCCGCGTGCCGGTCGTGCCGCGCGCCGAGATGCTCGCCGAACTCATGCGCTACCGCCACGGCATCGCCGTTGCCGGTACCCACGGCAAGACCACCACTACCAGCCTGATCGCCTCGGTATTCGCCGCCGGCGGCCTGGACCCGACCTTCGTCATCGGCGGCCGCCTGAATGCCGCCGGTACCAACGCGCAGCTGGGTACCAGCCGCTACCTGGTGGCCGAGGCCGACGAGAGCGACGCCAGCTTCCTACATCTGCAGCCGATGGTCTCGGTGGTCACCAACATCGACGCCGACCACATGAGCACCTACGGCGGTGACTTCAACAGGCTGAAGCGCACCTTCGTCGACTTCCTGCACAACCTGCCGTTCTACGGCCTGGCCGTGGTCTGCGTGGACGACCCGGTTGTGCGCGAGATCCTGCCGCAGGTCGCTCGTCCGACCGTGACCTACGGCCTGAGCGAGGACGCCGACGTTCGCGCCATCAACATCCGCCAGGAAGGCATGCGCACCTACTTCACCGTGCTGCGCCCCGAGCGCGAGCCGCTGGACGTCTCGGTGAACATGCCCGGCCTGCACAACGTGCTGAATTCCCTGGCGACCATCGTCATCGCCACCGATGAAGGCATCTCCGACGAGGCCATCGTCCAGGGCCTGTCCGGTTTCCAGGGCGTTGGCCGACGCTTCCAGGTCTATGGCGACCTGCAGGTGGAAGGCGGCAGCGTGATGCTGGTCGACGACTACGGGCACCACCCGCGCGAAGTCGCGGCGGTGATCAAGGCCGTGCGCGGTGGCTGGCCGGAGCGCCGTCTGGTGATGGTCTACCAGCCGCACCGCTACACCCGTACCCGCGATCTGTACGACGACTTCGTGCAGGTGTTGGGCGAGGCGAACGTGCTGATGCTGATGGAGGTCTACCCGGCCGGCGAAGAGCCGATCCCCGGCGCCGATAGCCGTCACCTGTGCCACAGCATTCGCCAGCGCGGACAGCTCGACCCGATCTACCTGGAGCGCGGCGGTGACCTCGCTTCGCTGCTCAAGCCGCTGCTGCGTCCAGGCGACATCCTGCTCTGCCAGGGCGCCGGCGATATCGGCGGGCTGGCTCCGGCACTGATCAAGAATCCGATGTTCGGCGTCGCCAATGCTGGCGCCGAGGGGAAGAAGCAATGAGTGACGCCCTCAAATCCGCCCTCGAGCCCCGCGCCTTCGGTCGCGTCGCTGTGCTGTACGGCGGCAAGAGTGCCGAGCGCGAGGTGTCGCTGAAGTCCGGCGCCATGGTCCTGCAGGCTCTGCAGGATGCAGGTGTCGACGCCTTCGGCATCGATGTGGGCGACGATCTGCTGGAGCGTCTGACCCGCGAGAAGATCGACCGCGCCTTCATCATCCTCCACGGCCGTGGCGGTGAAGACGGCACCATGCAGGGCCTGCTGGAAATCGCCGGCATTCCCTACACCGGCAGCGGCGTGCTCGCATCGGCCCTGGCCATGGACAAGCTGCGCACCAAGCGCGTGTGGTTGAGCCTGGGTCTGCCGACGCCGGACCATGCCGTGCTCGCCAGCGAGGACGATTGCCGTGCTGCCGCCGTGAAGCTGGGCTTCCCGCTGATCGTCAAACCGGCCAACGAGGGTTCGAGCATCGGCATGGCCAAGGTCAACAGCGAGCAGGAACTGATCGCCGCCTGGGCTGGTGCCGCGAAATACGATCCGCAGGTGCTCGTCGAGCAGTGGATCAGTGGTCCCGAATTCACCATCGCCGTTCTGCGTGGCCAGGTGCTGCCGCCCATTCGCCTGGGCACCCCGCATACCTTCTACGACTACGACGCGAAGTACCTGGCCAACGATACCCAGTACCAGATTCCCTGCGGCCTCGATGCCGACAAGGAACAGGAACTCAAGGACCTGACCGCGCGCGCCTGCGATGCCCTCGGCATCCAGGGCTGGGGTCGGGCCGACGTGATGCAGGACGCCCAAGGGCGCTTCTGGCTGCTGGAAGTGAACACTGCACCGGGCATGACCGATCACAGCCTGGTGCCCATGGCCGCGCGCGCGGCCGGCCTGGATTTCCAGCAGCTCGTGCTGGCGATCCTCGCCGACAGCGTCGAGGCAAGGGGGTAAGTCATGAACGGCGCGCAGCTTCGTCACCAGAATCCCGGAGTCGGCCGTGCACCTGCGCGCAAGCCGGTGCCGCGCGGCGCCAGCCGTCTGGTGGCCAAGGAGCCGCTCAGCGCCCGCATGCCCAGGCCCAGCTTCGGCTTCCTGAAAGTGCTGCTGTGGCCTCTGGTGCTGGGTGTGCTTGGCGGTGGCGCCTACTACGGCGCGCAGTACGTGCTGCCCTATGCGGACCGGCCGATCGCCAAGGTCAGCGTGGAAGGCGATCTCAGCTACATCAGCCAGGCGGCGGTGCAGCAGCGGATCAGCCCCTACGTGTCGGCCAGCTTCTTCACCATCGACCTGGCCGGCATGCGCCAGGAATTGGAGCAGATGCCCTGGATCGCTCACGCCGAGGTGCGTCGTGTGTGGCCCGACCAGGTGGTGATTCGCCTGGACGAGCAATTGCCCATCGCCCGTTGGGGGGACGAAGCGCTGCTGAACAACCAGGGTCAGGCATTTGCTCCGCGGGAAGTGGCCAACTACGAGCACTTGCCGCGCCTGTCCGGCCCGCAGCGTGCTCAGCAACAGGTAATGCAGCAGTACCAGATTCTCAGCCAGATGATTCGCCCGCTGGGCTTCACCATCGCCAGCCTGGACATGAGTTCGCGCGGCGCCTGGACCCTGGGCACCGCGCAGGGCGTGGAGATCATGCTGGGCCGCGATCACGCGGTAGAACAGATTCGCCGGTTCGTGACCATCTACGACAAGGCGCTGAAAGACCAGATTACGAAAATTGCCCGCATCGACATGCGCTACCCCAACGGCCTGGCCGTGGGTTGGCGCGATCCGGTGCCGGAAGCGACGGTGGCTCAGACCACCGCCGCGCAGTGAGTTGAGGAGACTTCTATAAACATGGCAAGCGTGCAGAGCGGCAAAATGGTCGTCGGCCTGGACATCGGCACCTCCAAGGTGGTGGCGCTGGTGGGCGAGGTAGCGGCCGATGGCAAGCTGGAAATCGTCGGCATCGGGACGCATCCGTCGCGCGGTCTGAAGAAAGGCGTGGTGGTGAACATCGAGTCCACCGTGCAATCGATCCAGCGCGCCATCGATGAAGCCCAGCAGATGGCTGGCTGCCGTATCCACTCGGCCTTCGTCGGCATCGCCGGCAACCATATCCGCAGCCTGAATTCCCACGGCATCGTGGCGATTCGTGATCGCGAAGTCAGCGGCGCGGATATCGAGCGCGTACTGGACGCGGCCCAGGCCGTGGCCATTCCGGCCGATCAGCGTGTGCTGCACACCCTGGCCCAGGACTACGTGATCGACAACCAGGAAGGCGTGCGCGAGCCGCTGGGCATGTCCGGCGTGCGCCTGGAAGCCAAGGTGCACGTGGTGACCTGCGCGGTGAACGCTGCGCAGAACATCGAGAAGTGCGTGCGCCGCTGCGGTCTGGAGGTGGACGACATCATCCTCGAGCAGCTGGCCTCGGCCTACTCCGTGCTCACCGAGGACGAGAAGGAGCTGGGCGTGTGCCTGGTGGACATCGGCGGCGGTACCACCGACATCGCCATCTTCACCGAAGGCGCGATTCGCCACACGGCAGTGATCCCGATTGCCGGCGATCAGGTCACCAACGACATCGCCATGGCGCTGCGCACCCCGACCCAGTACGCCGAAGAGATCAAGATTCGATATGCTTGCGCCTTGGCCAAACTGGCCGGTCCGGGCGAAACCATCAAGGTGCCCAGCGTAGGGGATCGGCCACCGCGGGAACTGTCGCGCCAAGCGCTTGCCGAAGTGGTCGAGCCGCGTTACGACGAGCTCTTCACCCTGGTTCAGGCCGAACTGCGCCGCAGTGGCTACGAGGACCTGATTCCAGCCGGGATCGTCCTGACTGGCGGCACCTCCAAGATGGAAGGCGCCGTCGAACTGGCCGAAGAGATCTTTCACATGCCGGTACGCCTCGGCGTACCCCACAGCGTCAAGGGATTGTCCGACGTCGTGCGCAATCCGATCTATTCCACCGGTGTAGGGCTGCTCCTGTACGGACTGCAGAAACAATCCGACGGCATCTCCATGTCCGGCAGCAGCTTCAGCAGTGACGAACCCAAGACACCGGTACTGGAAAAGCTCAAACGCTGGGTCCAGGGCAATTTCTGATTTACCACCGCGGTAAACGTAGGCAACACAACTAGAAAGGAAGGAGAGGGGAAATGTTTGAACTGGTAGATAACGTCCCGCAGACAGCAGTCATCAAGGTTATCGGCGTAGGTGGCGGCGGCGGCAACGCCGTGAACCATATGGCCAAGAACAACGTTGATGGCGTCGAATTCATTTGCGCCAACACCGATGCGCAGGCGCTGAAGAACATCGCCGCGCGCACCGTGCTGCAGCTCGGCCCAGGTGTGACCAAGGGCCTGGGTGCTGGCGCCAACCCGGAAGTGGGCCGTCAGGCCGCCATAGAGGACCGCGAGCGTATCGCCGAAGTTCTGGAAGGCGCCGACATGGTCTTCATCACCACCGGCATGGGTGGCGGTACCGGTACCGGTGCTGCGCCGATCATTGCCGAGGTTGCCAAGGAAATGGGCATCCTCACCGTGGCCGTGGTCACCCGTCCGTTCCCGTTCGAAGGTCGCAAGCGTATGCAGATCGCCGATGAAGGCATCCGCTCGCTGGCTGAAAGCGTCGATTCGCTCATCACCATCCCGAACGAAAAGCTGCTGACCATCCTGGGCAAGGACGCGAGCCTGCTGGCAGCCTTCGCCAAGGCTGATGACGTACTGGCCGGTGCCGTTCGCGGTATCTCCGACATCATCAAGCGCCCGGGCATGATCAACGTCGACTTCGCCGACGTGAAAACCGTCATGAGCGAAATGGGCATGGCCATGATGGGTACCGGCTGCGCCAGCGGCCCGAACCGCGCTCGCGAGGCTACCGAAGCCGCGATCCGCAACCCGCTGCTGGAAGACGTCAACCTGCAGGGCGCCCGTGGCATCCTGGTGAACATCACCGCCGGTCCCGACCTGTCCCTGGGCGAGTACTCCGACGTGGGTAACATCATCGAGCAGTTCGCGTCCGAGCACGCCACCGTGAAGGTGGGTACCGTGATCGATCCGGACATGCGCGACGAGCTGCACGTCACCGTGGTCGCCACCGGTCTGGGCGCGCGCCTGGAAAAACCGGTCAAGGTCGTCGACAACACCGTTCAGACCCAGGCCGTCAGCACCCAGGCTCCGGTTCAGCGCGAGCAGCAGTCGGTGAACTACCGTGACCTGGACCGTCCGACCGTCATGCGCAACCAGAGCCACGGCGGCGCAGCCACCGCGGCCAAGCTGAACCCGCAGGACGATCTGGACTATCTGGATATCCCGGCCTTCCTGCGTCGTCAGGCCGATTGAGTCGATTTATCAGGAGTATCAATGTGATTGGTGTTCAGCAAAGGGCGGTTCTGCTATCATCGCCGCCCATTGTTGACAACAGTTCGCAACTTGCGCGAAAGCGGCCAAAGCCATGATCAGACAACGCACCTTGAAGAACATCATCCGGGCGACCGGTGTCGGCCTGCATTCCGGGGAGAAGGTTTACCTGACCCTGAAGCCGGCTCCCGTCGATACTGGCATCGTGTTCTGCCGGGCTGACCTCGACCCTGTAGTGGAAATTCCTGCCCGGGCCTCGAACGTCGGCGAAACCACCATGTCGACCACCCTGATCAAGGGTGACGTCAAAGTGGATACCGTGGAGCATCTGCTTTCGGCCATGGCCGGCCTGGGTATCGACAACGCCTATGTCGAGCTGTCCGCATCGGAAGTCCCGATCATGGACGGCAGCGCAGGTCCCTTCGTATTCCTGATCCAGTCCGCTGGCCTGCAAGAGCAGGAAGCGGCCAAGAAGTTCATCCGCATCAAGCGCGAAGTGACGGTGGAAGAGGGCGACAAGCGCGCCACCTTCGTTCCGTTCGACGGCTTCAAGGTGAGCTTCGAGATCGATTTCGATCACCCGGTCTTCCGTGGTCGCACCCAGAAAGCCGTGGTGGATTTCTCCAGTACTTCCTTCGTGAAGGAAGTCAGCCGCGCCCGCACCTTCGGGTTCATGCGTGACATCGAGATGCTGCGTTCCCAGAACCTGGCTCTGGGTGGCAGCGTGGAGAACGCCATCGTGGTCGACGAGTATCGAGTGCTCAACGAAGATGGTCTTCGTTACGAGGACGAATTCGTCAAGCACAAGATCCTGGACGCCATTGGTGACCTGTACCTGCTGGGTAACAGCCTCATCGGCGAGTTCATCGGCTACAAGTCCGGTCACGCCCTGAACAACCGCCTTCTGCGTACCCTCATCGCAGACAAGGACGCTTGGGAAGTGGTGACCTTCGAAGACGCCAAGACTGCGCCGATCTCCTATATGCGACCCGCTGCGGCCGTATAAGGAAACCTCCTCCTTTCAGCTACAACTTCAAAGGCCACCTCAGGGTGGCCTTTTTTTATGTCTGCGTTTTATTCCGCGTCCGGTTCCGGTGGCTTGCGGCTGCGACTGGCAAGGCGTTCGAGAGCGGCTTTCAGCTGCGGATTGCTGATGCCTTCGGCGGCTTCGTGCAGGGTGGCGGAGGCGGACTCGGTGATCCGGTTGGTGTTCACCCGTGTTGGCGTCTGGACCGTGGGTTGCACCTTGAACAGGATGCGCGCCAGTCCCTGGAATTCCTCGAACGCGGCCAGTTGCCGCAGCAGTCGGTTCTGCTGGTAGCGCAGGCGCGTGGCCCAGTGGCCGTCAGTGACGACCAGCAGCAGGCTGCCTCCGCGCCACGACGCGACACGGCAGTAAGGGCGCGCGGCTGGTTGCAGTTGGGAGTCGAGCAGTTCCTGCAGGCGCGAGAGGCGTTGCGCCTCGGCGAACAGCGACTGCAGCGGCTTGGCTTCGCGCAGCAGCTTGGTCATCGCCTTGGCGGGCAGGGGGCGGAAGGCCATGAGGAACTACCGGGAATGAATGAAGAAGGATGGTAACAGATGCGGTCTGGGCCAGATGCCACCGTCGACCCTTGAAGTTACCTGCCTGCGTCACCATATCAGCCACACGGATCGAAAGTTGTCCGCCCATGCATTGCCCCGGACGGCGCAGAATGCGAAGCTTCCAAGGATGACTTCGACACTTTTCTCGTGGAAGTTTCCGGGTAGAATGCCCGCTTCATTGCCGTTCCGCGCCGCGGCCAGCCAGTCGGGCAGCCCTCCAATTCTCCAGTTCGGATGACCCAGTCGATATGTTTGCGCCTTTGTTGAAAAAACTCTTTGGAAGCAAGAACGAGCGCGAAGTGAAGCGCATGGCCAAGCTGGTTCAGGCCATCAATGCACTCGAGCCCCAGATGGTCCCGCTTTCCGATGAGCAACTGAAGGCCAAGACCGAAGAGTTCAAGGCACGCGTCGCCAAGGGCGAGACCCTCGACCAGATCCTTCCGGAAGCCTTCGCCGTTGCCCGCGAGGCCGGCAAGCGCGTGATGGGCATGCGCCACTTCGACGTCCAGCTGATCGGCGGCATGACTCTGCACGAAGGCAAGATCGCCGAGATGCGTACCGGTGAGGGCAAGACCCTCGTGGGTACCCTGGCCGTCTACCTGAACGCCCTGTCCGGCAAAGGCGTGCACGTGGTCACCGTGAACGACTACCTGGCCCGCCGCGACGCCAACTGGATGCGCCCGCTGTACGAGTTCCTCGGTCTTTCCGTGGGCATCGTCAGCCCGTTCCAGCCGCCGGAAGAGAAGCGCGCTGCCTACGCCTCCGACATCACCTACGGCACCAACAACGAATTCGGCTTCGACTACCTGCGCGACAACATGGCGTTCAGCCTGGAGGACAAGTTCCAGCGTGAACTGAACTTCGCCGTGGTCGACGAAGTGGACTCCATCCTCATCGACGAGGCGCGGACTCCGCTGATCATCTCCGGCCAGGCCGAAGACAGCTCCGAGCTGTACATCAAGATCAACAAGCTGATCCCGCGCCTGAAGCGTCACATCGAGGAAGTCGAAGGCCAGGTGACCCAGCAGGGCCACTACAGCATCGACGAGAAGACCCGCCAGGTCGAGCTCAACGAGCAGGGCCATGCCTACGTCGAGGAGCTGCTGACCCAGAACGGCCTGCTGGCCGAAGGTGAGAGTCTCTACTCGGCGCACAACCTCAGCCTGCTGACCCACGTCTACGCCGCGCTGCGCGCCCATACCCTGTTCCACCGCAACGTGGAATACATCGTCCAGGGCGACCAGGTCCTGCTGATCGACGAGCACACTGGCCGTACCATGCCGGGCCGCCGCCTCTCCGAGGGCCTGCACCAGGCCATCGAGGCGAAGGAAAATCTGCCGATCCAGGCCGAGAGCCAGACCCTGGCCTCGACCACCTTCCAGAACTACTTCCGCCTCTACACCAAGCTGGCCGGCATGACCGGTACCGCCGACACCGAGGCCTTCGAATTCCGCCAGACCTACGGCCTGGACGTGGTGGTGATCCCGACCCACCGCCCGGTTGCCCGTAAGGACTTCAACGACCTGGTCTACCTGACCCAGGACGAGAAGTACGCCGCGATCATCACCGACGTGCAGCAGTGCCAGGCGCTGGGTCGTCCGATCCTCGTGGGCACCGCTTCGGTCGAGACCTCCGAGTACGTCTCGCAGCTGCTGCAGAACGCCGGCATCGAGCACAAGGTACTGAACGCCAAGTACCACGAGAAGGAAGCCGAGATCATCGCCCAGGCCGGCCGTCCGGGCTCGGTCACCATCGCCACCAACATGGCCGGTCGTGGTACCGACATCCTGTTGGGCGGCAACTGGGAAGTGGAAGTTGCCGCGCTGGAGAACCCCACCGACGAGCAGGTCGCGCAGATCAAGGCCGACTGGCAGAAGCGCCACCAGCAGGTCATCGAGTCGGGCGGCCTGCATGTGATCGCTTCCGAGCGCCACGAATCCCGCCGTATCGACAACCAGCTGCGCGGCCGTGCCGGCCGTCAGGGCGACCCGGGTTCCAGCCGCTTCTACCTGTCGCTGGAAGACCACCTGATGCGCATCTTCGCCTCCGATCGGGTGAAGAACTTCATGAAGGCCCTGGGCATGCAGCCGGGCGAGGCGATCGAGCACCGCATGGTGACCAACGCCATCGAAAAGGCGCAGCGCAAGGTCGAAGGCCGCAACTTCGATATCCGTAAGCAACTGCTGGAGTTCGACGACGTCGCCAACGAGCAGCGCAAGGTGATCTACCACATGCGCAACACCCTGCTCGCGGCCGACAACATCGGCGAGACCATTACCGAGTTCCGCGAAGAAACCCTGAACAACACCGTCAGCGAGCACATCCCGCCGCAGTCGCTGCCCGAGCAGTGGGACGTCGCTGGCCTGGAAGCTGCGCTGTACAGTGATTTCGGCCTCAAGCTGCCGATCCAGCAGTGGCTGGACGACGACGAGAAACTCTACGAAGAGACCCTGCGCGAGAAGATCCTCACCGAGCTGGTAGCTGCCTACAACGAGAAGGAAGAGCTCGCCGGCGAAGAAGCCCTGCGTACCTTCGAGAAGCAGATGCTGCTGCGCGTGCTGGACGATCTGTGGAAAGATCACCTGTCCACCATGGATCACCTGCGTCACGGCATCCACCTGCGTGGCTACGCACAGAAGAACCCGAAGCAGGAATACAAGCGCGAGTCCTTCAACCTGTTCCAGGAGCTGCTGAACTCCATCAAGCGCGACACCATCCGCGTACTGTCCTTTGTCCAGGTTCGCCGCGAAGACCCGGCCGAAGAAGAGGCCCGCCTGCGCCGCGAAGCCGAGGAAATGGCCAAGCGCATGCAGTTCCAGCATGCCGCCGCTCCGTCCATGGAGCAGGTCACCGCCGAGCCGGAAGAAGAGGGTGAAGTACCGACTGACAACGTCGTGCCGATGGAACCCATCCGCAACGAACCGAAGATCGGCCGCAACGAGCCGTGCCCCTGCGGTTCGGGCAAGAAGTACAAGCACTGCCACGGTCAGGTGGAATAACGCCTCCGGACCCTGATACCAACGCCGCGACCGGCCCTGCCGCTCGCGGCGTTTTTCTCATCTGCTTCACTGATTCGTTTCATTGACTAGATTCACTGACTAGATAGGAGCGCGCCACATGGCTGTTGGTCTCGGCCCCATGTCCACCCTGCACCCGGTCCCCGGTTTCGAACTCGGCATCGCGTCTGCCGGCATCAAGCGACCCGGCCGCAAGGACATCGTGGTGATGCGCTGCGCCGAAGGCTCCACCGTGGCCGGGGTGTTCACCACCAACGCCTTCTGCGCTGCCCCGGTGATCCTGGCGCGCAAGCGTTTCCTGGGCCCGGTGCGCTACCTGCTGACCAACACCGGCAACGCCAATGCCGGCACCGGCGAGCCGGGCCTGGTCAATGCCACCCGTACCTGCGCCAAGCTGGCCGAACTGGCTGGCGTGCCGGAAAACGCCGTGCTGCCTTACTCCACCGGTGTGATCGGCGAGCCGCTGCCGGTCGAGAAGATCGAAGCCGCGCTGCCCGCCGCACTGGCCAACCTGTCTGTGGATAACTGGGCTGACGCTGCCGCCGGCATCATGACCACCGACACCCTGCCCAAGGGCGCCAGCCGCCAGTTCGAGCACGACGGCGTGACCATCACCGTCACCGGCATCAGCAAGGGCGCCGGCATGATCAAGCCGAACATGGCCACCATGCTCGGTTACATCGCCACCGACGCCAAGGTCGCCCAGGCCGTGCTGCAGGACCTGCTGCGCGACGCCTCGAACAAGTCGTTCAACCGCATCACCATCGATGGCGATACTTCGACCAACGACTGCTGCATGCTGGTTGCCACCGGTCAGGCCGCGCTGCCGGAAATCACCGCTGCCTCCGGTGCGCTGTTCGCTGCGCTGAAGCAGGCGGTGCTGGACGTTTCCATGGAACTGGCCCAGGCCATCGTCCGTGACGGCGAAGGCGCGACCAAGTTCGTCACCGTACAGGTGAACGGCGGCGCGACTCATCAGGAGTGCCTGGACGTCGGCTACGCCGTGTCCCACTCGCCGCTGATCAAGACCGCGCTGTTCGCCTCCGATCCGAACTGGGGCCGCATCCTCGCCGCCGTCGGTCGTGCCGGCGTACCGGATCTGGACGTGAGCCTTATCGACGTGTTCCTGGATGACGTGGCCATCGCCAGCCGTGGCTGCCGTGCCGCCAGCTACACCGAGGACCGGGGCGCGAAGGTCATGGCCCAGGAAGAGATCACCATCCGCATCGATCTTGGCCGCGGCACCTGCAGCGAGACCATCTGGACCACCGACCTGTCCCACGAGTACGTGAAGATCAACGCGGAATACCGTACCTGATCACCGCGTAAGCGTGGGCGCCGACGCTGCATTGGCGCCTCGCACCACTCGCATTCCCGATTTTCATCGATGGATGAAAATCGGGAATTTGTTTTCATGGCTGCCGCGCTCTAAGGTCTTCTGACTGACCTTCACGAGCATCGCATCCATGTCCCTTACCCTGATCATCGGCAGCAAGAACGTCTCCTCCTGGTCCTTGCGCGGCTGGCTCGCCATGCAGCTCACCGGCGCCGAGTTCGAGGAAGTCCTTATTCCCCTGGGTGGCCAGGACACCGCGCGGCGTATCCGCGAGCACTCGCCCAGCGGCAAGGTGCCGGCGCTCAAGTGCGAGCACGGGCTGATCTGGGATTCCCTGTCGATCGCCGAATACCTCGCCGAACGCTTCCCCGAAGCCCACCTCTGGCCCCGTGGCGAAGCGGCCCGAGCCCTGGCGCGTACGGTCTGCGCCGAGATGCACAGCGGCTTCATGGCGCTGCGCTCGAACATGCCCATGGACATCCAGCGCAACCAGCCGTTGGCCGAGGTGCCCGACGCGGTAGAGGCGGATATCACGCGCATCGTCGAGCTCTGGGCGCTGTGCCGCCGGCAGTTCGGCCAGGATGGCCCGTTCCTGTTCGGCCACGCCAGCATCGCCGACGCCTTCTACGCACCCGTTGCCACGCGCCTGCGCAGCTACTGCGTGACCCTGCCCGTCGAGGCGCAGAACTATGTCGATGCGATCTACGCCTGGCCGGCCTTCCGTCCCTGGCTGGAGGCGGCAATGGTCGAACGCGCCTGAACCCGGCCGCCAATGACGGTAGAATGCCCGCAGTACCCATTTACGATCTGCTGCGCGTCGAAATAGCTGCGTTGAAATCGGAGTCGGGATGCTCATTTACGGCCTGTAAACTGCGCTCCCTCAACCCGTTTCGCCGTGCTCTTCTCCAGCCCGCGAGATCGTGAACAGGCCCTGTGCGCGGGCCCTGTCAGAATCGGATTGAGGAGTAGCACTGTGAAACGAGTACATGTCGCCGCCGCCGTGATTCGCGGGCTCGATGGCCGGGTACTGATCGCCCGCCGTCCGGACGACAAGCACCAGGGTGGTCTCTGGGAGTTTCCCGGTGGCAAGGTGGAGGAGGGCGAGGCGGTGCAGGTCGCCCTGGCCCGTGAGCTGAAGGAAGAGCTGGGCATCGACGTCGAGCAGGCACGTCCGCTGATCCGCGTGCAACACGACTACAGCGACAAGCACGTGCTGCTGGATGTCTGGGAAGTCTCAGCCTTCTCCGGCGCTCCCCACGGCGCCGAGGGCCAGCCGCTGGCCTGGGTTGCCGCGCGCGACCTGCCGGACTACGAGTTCCCGGCGGCCAACGAGCCGATCGTACAGGCTGCGCGCCTGCCGGATCGTTACCTGATCACTCCCGATGGCCTGGAAATCCCGCAACTGGTGCAGGGCGTGCGTGCTGCCGTTGCCAACGGTATCCGCCTGATTCAGCTGCGCGCACCGAACATGTACAGCCCCGAGTACCGCGACCTCGCCGTCGACGTGCAGGGGCTGTGCGCCGGCAAGGCGCAGTTGATGCTCAAGGGACCGTTGGAATGGCTGGGCGACTTCCCGGCGGCCGGCTGGCACCTGACTTCCGAGCAGTTGCGCAAATATGCTCCCAATGGCCGGCCGTTCCCCCGCGAGCGCTTGCTGGCGGCGTCCTGCCACAACGCCGAGGAGCTGGAGCTGGCGGCGCGCATGGGAGTGGATTTTGTCACCCTGTCGCCGGTGCAGCCGACCGAAAGCCATCCGGGCGAGCCGGCACTGGGCTGGGAGGCAGCGGCGGAGCTGATCGACGGCTTCAACCAGTCGGTGTTCCTGCTCGGTGGTGTCGGCCCGCAGGACGTCGAGCGCGCCTGGCAGGCGGGTGCGCAAGGCGTGGCGGGTATTCGCGCGTTCTGGCCGAAAAGCGAAGGCTGATCCACACGAGTCGCACCGATGCCAGTCACTAGTGCCGGCGTTCACCTGTAGGAGCGGGCCATGCCCACGATCACGCGCAGGGCGCGCTCCTGCAGATCTATCAGGCCGGCTTTTCGGCCGCCTTCCAGAGAATCTCTTCCACGCCCTGGCGACGGGCGATGAACCGCGCGGCGACGAACAGCAGGTCGGACAGCCGGTTCAGGTAACGCAGGCCCGCGCCTTCCAGCGGCTCTTCGGCATTCAGCTGCTGACAGCGACGTTCGGCGTTGCGCGCCTGGGCGCGGCACAGGTGGGCAAGGGCGACCAGGCGCGAGCCGCCTGGCAGGATGAAGTTCTTCAGCGGCCCGAGCTCTTCGTTCCAGCGGTCGATCACCTGCTCCAGGCGTTCCACTTCGGCGTCGTTCAGCGCGCGGTACTCCGGCATCGCCAGCTCGCCACCGAGGTCGAACAGGCGGTGCTGGATCGGCGCCAGTACACCGATCGCTTCCTCCAGTGCGCTGCTGCGCGCCTCGTGCAGCCCGGCCAGCAGCAGGCCGAGGTGGCTGTTCAGCTCGTCCACCGCGCCCATGGCCTCCACGCGCGGGTGGTGCTTGGGTACGCGGCGGCCGTCGGCCAGGCCGGTTTCACCGGCGTCGCCGGTGCGGGTGTAGATCTTCGACAGGCGATTGCCCATGGCTCATTGCTCCTTGTCGTCGCGCGCCAATAGCGGCAGCGGCGGGGAAATCTCGGCGGCCAGCGGCAGGCGGATGGTGAAGCAGGTGCCCACGCCCAGTTCGGACTGCACCTCCATCTGCCCCTTGTGGTTGTTGGTAACGATGAAGTACGAGACCGACAGGCCCAGCCCCGTGCCCTGGCCGACTTCCTTGGTGGTGAAGAACGGTTCGAAGATGCGCTTGCGCACGTTCTCCGGCATGCCGCAGCCGTTGTCCTCCACCTGGATTTCCGCCCACGGCGGATTGAGCCGGGTGCGCAGGGTGATGCGGCCGTACTCGCCTTCTTCTTCGTCGTCACGCAGGTGGATGGCCTGGGCGCCGTTCTTCAGCAGGTTGAGCAGGACCTGTTCGATCTCGTTGGCGATCACCGGCACGGGGCCCAGGCGCTGGTCATACTCATGGACGATTTCCAGCGACTTGAAGTCGAAGCCGCCGGTGAGGTCGAAGTCGTTGCCGGCGATCTCCACGGCCTGCTCCAGCAGTGCCGGCAGCTCGCAAGCGGCCATCTGGCGGTGGCTGCGTCGGCTGAAGGAGAGCATGTGGGTGACGATCTTCGCTGCGCGCGAGCCGGCGTACTGGATGCCATCCATCAGCTTGGGAATCTCCCGCGCCTCCAGATAGTGGTTGAGGTCGTCCAGGCGCACGCCCACTTCGCCGGCCACTTCGAGGTTCTTCGGCAGCTCCTGCGACAGGCGCCGGCGGATGTTCTGCACGTTGTGCAGGATGGCGCCCAGCGGGTTGTTGATCTCATGGGCCATGCCGGCGGCGAGGCCACCGACGGAGAGCATCTTCTCCGACTGCACCATCATTTCTTCCATGCCCAGGCGGTCGGTGATGTCGTCGATACGGATCACCGCGCCACGGCCGGTACCGCCCATCAGCGGGTAGAAGGTCAGGGCATAGTGGCGCGGGGCGTCGGTGAGGGCCCAGGTGACGCGCTCGACGCGTTCGACCTTGTGCTGCTCGGCGGCACGGGTCAACTGCGGCAGGAAGGGCTTGAGCGAGGGGAAGGCGAGGAACACCGGCTGGTTCACCGCATCGTCCAGGCTGGTGCCGGAGAGCAGGCTGGCTTCCTGGTTCCACTGCGTGACATAGAGCTGCTCGTCCACCGCGATCAGTGCAGAGGGCATGGAGTCGATGATGCTGTTGAGGTAGTGCTGGAAGCCGGTGAGCTTCTTCTCGATCTTGCTGCGTACCTGGACTTCCAGTTCCAGCTTGCGGTTCGAGCGGCGGGTTTCCTCGGCCAGCGACTGGGCCTGCTCCACGGCTTCCTGGGCATCGTCACGGGCGCGCTTGAGCTGCTGCTCGCGTGCCTCGATGCGGGTCAGCATGGTGTTGAAGGCGTCAGCCAGGCGGCCGATCTCGTCGGCGTTGCCGCGCTCGGCGCGCAGGGCGTAGTTCTCCTCGCGGGTAACCTGGCGCGAGAGTTCTTCCAGGCTGCGGATCGGCCGGGTGATCAGGCGGCGAATCTGTTGGGCGATGAGCAGCCAGAGCAGTACCGAGACGGCGAGGATCACCAGGCTGGCGGTGAGGGTGCCGGTGTAGAACGCGCCCGGCAGCTCGCTGCTGGCCACCAGCAGCAGGTAGCCGCTGTTGCGGCCGGCCTGGGGCAGCTCGAACAGCGCGTTGAGACGGTATTCGTGCTGGCGCCAGCGTTCCAGGTGGTCCAGGCGCTCGGGCAGTGCCACCGGGCCATTGCTCGGCGTCTGCGCGATGCGCTCGCCGTTGCTGTCATACAGGGCGGCAGCTCGCAGCGGCTGGTAGTCGTCCAGCTGGCGCAGCAGCACCTGGGCCTGGGTCGGCGACGACAGTGCCGGTTCGCTGAGCGCCGGGTTGGCGATCAGCCGGCCGATGGTCTGCAGAGCCTGGGGCGCCACGCTGTCCTGGGAGATCCAGTAGGCCGCGCTGATGAAGGCGAGGTTGGCGACCAGCATCACGGTCGCCAACAGCACCAGCAGGGCGGCGAGGATCTTCTGGCCGACCGGCAGGTCTTCCAGGCGCTGGCGCAGGTTCATGGGTGAAGGCATGGGTGCGTCGAAGAGAGAAAACGGAAGAGGCGGGCAGGGTAGCCCGCCATCAGTTGTCGGGCAATCCGCGCGCCACCAGGCAAGCCCGCAGGCGCCCGTGCAGGGCGCGTAGCTGCGGCAGGGCCAGGTACAGGCGGTCGCCTTCGCGGCAGGCGTGGCTGAGCAGGTAGGCGATCTCGCTGCGCCGGCCCTTGGCGACGTCCTGGTACATCGAGGAGAAGTTCGCCGCGGTGGCGGCAATCACGCGCTCCACGTCGCCCTGTAGCTCCCGCGCGGCGGAGCCGTAGCCACTGGCATGGAGCAGTTGGCCCAGCTCGTCGCAGAGCCCGGCGACCTCGTCGGGGTGACTGGCCAGTTCGCCGTTGCGGCACTGGTGCAGCACGGTGAGCGGGTTGATCGCGCAATTCAGGGCAAGCTTGCGCCACAGGCGCTCGAGAATGTCGTCGCTCCATTGCACGGGAATCTCCGCGCGGCGCAGGTCTGACAGCCAGGCCGGTTCGTCGCCGCCCTGTTCGTCGCCCAGCCAGGTCTGTCCCCGGCCTGCGAAGACGACACGGAAGTCGGCCTCGCGGAATGCGCCTTCGGTGCTGGAGGCATAGAGGCAACGAGCGCGCGGCAGGTGCGCGCTGACCGCCTGCTGGCTGCCCAGGCCGTTCTGCAGCAGGATCAGCTCGGCGCCTGGGGCAAGGCGTGCGGCCACGCTGGCCGCGGCGGCTTCGGCGTCATAGGCCTTGCAGGCCAGCAGCAGGCGCTGGATCGGTGCGCCCTGGGCGGCAGTTTCAGCCGGGATGGGATAGAGGCTCTCGCGGCCGTCTTCCACCAGCGTGACGCCACCGAGGCTGCGGTAGGCGTTGAGGCGCTGGCGGTCGCGCAACAGCAGGCGCACCGGCAGGCCGGCGCGGGACAGGCGGGCGGCCCACAGGCAACCGAGGCTGCCAGCGCCGAGGATGGTCCAGGTCATGGGAAGAACTTCGCGGGTTCGGGGGCTTACCGCGAAGTTTAGCGCAGGCCGGTCAGGCGACTGGCGTTGATTCGTCCGCTGGCGAAGGCGTCGGGCAGCAGCGCGCGGCCCTGCTGCATCACATGCTCGACTTCCAGGGGCAGCGCCTTGGCGTCCAGGCCGACCAGGCTGATGCCGGCCTTGAGGGTGATGAAGCCTTCGCTGGTCTTGAAGGCCTTGAGGTTCAGGCCTTCGTGCAGGCGGCGGAAGCTGCTGGGCGAGCACTCCTGCAGGTCTTCGAGCAGGGTGATCAGGGCGAAGTGCTGGTGATCGAGGCGTGCCAGCACGTCCAGCGGCCGCACCAGTTGCTGCAGCCGGCGGGCGACGCCATGGAGCAGTTCGTTCTGGAACGGCTGGCCGTGCTTCTGCCCCAGTTCGGCCAGCTCCGGCAGTCCGATCAGCATGTAGCACACCGCGCCGCCGCGGGATTCCACCTGGCGGATGCTGTCGGCGAGCTTCTGCTTCAGGTAGCGCTGGTTGCCCAGGCCGGTAGAACTGTCCACCAGGTTGCGCTCTTCCAGACTGGTGATGTTCTCGGTGAGCAGGCGGTTTTCCATCAGCAGGCGCTGCAGGGTGTTGCTGAGGCGGTCGGCGGCCAGTACGCGGGGCACCAGTTGCTCGTTCATCGCCGACTTGCTGACGAAGTCGTCCACGCCACGGTCGAAGGCTTCGGCCAGGGCGTTGTCGCCCTCCTTGCCGGTGAGCAGGATGATGTAGGTGTAGTGGTCGCCGCTCTCGTCGAGCTGGCGCACCCTGGCAGTCAGCTCCAGGCCGTCCATCTCGGGCATCAGCCAGTCGGCGAGCAGTACGCTCACGGGCTGCTTTTCCAGCAGTTCGAGCGCTTCGCTGGCACTGCTGGCGAAGCGCACGTTCTGGTAGCCGGCCTGGCTCAGCGCGCGGCCGATCATGGCGCTGGAGAACTTGGCATCGTCGACCACCAGGATGCTGAGATGGTTGGTTGGCATGGAAGGGAATGTCTCGCTAACGGATGGGAATTGCCGAGTCTCGACGTCAGAGGCCGGGCGCGGTCTTGTCTGTCAGTTATAATGACCGCGCATTTTTATCGTCAAGCCAGGCTCGATGCTGACTGTGAACCGTATCGCGCCGTCCATCTGGAGAGATGTCATGCCTTCGTTCGACGTGGTGTCCGAACTGGACAAACACGAACTGACCAACGCCTTGGATAACGCCACCAAGGAACTGGACCGCCGTTTCGACCTGAAGGGCAAGTGCAGCTTCGAGGCCAAGGAAAAGTCCATCACCCTGACCGCCGAGGCGGATTTCATGCTCGAGCAGATGCTCGACATTCTTCGCTCCAGCCTGGTCAAACGCAAGATTGACGCACAGTGCATGGAGATCAAGGACTCCTTCGCCTCCGGCAAGGTGGTCAAGCAGGAAGTCGATTTCCGTGAGGGGATCGACAAGGATCTGGCGAAGAAGATCGTCGCCCTGATCAAGGACAAGAAGCTCAAGGTTCAGGCCGCCATCCAGGGCGAGCAGGTCCGCGTCACCGGCAAGAAGCGCGATGACCTCCAGGAAGCCATCGCGCTGCTGCGCGGCGAATCCCTGGGCATGCCGCTGCAGTTCAACAACTTCCGCGACTGATCAGCCGCTTCAGCGGAACCTCAGCGCCCGCGCGACGTCGCAGTAATAGAGTCGCTCGGCGAACTCCCGACCGCCATGGCTTGCCATGGCGGTTTTGTTTTTGGAATGGCAATAGACAAGGGGCCTGCATCCATGGATATGAATTACGAGCAGATGATGAACAGTGCGGAGGCCTGGACTCCGATAGCCCTGGCTTACCTGGGCAATGCCGTGCTGGCGCTGTTGACCCTGCTGATCGGTTGGTGGGTGATCAACCTGTTCACCCGACGCGTGGGCGGGCTGCTGTCCACCAAGCATGTGGACAAGACGCTGCAAGGCTTCATCGGCAGCATGGTGAACATCATCCTGAAGATCCTGCTGATGGTCAGCGTGGCGTCGATGATCGGCATCCAGACCACCAGCTTCGTCGCCGCCATCGGTGCTGCCGGCCTGGCCATCGGCCTGGCGCTGCAGGGCAGCCTGTCGAACTTCGCCGGCGGCGTGCTGATCCTGCTGTTCCGCCCGTTCAAGATCGGCGACTGGATCGAGGCGCAGGGCGTATCCGGCACCGTGGACAACATCATGATCTTCCACACCGTGCTGCGTACCGGTGACAACCGCACCGTGATCGTGCCCAACGGCGCACTGTCCAACGGCATCATCACCAACACCTCGACCCAGACGACCCGCCAGGTGACCTTCGACGTGAAGCTGGCCTTCGACGCCGACCTGGATGGCGCCCGTGCCATTCTCAAGGAGCTGGCCGATGATTCCCGCGTGCTCAAGTCGCCGGCGCCGGTGGTGGTGGTCGCGGGCCTGGGCGAGAACTCGGTGACCTTGTCGCTGCGCCTGTGGACCGCCAACTCCGACTACTGGGCTGTGACCTTCATGCTCAACGAACAGGTGCGCCTGCGCTTGCGCGACGCCGGCATCGACCTGGCGCCGAACAAGGTGGTACGGGTGGTCAAGGGCGAGGAGGCTTCCGCTCTGGCGGACTGATCCTGCCTACAGACATAAAAAAGGCCGGCAATTGCCGGCCTTTTTCATGGGCGCCGTTCATGGGCGCAGGTTCTTGAGCAAGGCTCAGTGGCGCTCGGCACCGGTGTGCTGTGCAGGCGCTTCCGTGGGCTCCGTGGTGGCGCCGTTGGTCATGTCGTTCTTGCGCTGCAGCCACAGCCAGCCGATCAGCAGCAGTGTCGGCACGCCGAGCACGGCGGTGAAGAAGAAGAACCGCTCGTAACCCATGCTCTCGACCATGGTGCCGGAATAGCCGCCGATGAAACGCGGCAGCAGCAGCATGGTGGAGCTGAGCATGGCGTACTGGGTGGCGGAGAACTTCAGGTTGGTCAGGCTCGACAGGTAGGCGACGAAGGCCGAGGTGGCGAGGCCGCCGCTGAAGTTGTCGAGCATGATGGTTACCACCAGCATGGTGACGTGGGGCTCCAGCACCTTGAGCAGGGCGAAGACGTTTTCTCCCATCAGATGCGGATCATCGATCGCGCCCATCTGCGCCAGCATGGCGAACAGCAGGTTGGTCGCCGCCGAAGCCGCGCCACCGATGAACAGGATCGGCAGGATGCTGAAACGGGCGATCAGCACGCCGCCCGCTGCCGCACCGACCAGGGTCATCACCACGCCGAACAGCTTGCTGACAGTAGCAATGGTGTCCTTGGAGAAGCCCATGTCGATGTAGAACACGCTGGCCATGGTGCCCATGACGGTGTCGGACATGCGGTAGGTGGAAATCAGCCCGAGCAGCAGCAGCGCCTGCCAGCGGTAGCGGCGGACGAACTCGGTGATTGGCGTGAGCACCGGTGCCATCAGCAGGCGGCCTGGGGCGGAAATACAGCTCAGGGCGATCAGCAGGTACAGGGTGGCGAGCCACCATTTGGCGGCTTCGACCATGTTGATGAACGCGGTGCCGGTGACCAGCAGGATGATCAGCACGATCACCGACACCGCCTGGTGGACGAAGTCGAACTGCGGCAGGCCGCGCCCGTGCACGGCAAGCAGCAGCGGGCGGCGCACCTTCGACAGCAGTTCGCGCACCGGGCGGATCTGCCGGCGGCCATGGGGCGTCATGCAGATCCCGATGAAGATCCCGTACAGCGCAGCGCGTGGCCAGGCCTGGGCCGTCAGCGCGGTGAGCATGGCCGGCACCGAGATCAGCAGCACCAGCAGGGTCAGCACCGAGAGCAACTGGTGGTTGAAGGCGAAGGCCGAGCTGCCGGCCTGCGGCTGCACATTCACCGGCGGCTCTTTCATCAGCAGGGTGGTGATCAGGCCGGGCAGGATGGCCAGCGCGCAGACCGCGTAGGTCAGTGCCCAGGCCGACTGGCTGTAGTGCAGGGCGCTGGAGCCGGCCCACTCGGCGAGGAACAGTACGCCAGCGGTGGCAAACAGCACGGCGACCCGGTAGCCAGTCATGTAGCAGGCAGCCAGGGCGGCCTGACGGGTGTTCTCGGCGATTTCCAGGCGATACGCGTCGATGGCGATGTCCTGCGTGGCCGAGGCGAAGGCCACCACCATCGCCAGGGAGATCAGCCAGTTCAGGTGCGCTTGCGGGTTGCACAGGGCCATGCCGAGCAGGCCGATGGCGATCAGCCCCTGGGAGAACACCAGCCAGGAGCGGCGGCGACCCAGGCGGCCAATGAAGGGCAGGCGCCATTGGTCGAGCATGGGCGACCATACCCACTTGAAGGCGTACACCAGCCCGATCCAGCTGGCGAATCCGATGGTTTCCCGGGCGACACCCGCTTCACGCAGCCACACCGAGAGGGTGGAAAGCACCAGCATGTAAGGCAGGCCGGCGGCGAAACCCAGCAGCAAAAGCGCGAGGCTGGCGGGAGACTTGTAGGCAATCCATGCCTCTCGCCAGGAGTGCTCTTTCATGGGGGGTGTTTTCCAGCAGGTCGAAAAATTACGCGAACTCTACTAGGACTGCTCGCCGCTAGGCCAGCCGTGCCGACGTATGTCCACCCGATCGTTATGGATTCTGACACCCTCTGCCCGCAATCGTGCGCGCTGCTCGTTACCCGAAACGGTACCCAGCGGCAGGCTGATGCGCCCGCCAGCGGCGATCACCCGGTGCCAGGGCAGACGCGTGCCTTCGGGCAACTGCCCCATGACGCGGCCCACCAGTCTTGCGGCGCGGCCCAGGCCGGCCAGCCGGGCGACATCGCCGTAGGTGATGACGCAGCCTTCGGGAACCTGGGCAATCACCAGGTAAATCGCCTCGCGACGCACCTGCAGACTTTCCAGCCCGAGATCGGGGGGCGGGGTGCTGGCCGGGGGCGTGGGCTTGGGCATCGAAGGCACCGTGACAGAGGGGCTGACGCTCAGGATATCGGTTGGCGCGGGCCTGACAAGTCGAGAGATTGTTCAGACCCATCTGTCAGTCATTGTGAACTCCGTGCAACTGGGTCGGTCAGTCGTTGCTCTAGTGTCGGGTATCTGGATAATGCCCGGCTTTTTGCCCATTCAATCCAGTTGAATTCGACTCATGTTCTCCAGAAGCCTGCTCTGTGTTGCCCTCGCATCCTGTTCCCTGTCCGCCTTCGCCGATACCGTCTGGTTGAAGAATGGTGACCGCCTCACCGGCACCATCAAGCTGTATGACGGCGGCAAGCTGCTGCTGGCGACCGACTATGGCGGAGAGATCGCCCTGAAGTGGGACAAGATCAAGACGCTGGAAACCGACCAGAATCTGCTGGTGAAGTACGACGAGGAAACCGGCGAGCACTCCAAGGGCCTGAAAGCGTCCGACCAGGGCAAGGTCACGCTGGTCAATGGCGAGTCGCGCACGGTGGAGCTGGCGAAGATCGAGCAGATGATGCCGCCCAAGCCGATCCTGGAAGACTGGGTGTGGACCGGCAACGTCGACTTCTCCCTGGACCACAAGCAGGCGGAGAACGATGTCGAGGATTACGACGTCGACTTCAAGACCAACGCCCGCCACGGTCGCTGGCGCCACAACCTGCAGGGCGAATACAACCGCGAGAAGAAGAACGATTCGGTCAGCACCAATAACTACTCGGCGCAGTATGCGTTGGACCGCTTCCTCGACGAGCACTGGTTCTGGCAGGGCCAGGCGCAGTACAAGCGCGACTGGGTCGAGGATTTGCAGAAGAAACGCACCATTGGTACCGGTCCGGGCTACCAGTTCTGGGACAACGAGCTGGGCGCGTTCTCGCTGGCAACCCTGGTCAATCGCAACGACTACGAGTTCGTCGACGATGAGAAGTCGCACTTCTACAGCACCAGCGTGAAGTGGGACTACAACCGCTACCTGCTGGCCAAGCAGTTCGAGCTGTTCACCAACGGCGAAGTGAGCAAGCCGCTGGAGTCCAATGTGGAGTACGAACTGGAGAGCGAGGCGGGCATCCGCTACAAGCTGACGTCCTGGGCGTCCCTGAGCCTGAAGGCCGAGTGGGACAAGCTCAGCGGCAATGACGGTGACGTCAACGAGCGCCGCTACACCCTGGGACTGGG
>CBIGPF010000080.1:0-25523 GCA_966191535.1 uncultured Pseudomonas sp. | reverse complement strand
GTAGCTGACCAGCAGGTTCTTGGTCTGCTGGTAGTGGTCGAGCATCATCTTGTGAGTTTCGCGGCCGACGCCGGATTTCTTGTAGCCGCCGAACGCGGCGTGGGCCGGGTACAGGTGGTAGCAGTTGGTCCATACGCGGCCGGACTGGATGCCGCGGCCCATGCGCCAGGCGCGGTTGATGTCGCGGGTCCAGACGCCGGCGCCAAGGCCGAACTCGGTGTCGTTGGCGATCGCCAGGGCTTCCGCTTCGTCCTTGAAGGTGGTCACGCCCACCACCGGGCCGAAGATTTCCTCCTGGAACACGCGCATGCCGTTGTGCCCTTTGAGCAGGGTCGGCTGGATGTAGTAACCGCTGGCCAGATCGCCCTCCAGGCGCTCGCTGGAACCACCGGTGAGCAGCTCGGCGCCTTCGCCCTGGGCGATATCGAGGTAGGACAGGATCTTCTCGTACTGCTGCTGCGAAGCCTGCGCACCAACCATGGTGTCGGTGTCCAGCGGGTTGCCGCGCTTGATCGCCTTGATCTTCTTCATCACCTCGACCATGAACGGCTCGAAGATCGACTCCTGCACCAGTGCCCGCGACGGGCAGGTGCAGACTTCGCCCTGGTTGAAGAAGGCCAGCACCAGGCCCTCGGCGGCCTTCTCGATGAAGGCCGGTTCGGCCTGCATGATGTCCTCGAAGAAGATGTTCGGGCTCTTGCCGCCCAGCTCCACGGTGGACGGGATGATGTTCTCCGCCGCGCAGTGGAGGATGTGCGAGCCGACCGGGGTCGAGCCGGTGAAGGCGATCTTGGCGATGCGCTTGCTGGTGGCCAGCGCCTGGCCCGCTTCCTTGCCGAAACCCTGGACGATGTTCAGCACGCCCGGCGGCAGCAGGTCGCCGATGATCTCGGCCAGCAGCATGATCGACAGCGGCGTCTGCTCGGCTGGCTTGAGCACCACGCAGTTGCCGGCGGCCAGGGCCGGAGCGAGTTTCCACGCGGCCATCAGCAGCGGGAAGTTCCACGGGATGATCTGCCCGACCACGCCCAGCGGCTCGTGGATGTGATAGGCGACGGTGTTCTCGTTGATCTCGGCGGCGCCGCCTTCCTGCGCACGGATGCAGCCGGCGTAGTAGCGGAAGTGGTCGGCGGCCAGCGGCACGTCGGCGTTCAGGGTCTCGCGCACGGCCTTGCCGTTGTCCCAGGTTTCGGCGACAGCGAGTTGCTCCAGGTTCTGTTCGATACGGTCGGCGATCTTCAGCAGGATCAGCGCGCGGTCCTGCACCGAGGTGCGGCCCCAACTGCCCGCTACGGCGTGGGCGGCGTCCAGGGCGCGCTCGATGTCTTCGGCGGTGGAGCGCGGGAACTCGGCGATGACTTCGCCATTCACCGGCGAGGTGTTGCTGAAATACTGGCCCAGCACCGGCGCGACGAACTCGCCGCCGATGTAGTTGCCGTAGCGCGGCTTGAGGGTGACGACGGCGCCTGGGGTTCCGGGTGCGGCGTAGATCATGGGGATGCTCTCCTGTCGGTTCCCGGCCTCCATCGGCCAGGTCATGGAGCGATCTTAGGCAGCGCCCTTCCCGCCCCGGAATGCACCCATGGGAGCGGTGGGTTACTCATTTGGTAGTAGAGTGGTGGGTATGGCTGTTGGCAGGAGCGGGCCCTGGCCGTGGGGCACTGCCGGGCATTTCCGGCCAAGTGCCGAGCCGACTGAAACGCCGGCCCTGCCGGCGGATCGCGGGCTTGGCCCGCTCCTACAGGGTAAGGCCGTGCCATGTGGTTCGCGAGCAAGGACTAGGCGTCCTCTTCGGTCCTACGAAGAGTAACGACTCTCGCACTGGGTCTGGCTTTAGCTTTACAGAAGACTTCCAGAGAAACGTCCGCACACTCCGACTGCCCCGTTCAACGAGGGTATTTTTCGCCCAAGCGAAAAACCGGATGTGCGGGGCAAGACCTTTGCCTACTTTGGGGCGTTTGCCAAAGTAGATCGCCCGGGGGGGCGAAACCCAATAGCTC
The DNA here is from genome assembly GCA_966191535.1 of uncultured Pseudomonas sp. GTDB lineage: Bacteria > Pseudomonadota > Gammaproteobacteria > Pseudomonadales > Pseudomonadaceae > Pseudomonas. The sequence goes on along the minus strand of CBIGPF010000080.1, from coordinate 23,523 downwards.
CGCGTACGCCGATGCGGCGCAGGAACACCCAAACCCCAAGCACTGACAGGCGCTCAAAAACAAAGGGCCGGCTCAATGGCCGGCCCTTCGCTCAGATCACACGACCATCACTTCTTCGCCACCAGATCCTTGGGCAGCTTGAAGGTCCAGATCATCCCACCCTGGTCCAGGTCCTTGATGCGCTTGGCCACCTCGCCCCCCCACAGCGGCACCGCGCCACCCCAGCCGGAGAGGACGGTGACGTACTGCTCGCCGTCCATCTCCCAGGTAATCGGCGACGCGATCACGCCCGAGCCGGTATTGAACTCGTAGAGCTTCTTGCCGGACTTGGCATCGAAGGCCATCAGGTAGCCCTCGGGGTTGCCGGTGAACACCAGGTTGCCGTGGGTCGCCAGCACGCCGCCCCACAGCGGCGCGTAGTTCTCGTAGCGCCAGACCTGCTTGCCGGTCTTCGGATCGATGGCGCGCAGCACGCCGATGTACTTCTCGTTCAGCGGCTTGATGGTGAAGCCCGCACCGAGGTACGCCGCGCCCTTCTTGTAGGCGATGTTCTCGTTCCACATGTCCATGCCCCACTCGTTGGACGGCACGTAGAACAGACCGGTGTCCTGGCTGTAGGCCATGGGCATCCAGTTCTTGCCGCCGAGGAAGGACGGCGCGACGAACACCGACGTGCCCTTCTCGCCACCCTCGCCCGGCGCGCCCGGACGGTGGGCATCGTCATAGATCGGACGGCCGTTCTCATCCAGGCCCTTGGCCCAGGTCACCTTGTCGACGAAGGGGAAGCCACGGATGAACTTGCCGTTGGTGCGGTCGAGTACGTAGAAGAAGCCGTTGCGGTCGGCGGTGGCCGCGGCCTTCACGGTCTTGCCGCCGTCCTTGTAGTCGAAGGACACCAGCTCGTTCACGCCGTCGAAGTCCCAGCCATCGTGCGGGGTGGTCTGGAAGTGCCACTTGATCGAACCGTCCTCGGGGTTCAGCGCCAGGCGCGACGAGGAGAACAGGTTGTCCCCCGGACGCAGGTGCGAGTTCCACGGCGACGGGTTGCCGGTACCGATGAACAGCGAATCGGTGCTCGGGTCGTAATAGCCGCCCAGCCAGGGCGCGGCGCCGCCGGTCTTCCACAGGTCGCCTGGCCAGGTCTTGCCTGCCTCGCCGCCGGAGATGCCGTTCTCGACCGGCTTGCCGTCCTTGTAGACGTAGCCCATGTGGCCTTCCACGGTCGGGCGGCTCCACAGCAGTTCGCCGTTGGTGGGGTTGTACGCCTCGATCTTGCCGACCACACCGAACTCGCCGCCGGCCACGCCGGTGATCAGCTTGCCCTTGGCGATCAGCGGTGCGGCGGAGATGGAATAACCGGCCTTGTAGTCGGCCACGGTCTTCTTCCACACCACCTTGCCGGTGTCCTTGTTCAGGGCGACCAGCTTGGCGTCGAGGGTGCCGAAGATCACCAGGTCACCGTACAGGGCCACGCCGCGGTTGATCACGTCACAGCAGGGCATGATGCCATCGGGCAGGCGCGCATCGTACTGCCACAGCTTGCGCCCGGTGCGCGCGTCCACCGCGAATACCCGCGAGTAGGAGGCGGTGACGTACATCACACCGTCCTTGAGCAGCGGCTGCGCCTGCTGGCCACGCTGTTTCTCGCCGCCGAAGGACAGCGCCCAGACCGGCCGCAGCTCCTTCACATTGTTGCTGTTCAGGGTGTTCAGCGGGCTGAAGCGCTGGCCTTGCTGGTTGATCCCGTTGACCACGATCTGGTCGGTACGCTTGGCGGAATCGCTGATGTCCTGGTCAGTCACCCCGGCGTGGGCGCCCAGGGAGGCCAGGCTGATGGCGGTGAACAGCACGGTGCGGGCGAAAGGTTGAAGCTGTCTCATGGCGGTGCGCCTCTGCGATTGTTGTTGTACCCGGGAAAATTTCCCGGTCTGTCGCAGATTCTTGGTTTGGTGGGCTGGGCCAACAATTGAACGCAGTGCCGAATTTCCTAGTTCCTTGGTAGCAATACCGGGCCTCGAAGGCGCTGAAACTGCGGAGTTGACCTGTAGGAGCGGGCCATGCCCTCGATCGCGTGCATGGCCCGCTCCTACTGTCGGACTCGCAGTGGGGATCACTGCTCATAGACGCGTGGCAATGCCTTCTGCTCGTAGCGCGGATAGAGATGGCTGACGCTGCGGATCAGCTCGTAGCGCGTCAGGCTGACGCCGGCGAAACGCTCGGGGATGGGCGTGCGCAGGAGGTCGTTCATGTCGGCGCCCTGGGCGATGCCGTCGCGCATCACGCTGTCGAGCCAGCCAAGGTAGTCGCGCATCTGCGCAAAGGGTGCGGCATCGGTGGCAATGGGGCCGTGACCAGGGACAATGAGCGTCCACGGCAACTGCTGCAGCGTATCGAGATCGCCCAGCCACACGTCCAGCCCCGGACTGTTCGGTGTGGTCAGCGCCCGCTGGTAGAACACGATGTCGCCTGCGAACAGCACGCCGGTGGTCTCGTCGAGGATTGCCAGGTCCGCGCCGGTGTGACCGCGCAGCCCCACGAGACGGAATCGATGGTTGCCCATCTGCAACTCGCCCGGCGCCACCGTCTCGCTCGGCAGCACCACCTCCGTGCCGCGCATCCAGTCGCCGACCAGTCGGTACATGTTCTCCGCCATGGCGTTGCCCTGCTCCTTCAGCAGCTTGCTGGTGCCGGCCAGCGCACCGATGGGCACGTCGGTGAAGGCCTGGTTGCCCAGCACATGGTCGGGGTGGTGATGAGTCAGCAGCACTCGCTTCACCGGCTTGCCGGTGGTCTGCTGGATCAACGCACGCAGGGCTTCGCCGTAGCGCTTCGACGGGCCGGTATCGATCACCAGCACACCGTCACCGGTGTCGACGAAGGCGACGTTGACGATGGCGCCGCCATTGTCCTTGCCGAAGTTGTCGGTACTGCCTTCCACCAGCCAGGTGCCCTCGGCGATCTGCCGCGGCTCGAGGTGGTACTGCAGGTCTGCCAGTGCCGGCAGGCACAGACAGGCCAGGGCGATCAGAAGGAAACGCATGGGCACCTCGTCAGCACAGGGCGGCGCCAGCTCGGTGCGGGGTCAGCGCAGAGCGGCCTGGAATTCGTTGCCGTTGTTGTCGTGCAGCCAGAGTTCGGTGTGCGGGTGGCCGCGTACCTCGAAGGTGAAGGTCGGGTTCTCGCTCACCGCCGGGAACAGGTCCAGCCGGGCGAAGACTTCCCCGTCCGGACCACGCAGTTCAGCGTGATCCAGGTAGAACTCGGGGATGCCGCCGACCAGGCCGTTGTCCATCGGGTGCGAGACGGACAGGCGCACCCGGCTGTATTCGCCCCTGGGGTAGGAGCCGCCGTGCACCTGGCCGAGGCGGTCTTCCCAGCCCGGTTGCGCGCGCACCACGCTGGGCGCGGTGCAACCGCCACCGGCGGCGTCGATCCAGGCGGAGCCGACATGCCAGACGCCCTTCTCGTCACGCAGCGCCGCGCGGATCGGCGTGGCCTGCTCGATGCGGATGCGCACCGCCAGCAGCGGCTCCAGGTGCTCGCCCGGGTAGAGCGTCAGCACATGGGGAATCGGATTCAGTTCGGCCCACAGCAGCAGGCGGTCGAATCGCCCCGGCAAGGCGCGGGCGTCCACCTCCACCGGCACCTGCCGAGAGTCCTCGGCAAACGGCGGCACGCCCAGCTTCACCCGCTCATCGAAGACGTAGGGCTCGCCATTCAGCAGGCGTTTGTGGTGGTACTCCCACATCACCGAGGGCATCGGGTCGCCCTCCACGGCTGCCGCCAGCAACGGCAGTGCGCAGATCCCGAGCAGCAGTTCGCGCCGGTGCATCATCTCTCCCTCACTGCACGTCCTGATAGAGTCCCGGCAGTTCGTAACGCACGCCGTAGACTGCGTAGAGCTTTTCCATCTCGCCACTGCGCACCAACTCCTCCAGCTCGCCGTCCAGGGCGTTGGAGAGCTGGCGATTGCTTTCATGCACCGCCATGCCGATATCCCACTCAGGCTGGCCGAGATTGGGGTAGGTGTTCTCGGCGTTCTTCAGGTGCTCGTCGGCGGCTTGCGAGCGCATCCAGTCCAGCTCGCCACGCAAGGCCATCACCGCGTCCACCTTGCCTGCGCGCATGCCGTCGAAGGCCGCCTGGGTACTGGGGAAGTGCACGGTCATGCGGCTGAGCTGACCGCCGAGCACCGAGGTCAGGTAGAAGGACGGCACGCTGTCCAGCTCGACACCGATGCGGTGCTCGCGGAAGGCGGCAATGGTGTCCACCTCGGGCAGGCGGCGGTCGTCACTGACCACCTGCCAGCGCTCACGCTGGTAGGGACCGAACATCACCACCTGCTCGTTGGCCAGCTCACCCACGTCATTGCGCCGATTGGCGTACTGGCGGTCGTAGGGCACGCGCAGCATCACGTCGGCGACCACCCCGGGGCGCAGGTAGTGACCCTTCCAGATGAAGTTGCGCAGGTCGTCGTCGAGGCGCTCGCCAGGGTTGACCCAGAGGAACTCCGGACGCAGGCCCAGGCCACTGGCCAGGCGCGTCGCCAGGTCAATGTCGATGCCGTGCGCCTGCCCATCCTGCATGAAGCTGTAGGGCGGGAAGTTCTCGTACACGGCCACCCGCAGCACGCCGCTGGCGACCATGTCTTCGTAGGGGCGCACCTTGGCCTGCGCCTGCCCGTTCAGCAGGCACAGGGCCAGGCTCAGAAACACGCCGCAGAGCAGGCTGGGCAGGCGCATGGCGATCACTCTTCCACGTGCACGCTGTCCAGGTAGGTACGGATCGCCCAGAGGCCTTCCTGGCTGATGAAGTCGGCCATCTTCGGCATGTACACCGCGCCATCACGCACCGCGCCGTTGATCACGCGTTCCTTGAACCACTCGTCGCCCTCGGCGCCGGCATCGAGCATGCGCAGGTCGGGGGCGATGCCGCCGGACTTGGCTTCCAGGCCGTGGCAGCGCGCGCAGTTCTGGTTGTAGGCCGACGCGCCGATCTCCACCGCCTTGGCGTGGTTGGCGTAGGGCTCGCGGTAGGGGTTGGTCTCGCGCCATTCCTTGCCCAGCGGTTCCAGCCCCGTGGTATCCACTGCCTGGGGCGTCACATTGCCGTGGGACAGGGCCAGACCCGAGACACCCAGGCCGGCCACTAACAGCAGGCCACACAGCACGTTCTTGTTGTTCATCACTTCATCCTCTCATCGAGATGCTTGGCAAGGCACGGCGCCCGGAACGACGCCAGTGATGACGATGGTAAGAACGCGCGGCCAACGGCCGAATCCTGCTTTGGATGCTCCCGTCTACTCCCTTCGTACTAGAACGGCGGTCGGCCACTCCCCGCGCTTTGGCAGCAAGCCCAAGTCATGGCCGCACCGGGAAGACTTCCCGGCCTTTGCGGGACTATTTCCGTTCCCGCCGAGCGGCCCGCCTCCCACCATGGATTCGCCGCGGCACGTGCAGCGGCCTGCCGTCATCCACCACGGGAATCCAACCAATGAGAACAACAATCTCCCCCGCCGCCGCTCCCCTGCGCCTCGCCCTCAGCAGCCTCGCCTGCGCCATCGCACTCACTACCGGCGGCTCTGCGCTGGCCAAGGACGTGACCTGGGACGACATCGCCAACGACCACACGACCACCGGCGATGTGCTGCAGTACGGCATGGGCACCAACGCCCAGCGCTGGAGCCCGCTCAAGCAGGTCAACGCCGACAACGTGTTCAAGCTGACCCCGGCCTGGTCCTACTCCTTCGGCGACGAGAAGCAGCGCGGCCAGGAGTCCCAGGCCATCGTCAGCGACGGCGTGGTCTACGTGACCGCCTCCTACTCGCGCCTGTTTGCCCTCGACGCGAAGACCGGCAAGCGCCTGTGGACCTATAACCATCGCCTGCCCGACGACATCCGCCCGTGCTGCGACGTGGTCAACCGCGGCGCCGCCATCTATGGCGACAAGATCTACTTCGGCACCCTCGACGCCTCCGTCGTGGCGCTGAACAAGAAGACCGGCAAAGTGGTCTGGAAGAAGAAGTTCGGCGACCACGGCGCCGGCTACACCATGACCGGCGCACCGACCATCGTGAAGGACGGCAAGACCGGCAAGGTGCTGCTGATCCACGGCAGCTCCGGCGACGAGTTCGGCGTGGTCGGTCGCCTGTTCGCCCGCGACCCGGACACCGGCGAAGAGGTGTGGATGCGGCCCTTCGTCGAAGGCCACATGGGCCGCCTGAATGGCAAGGACAGTACCGTCACCGGCGACGTGAAGGCGCCGTCCTGGCCCGAGGACAAGAACTCTCCCACCGGCAAGGTGGAAGCCTGGAGCCACGGCGGTGGCGCCCCGTGGCAAAGCGCGAGCTTCGACGCCGAGACCAACACCATCATCGTCGGCGCCGGCAACCCCGGCCCCTGGAACACCTGGGCGCGCACCGCCAAGGGCGGCAACCCGCACGACTACGACAGCCTCTACACCTCCGGTCAGGTCGGCGTCGACCCGAGCACCGGCGAGGTGAAGTGGTTCTACCAGCACACGCCGAACGACGCCTGGGACTTCTCCGGCAACAACGAGCTGGTGCTGTTCGACTACAAGGCCAAGGACGGCAAGATCGTCAAGGCCACCGCCCACGCCGACCGCAACGGCTTCTTCTACGTGGTGGACCGGACCAACGGAAAACTGCAGAACGCCTTCCCCTTCGTCGACAACATCACCTGGGCCAGCCACATCGACCTGAAGACCGGCCGCCCGGTGGAGAACGAGGGCCAGCGCCCGCCACTGCCCGAGCCTGGGCAGAAGCACGGCAAGGCCGTGGAAGTCTCGCCGCCCTTCCTCGGCGGCAAGAACTGGAACCCCATGGCCTACAGCCAGGACACCGGGCTGTTCTACGTCCCCGCCAACCACTGGAAGGAGGACTACTGGACCGAGGAAGTGAACTACGCCAAGGGCAGCGCCTACCTGGGCATGGGTTTCCGCATCAAGCGCATGTATGACGACCACGTCGGCACCCTGCGCGCCATGAACCCCACCACCGGCAAGGTCGAGTGGGAATACAAGGACCACCTGCCGCTCTGGGCCGGTGTACTGGCTACCGCCGGCAACCTGGTGTTCACCGGCACTGGCGAGGGCTTCTTCAAGGCCTTCGACGCCAAGACCGGCAAGGAGCTGTGGCAGTTCCAGACCGGCAGCGGCATCGTCTCCCCGCCCATCACCTGGGAGCAGGACGGCGAGCAGTACATCGGCGTGACCGTCGGCTACGGCGGCGCGGTACCGCTGTGGGGCGGCGACATGGCCGAGCTGACCAAGCCGGTGGCCCAGGGCGGCTCCTTCTGGGTGTTCAAGCTGCCCAGCTGGGACAACAAGACCGCCAGCCGCTGATGCCCAGGCCCGCACCGAACCCGGTGCGGGCCCTTCTCATTTCGCCAGGAGATCGCCATGCGACTGCTCGCCTGCCTGCTGTTCCCTCTTTCCACCCTTGCCTTCGCCACCAGCCAGCCGGCGGAAATACCCGATGATGACGAGGTCACCATCATCGCCGGCTGCCGCATCGAAGCGGGCAGTCAGTGTCCCAACGTCGACCTGCGTGGCGCCGACCTGCGCAACCAGGACCTGACCCGCATGAACCTGTCCGGCGCCAACCTCGCGGGGGCAGACTTGCGCCACGCCAGGCTGGACCTGGCCAACCTGCAGAAGGCCCACCTCAACGGCGCCGACCTGACCCGCGCCAGCCTCCAACAGGCGGACCTGCGCGGAGCCGACCTCAGCGGCGCGAAACTGGTCGCCATCCAGGCCTGGGGCCTGTTCGCCCAGGGCGCGCAATGGCAAGGCGCGGACCTGACCGCTGCCTACCTGGAGTTCGCCCGTCTGAGCGGCGGCAAGCTGCACCAGGCCAACCTGCGTGCAGCCGACCTGGAAATGACCTGGTTGTCCCGCGCCGACCTCAAGGGCGCCGACCTGCGCGACGCCAACCTGCAGGAAGTGAAGCTCGCCGAAGCCAATCTGGAGGACGCCGACCTGCGTGGCAGCCGCCAACGCTTCGGCAACTTCCAGGGCAGCAACATGGCGGGCTGCAAGGGTTGCCCCGGCGGTTGGGACTGACCGCCGGCAGGTCGCCGGGATTGGCTCCATTGGTCTGCCGGTATTGCCGGGAATTGGCTATTCGATGGCGGCGCCGCGAGCGGTAACGTAGCGTCATTCCCGCACGACCGCGGGCCCCACTGGAGATCGCCATGAGCGCACGAATCGAATGGCCCAAGGCCGCCCCTGACGCCTACAAGGCCATGCTCGGCCTGGAACAGGCCCTGGCCAAGTCCGGGCTGGAAACCTCGCTGCTGGAACTGGTGCGCCTGCGTGCCTCGCAGATCAATGGCTGCGCCTATTGCGTGAACATGCACGCCAATGACGCGCGCAAGGCCGGCGAAACCGAGGCGCGACTGCAGACCCTGAGCGTCTGGGAGGAAACCCGTTTCTTCACCGAGCGCGAGCGTGCTGCACTGGCCTGGGTCGAAAGCCTCACCCGCCTGCCGGAGAAACACGCCCCGCAGGACCAGTTCGACGCCCTGCGCGAACAGTTCAGCGAGGCAGAGATCGTCAACCTGACCCTGGCGATTGCCACCATCAACGCGTGGAACCGTTTCGGTGTCGGTATGGCGATGGTGCCCTGAGCAGGCAACATGCGTGAGCGGCGGATAACGTCTTCGGCGTTATCCGCCCTACGCGTCAGCCCGAAACACCGGCGCTTCCCCTGTAGGAGCGGGCCATGCCCGCGATCGTGCCCATGGGGCGCTCCTACAGGGGAAGCCGTCGCTTATCAGCCTTCGACCAGCTCCACCTGCTCCGGCTCGCGCTTCATCAGCACACGGCCATTGCGGATCGAGTACAGCGCCTTGGTCTGCTGACGCACCGCTTCGTAGTCGCTCTCCACACCGAGCACCAGCAGGTTGGCCGGACGGCCGGCGGCGATACCGTAGCGAGCGCCCAGGTTCAGCGCACGAGCGCTGTTGTCGGTGACCAGGTCCAGCGCGCGTTGCAGGTCGTCGAAGCCCATCATGTGGCAGATGTGCAGACCGGCATCCAGCACGCGCAGGATGTTGCCGTTGCCCAGTGGGTACCACGGGTCCTTGATCGAATCCTGGCCGAAACAGACGTTCATGCCGGCGCGGTCGATCTCGGCCACGCGGGTCACGCCACGGCGTTTCGGGAAGGTGTCGAAGCGTCCCTGCAGGTGGATGCTCTCGGTCGGGCAGGAGACGAAGTTGATGCCCGAACGCTTGAGCAGGCGGAACAGCTTGGAGCAGTAGGCGTTGTCGTAGGAGCCCATGGCGGTGGTATGGCTGGCGGTGACGCGACCACCCATGCCGCGCACGCGGGCTTCTTCGGCGAGCACTTCGAGGAAGCGCGAGTTCGGATCGTCGGTCTCGTCGCAGTGCACGTCGACCAGGCAGCCGGTGCGTTCGGCCAGGTCCATCAGGAACTTGATCGAGCTGACGCCCTGCTCGCGGGTGTTCTCGAAGTGCGGGATGCCGCCGACCACGTCCGCGCCCAGGCGGATCGCCTCTTCCATCAGCTCGCGGCCGCCCTCGTAGGACTCGATGCCCTCCTGCGGGAAGGCGACGATCTGCAGGTCCACCAGGTGCCGCGCCTCTTCACGAACCTCCACCATGGCCTTGAGCGCGGCCAGGGTCGGATCGGTCACGTCGACGTGGGTGCGCACGTGCTGGATACCATGGGCGGCCAGCATGCGGATGGTGGTGTGGGCGCGGGACTTGGTGTCCTCGTGGGTAATGGTTTCCTTGCGCTGGGCCCAGCGCTCGATACCCTCGAACAGCGTGCCGCTCATGTTCCATTCCGGCTCGCCGGCGGTCAGGGTGGCGTCGAGGTGGATATGCGGCTCCACCAGCGGGGCGATGGCCAGGTTGCCACGGGCGTCGATATCGTCGCCGCTGGCGGCCACGGTGCCGGTTTGCTGCACCACGTCGGCGATGACGTCGCCGTCGCAGTGGATGGTGAACAGACCGGTCTGCTTGCGCAGCGAGGCGTTGATGATCTTCATGGGCTTTTCTTCCTCTTCAGGCTATTCGTGGCGCGGCGCATTCGACATGCGCCAGATGAGCAGCGCCACGGAGGTATTCAGGCGGAATTGCGCGTCGTCCAGGGACTGGCCACTGAGGGCCTCGATGCGCGCAATCCGCTGGTTCAGGGTGTTGCGGTGGATGCCCAGGCGCTGAGCCGCCCTGAGCGCGTTGCCGCCTTCCTGGACGAGCGCGTCGAGTGTCTCGATCAGCAGGTGCGGCTGTTTGCGGCCCGCGTCATGGAGCGGGCCGAGGGTGTCCTTCATGAATTGCTCGACCACCGCGCGATCGGGGATCGCCCGCAGCAGGCGCAGCACGCCCAGCTCACGGTAGTCGCAGAAGCCACCGGGCGCCTGCATGCCTTCGGCGACGTCCAGCGCCTGGCGGGCCTCGAGCAGCGCGCGGGGAAACTCGGCGCAGGAATCAGCACGGGCAGACAAACCGAGATAGGCGCGCAACGGCGCCAGTTCCTGCTGCAGTCCGGCAGCCAGGGCGTGCAGTTCGGCCCGCTCGGCACCGTCGGAAGCGCCCAGCAGCAGGACGAACAGGTCCCCCTGGATCACCACCGGCAGACGCTCGGGGCGTTCCTGCTGCCAGTTCTCCAGGTGGTCGAGCAGGCGCTGGCGGGTCAGCTGCAGCGCGCGTTCGGCCTCTTCCGGCTCCTGCTGCTGGAACAGCGTATCGACGCCCGACAGCCGCAACGCCACCAGGCGGCGCGGCGTTTCCAGCGGCAGCTCCAGGTGCTGGGCGCGGCGACGGACGATCTCCAGGCTCGGGTAATCGCCGCTGAGCAGTTGGCCGAGGATGTCGCGGCGCGAGGTCTTCACCTGGGTCATCTGCACCAGCGCCGTGCCGATCAGGTGAGTGACGATGACCATTTTCAGCGCGTAGGGCTGCTCGATCAGCGGCAGACCTTCCACTTCCGCCAGATGAACAACGGACGGCGGGATACGCTGGATGAACTCGTCGCCGGTGAGGATGACGATGCCGGCGATACCGCTGGCGACACCTTCGCGCACCAGTTGCAGCAGGTTGGCCTCGTCACGGGTGTGGTTGATGCCGGTGACGAACACCAGCTCGCCGCCCATCACCCAGTCGGCGATGCCGACGTTCTCCGCCACGTAGGACCAGCGCACGCTGCGATGCACGTTGCGCGCGCCGGCCCGCAACGCGAGGCTTTCAAGCCCCGGCAGACGGAGGATTTCCTCGACGCTCAGGCTCAAGCGCGCGGCTCGGTCACCGGCGCACGGGCGCGGGTGACTTCGGTGAGGACGATGTAGCAGAGGGCCGACGCAGCGATGCCCACCAGCGGTGCGATCCACGGCGAGGCGTAGGCAAGACCCGCGCCGACCGCGTAGGACACCAGACCGGTGACGTTGAACGCCGGGATGTGGGCGCCCACCAACGCCGGGTATTCACCGCGGTTGCGGTACCCGTAGTCGGCCATGATCACGCCACCCAGCGGCGGGATGATCGAACCCAGCAGCACCAGGAACGGGATCAGCCATTCGTACATGCCGCCGATGGCCAGGATGATGCCGATACCGGCGGCCAGCAGGGTCATGGTGCGGCGACGCTCGCTGCGCACCAGGTGGCAGGCGGCGGCCGAGACGTTGTAGATGGTCGGGCCCTGGATGGTCCAGAGGTTCAGGCAGAGCATGATCACCGCGGCGAATGACAGCCCCTGCAGCACCATCACTTCGACGATATCGGCGTTCTGGTAGACGATGGCACACCAGGCGCCGGCGACGATCATCAGGCCGTTACCGATAAGGAAGGCGACCACGCTGGCAATCACCGCGATGCGTCCGCTGCGGGCCATGCGGGTCCAGTTGGTGGCCTGGGTCGCGCCGCTGGCGAAGGTGCCGAAGACCATGGTCACGGCGGCGGAGAAGGTCAGGGTCTGGCTCGGTTCCTTTGCCAGCAGGCCACTCCAGCCGCCAGCGTGGTTGGTCGCGATGACCATCGACGCCACCAGCAGGATGAACATCAGCGGCACCGACACCCGGGACATGATGTCCAGGCCCTTGAAGCCGATGATCGCGGTGATCGAGAAGAGCAGGCCGAAGACCACCATCAGCGGGATGTTGAGCCACTCCGGCAGGGACAGCATCTTCACCAGCACGATGGCCACGGTCGCGGTACCCCAGGCATACCAGCCCAGTTCCGCGAAGCCGAGGAGGAAGTCGGACAATTTGCTGCCGCGCTCGCCGAAGCAGAAACGGCCCATCAGCACGGTGTTCAGGCCACTGCGCGAGGCGATCAGGCCCAGGGCGGCGGCGTAGACCGCGAGCAGCACGTTGCCGATGAAGGCAACCCAGAGCATGTCGACGAAGTCGAAGGCCATGCCGATCTTGCCGCCGGCGAACATGGTGCCGGTGAAGAAGGTGAAGCTGAACAGGACCATGGCGATGGGCAGCAGGCCTTTGCGCCCTTCCCTGGGCGTCGCGCTCAGGGGGAACTCACTGGGGGAACTCGTCGAGGCTTTTTTCATCGGGGGCATTCCGCGAGGATTGGTTGAGGACTCCCGGCACAACGCAAATAGCGGGCCGGAAAAGCCAATCAGGAACGACGCGGAAATTTTGAGCATGTCGAACATTGTGAACTGTTCACAATGCACACTTCCGGTGGGTGTAACGGCGTTTCAAGATAGCTCAAATGTGCATTGTGCGGATTTTCGGGGCACGATGCAGCTTTTTCGCACCAAAACCTGACGAAGCCTTGATCCATGCCTGTGCCGTTCGGCGGATTTCCAGCCTCGAAACGCAACGGCAGTCTGCACTTTCTCCCTGCGACACCCTGTCACCCCCAGACAAGGAAATGGCACGGACAACAAGTCCGGCGCGAACCGACGCAGGCAGACTCTCCTCAATGTTCCGTCTTCTGCCCGCAAGCGCCTGCAAGCGCCGGCGGGCAGCCCAACAGCAACAGATAGCCCGCCAACAAGAAAAAGGGAGTACCCGCCAATGAGCGTCGCCAGGTTCCTCGCTCCATCGGTCCTCGCGCTGGCAACATGCTTCGCGATGGGCGCAGCCCACGCCGAGCTGCCGACCGAGAGCATCGGTGAGTCCGTCTTGCCGTTCCCGCCCTCGCCGCACCGCGCCTATATCGTCGACGTGGAGTTCGAGAACTTCATCGCCGGCCGCGTCACCGTGGTCGATCCCGAGCAGAAGAAGATGCTCGGCATGGTCAGCACCGGCTTCGTGGCTCCGTCCACCCTGAGCCACGACGCGAAGACCCTGTACTCCGCCGACACCTTCTACTCCCGCGGCACCCGCGGCGTGCGCACCGACGTGCTGACCGCCTGGGACACCTCGAACCTGCGCCCGAAGTGGGAAGTGGAAATCCCGGCCAAGCGCGCCTCGATCCTGACCCAGAAGTACGCCCTGGGCACCAGCTCCGACGACCGCTTCGTCTACATCTACAACTTCACCCCGTCCACCTCGGTCACCGTGGTCGACACCCAGGAGAAGAAGGTCGCCAGCGAAATCGCCATCAGCGGCTGCGTGCTCAACTACCCGGTGGGCAAGCGCGCCTTCGCCTCGCTGTGCGGTGACGGTCAGCTGCAGATCACCAGGATCGGTGACGATGGCAAGGAAGTCGGCCGCAGCCAGACCCCCTTCTTCGATCCGAACAAGGAGAAGCTCAACGAACGCGGCCTGGCCGTGGGCGAAACCTACTTCTTCGTGACCACCGACGGCATGGTCAAGCCGGTGGACGTCTCCGGCGACAAGCCGAAGATGCTGCCGAGCTGGTCGCTGACCACCGACGAAGAGCGCAAGAAAGGCTGGGGCACCGGCGGCTGGCAGCTGATGGCCGTGGCGCCCAAGCTGAACCGCATGTACGTGCTGATGCATGAAGAGCACAGCGCCGGCAAATGGGAAGACCCGAGCCCGTTCATCTGGATCTACGACCTGAAGACCCAGAAGAAGATCGGCACCCTGGAAGCGCCCAAGCCGGTATGGAGCCTGCACGCTACCACCGACGACAAGCCGCTGCTGCTGGGCACCGACGTCGAAGGCGGACTGCAGATCTTCGACCTGAAGACCGGCAAGTACAACGGTGCCATGGACAAGATCGCCAAGACGCCGATCCTGGTCCTGAGCCACTAAGCCTTTCCCAGAAAGTCATCCTCGAGAGGTACGGAAATGTTTTCCGATCCGATCCTGATCATCGCCAGTGCGGTGGCCGTTGCGGTGCTGCTCGCCAGCGCCGCCAGCCACAAGCTGCGCGCGCCGATGCGCTTCGCCCGCCAGGTCGAAGACTACGGCCTGCTGCCAGCCTCACTGGTCGGCCCGGTGGCCCGCGTGCTGCCGGTGGTCGAAGGCGTCGTCGCCTTCGCCCTGCTGGTGCCGGCGAGCCGCCACGTCGCAGCCCTGGCCGCCACGGCGCTGATCCTGTTCTATGCCGGCGCCATCGGCATCAACCTCTGGCGCGGGCGCCGCGACATCGACTGCGGCTGCTCCGGCCCCGGCCAGATGCAACCGCTGCGCCCGGTATTGCTGCTGCGCAACGCGATCATCGCCGCGCTCGCCCTGATCGCCTCCTGCGCTCCGCAGGCCCGCGAGATGGGCGTGTTCGACGCCTTCGTGATCCTCGCCGCCAGCGCTGTCGCCCTGCTCCTGTATGCCGCGGCCGATGGCCTGCTGGCCAATCATCCTCGCCTGCTCAAACTCATCGGAAGGTGAACAAATGGAAGGTCTGATCGTTTCCAACATTCTTCTCTGGGTGCTGCTCATCGCCCTCGCCTTCACCGTCATGGCGCTGGTGCGCCAGATCGGCGTCCTCCATGGCCGCATCGCTCCTGCTGGCGCGCTGATGGTCGACAAGGGCGTGGCAGTCAACGAACCCGCTCCGAAAGTCACCGCCGCCGACCGTCACGGTCGGCCGGTCAACTTCGGCTATGAAGGCGAGCGCGGCCAGCTGCTGTTCTTCCTCTCGCCGACCTGCCCGATCTGCAAATCGCTGCTGCCGGCGATCAAATCCATCGCCAAGGACAAGGCCGGCGAACTGGAAGTGATCTACGTCAGCGACGGCGACATGGCCGCCCAGCAGGCGCTGATCGCCGAGCACGGCCTGGAGAAATCCGCCTACGTGGTCGGCCCGGAAGTCGGCATGACCTACCAGATCGGCAAGCTGCCCTACGCCGCGCTGATCGACAGCAAGGGCATCCTGCGCGCCAAGGGCCTGGTGAACTCCCGTGAGCACCTGGACAGTCTGTTCGAGGTCGAGCACCTGGGCAGCGCCACCCTGCAGCAGTACATGAATGGCACCGGCCACGTGCACACCCACGACGCCAGCCACGGCCACAGCCACTGATCACGGAGAGAACAAGAATGAAATTCCTCGACAACCTGTTCGAGCGCTCCTCCCGCCAGGTGGCCAACGTCACCTCGCGGCGCAAGCTGCTGGGCCGCTTCGGTTCGCTGCTGGTGGCCGGCGCCGCCCTGCCGATCATCCTGCCGATCGACCGCACCTCCAAGGCCCTGGCCGCCGAGGCACCGAAGGCCGGCGATCCGGGTGATCCGAACAGCTGCGACTACTGGCGCTACTGCTCCATCGACGGCTTCCTCTGCACCTGCTGCGGCGGCACCACCACCTCCTGCCCGCCCGGCACCGATGCCTCGCAAGTGACCTGGATCGGCACCTGCCGCAACCCGGCAGACGGCAAGGACTACATCATTTCCTACAACGACTGCTGCGGTAAGCACAGCTGCTCCCAGTGCGCCTGTACCCGCAACGAGAGCGAGGAACCGCTGTACCGTCCGTTCAACAACAACGACGTCAACTGGTGCCTGGGCGCGGAATCGCGCATCTACAACTGCACCGTCACCATCATCCGCGGCGTCGCGGTCTGAAGTCGGGAGAAAAGCCCATGCGCAGTCTCGTTGTCGGCGCCCTGCTCTGCAGCCTGGTCGCTCCGTTGGCCGAGGCCCGTGCGATCCCTGATCCGCACCAACGGCCGGCACCCGGCAACGAGTTCGTGCAGAAGCCGATCTCCCAGCAGAGCTACAGCCCGGCCACCAACTACCAGCTGCAATGCGCCGGCTGCCATCTCACCGAAGGCAGCGGCAGCAAGGCCAACGACACGCCGCGCCTGCACGGCTTCGTCGGCAACTTCCTGAAGGTGGACGGTGGCCGTCAGTTCCTCGTGCGCGTACCGGGCATGTCCCAATCCGCCCTGAACGACGCGCAACTGGCCGACCTGCTCAACTGGCTGCTGCGCAAGGACGGCATGGCTGGCGACAGCATGCCCGCCGAGTTCAAGCCGTACACCGCCGAGGAAGTCAAAGCCACGCGCTACCAGGCCCTGATGAACCTGCCGGGCACCCGTGCCGGGTTGATCAAGGACATGCGCAAGCAGGGCATCACCATCACCGATGGGATGAGCGATGCGTACTGAGTGATTGCTCCGGCGGCTTGCTCGCCGGAAAACAGCTTTGCCTCCGCACTACGCCCGCTGCTCCAGCGGGCTTTTTTATGCGCAAAGGGTTGCAGGGATCGCTTTCGTAGGATGGGTGGAGCGCAGCGATACCCATCCTACAACGGGGCCCCGGCGACTCGGTGCAACTTGTAGGAGCGCGCCATGCGCGCGATCGCGGGCATGGCCCGCTCCTACAATGGAACGCCGGGACCCTGCCCCGTAAGGCGCATAACCTGGAACAGGCTATCCGCCGCTGACCTGCGACGGCGGATAACGCTGGCGCGTTATACGCCCTACGATCCTTGCGGCGGGTGTCAGCTGCTTTCGCGAACCATCAACTCGAACCCCAGGTCCATCACCGGCGCATTCACCGGCTTGTCGTTGATCAGGTCCAGCAGGCGCTCGGCCGCGTGGGTGCCGATGGCTTTGCGGGGGGTGCGGATGCTGGAGAGACGCGGGACCATGAATTCCGAGCTGGGCAGGTCATTGAAGCCCAGCACCGCGACCTGTTCGGGGATGCGGATGCCGTGGCGCATGGCTTCCAGCAGGGCGCCATGGGCCAGGTCGTCGTTGCCGAAGAAGATGCCTTCCACCTGCGGATGGCTGGCCAGCAACTGGCGGAACAGTTCGCCACCCAGGCCGACAGAGGACGGACGCGGCGTCAGGATTTCCAGTGCCGGGTCATAGCAGCCAGCCTGCTGCAACGCACGGCGGTAGCCCTCGCCACGCAGCAAGGTGCGCTGATCCAGTTGCGCGCCGATGTAGGCCAGGCGCTTGCGCCCGCTCTTGAGCAGGTGTTTGGCCGCGGCCTCCCCCGCGCGGATCTGCGAGAAGCCCACGCAATGCAGACCCGCGCCGGGATCCAGGTCCATCATGTAGACCGCCGGCACACCGCTGGCCTCGATCATCCGCCGGGCGCTCTCGGTGCGGTCGAAGCCGGTCAGCAGCAAGCCGCGCGGCTGGTACGCGAGGTAGTTGCGCAGCAGGTTTTCTTCTTCGTCGCGGGAGTAGTGGTAGTTGCCGATCAGCACTTCGAGGCCGCGCGGGTGCATCACGGCGTGAATGGCTTCGAGGGTTTCGATGAACAACTGGTTCGCCAGCGACGGCACCAGCACCACGATGTTGTGACTCTGTTTGGAAGCCAGCGCACGGGCGGCGGGGTTGGCCACGTAGCCCAGGTCGGCGGCGGCCCGGCGTACCTTTTCCACCAGTTCCTCGGCCACTGTGCTCACGCCACGCAGGGCGCGCGAGGCGGTGATGGGGCTGACGCCGGCACTGCGTGCCACGTCGTTGAGGGTCGGTTTGCCGGTGGTGCGAGAGCTTCTGTCGTTTTTCTTATCGTTCTTCTGGGCGGTCATCGGGCGGCTTGCCAAACAAAAATCGAGGCACTAAGGTAGCGCTGTCTCGCAGCCAGGGCAATTGCCTGAGGCCGGCTCCCACCGGCCCCCGCCCGTTGACGCTTGCTTGCCAGTGCAGCATCCGTCGAGAGCGCGAGACACACCGACTAGAATGACAAGAATACGGAGGCAGCCGATGCTTTTCGTTACGCCCACCAAAGATAGCGCTGTCTCAACACCGAGGCCCTGCATGCTCCCTTCCATCGATGCCGTGCTCATCATGGGTGTCGCCGGATGCGGCAAGTCCAGCGTCAGCGAGGCCCTGTGCTTGCGCAGCGGCGCGTTCGTCATCGAAGGCGACTCCTTCCACCCCGAAGCCAACATCCAGAAGATGAGCGCCGGCATCCCGCTGACCGACGAGGACCGCGCCGGCTGGCTCGACACCCTGGCCGTCGAACTGCAGAAGGCCATCGCCGCCGGCCAGCGCCCCGTGCTGACCTGCTCCGCGCTCAAGCTCATCTATCGCGAACGCCTGCGTCGCGCCGTGCCCGGCCTGGGCGTGGTGTTCCTGGAACTCACCCCGGAAACCGCCGCCCAGCGCGTCGCCACCCGCCCCGGCCACTTCATGCCGGCGAGCCTGATCGACAGCCAGTTCGCCGCCCTCGAAGTACCGACCAGCGAACCGCTGACCCTGAGCCTCGACGCCACCCGCCCGCTCGACGAACTGGCGGAAGCCGCACACCTGTGGTGGCGACAGCACGCCAACGACTGACGCAATAGCGCCTGCCCTCGAAAGATAGCGCTATCTCGATAAATCCAAGAAAGAAGAGCCGCTCCGGCACAACGACAACAACAGGAGAGACCCATGCTCGGCATGTCCCACGACACCTATCTGCTGCTGGACGCGGTGGTCACCATCATCGGCCTGATCCTGCTGATCACCCGCTTCAAGATTCACCCCTTCGTAGCCCTGATCATCGCCGCCGGCTTCCTCGGCCTCACCTCCGGCATGCCCGTGGCGACCATCGTCAAATCCTTCCAGGACGGCTTCGGCGGCGTGCTCGGTTTCGTCGGCATCATCCTTGCGCTGGGCACCATGCTCGGCAAGATGATGGCCGAGTCCGGCGGCGCCGATCAGATCGCCCGTACCCTGATCCGCGCCTTCGGCAAGGAGCGCGTGCACTGGGCCATGATGCTCGCCGCCTTCCTGGTCGGCATCCCGCTGTTCTTCGAGATCGGCTTCATCCTGCTGGTGCCGCTGGTGTTCATCGTCGCCCGGCGCAGCGGTGTATCGCTGATCAAGATCGGCATCCCGCTGCTCGCCGGTCTCTCCGCCGTGCACGGCCTGGTGCCGCCGCACCCGGGCCCGCTGCTGGCCATCGGCGTGTTCGGTGCGGACATCGGCAAGACCATCTTCTACGGCCTGCTGGTCGCCCTGCCCACCGCCGCCATCGCCGGCCCGATCTTCGGCAAGTTCATCGCGAAGTACATCCCCGGCCAGCCCAATGAAGAGCTGGTGGCGCAGATCGCCCACGAGCCGGACACCAGCAACCTGCCCAGCTTCGGCGTCACCCTGGTGACCGTGCTGCTGCCGGTGTTCCTGATGCTGCTCAAGACCTTCGCCGACGTCATGCTCGCCGACGGCCACGTGATCCGCGCCTGGCTGGACATGATCGGCCACCCCATCACCGCCCTGCTCCTGGCCCTGCTGCTGGCGCTCTACACCTTCGGCCACGCCCGCGGCTTCGATTCGAAGAAGATTCTCAAGCTGCTCGACCAGAGCCTCGCGCCGACAGCCGCCATCGTGATGATCATCGGCGCCGGTGGCGGCTTCAAGCAGATGCTGGTAGCCAGCGGCGTGGGCGACGTGATCGGCCACATGGCGGTGCAGGCGCAGATCTCGCCGATCCTCCTGGCCTGGCTGGTGGCCGCAGTGATCCGCATCGCCACCGGCTCTGCAACCGTCGCCACCATCACCGGCGCGGGCATCGTGGTGCCGGTCATCGACCTGATCCCCGGCGTCAACCGGGAACTGCTGGTGCTCGCCACCGGCGCGGGCTCGCTGATCCTTTCCCACGTCAACGACGCCGGCTTCTGGCTGGTGAAGCAGTACTTCAACATGAGCGTGATGGAGACCTTCAAGACCTGGACGGCGATGGAAACCATCCTCTCGGTGGTCGGCCTGCTGTTCATCCTGCTGCTGTCGATGTTCGTCTGACTGTTCCGCTCCCTGTGGGAGCGCCCCATGGGCGCTCCTACACCAGTCATCGCACCATTGGCTGAATCGATTAATCTGAAGACAGCTACGATCTAAAACAGACCAGTCGCCCACCTTCCCCCGAGGGATGAGTCATGCCCGACAACAACAAGCTCGACCATCTGTTCCCCCGCCTCACCGATATCCCCGATGCCTGGCGCCCCGACGCGCCGGTCGAGCAGCGCGAGTACCTGGTCAATGGCGAGCTGCGCCGCTGGGACGGGCCGCTTGCGCCGGTGCGCAGCCCGATCTTCCTCGCCACCGCGCAGGGCGACGAACAGGTGATCCTCGGCAGCACACCGCTGCTGGACGCCAATGCCGCCCTCGCCGCGCTGGACGCCGCCGTGGCCGCCTACGACAACGGCCAGGGCGCCTGGCCCAACCTGCGCGTGGCCGAGCGCATCGCCCACGTCGAGCGCTTCCTCGCCCGCATGCGCGAACAGCGCACGGCCGTGGTCAAGCTGCTGATGTGGGAGATCGGCAAGAACCTCAAGGACTCGGAGAAGGAGTTCGACCGCACCTGCGACTACATCGTCGACACCATCCAGGCGCTCAAGGAACTGGACCGCCGCTCCAGCCGCTTCGAACTGGAACAGGGCACCCTCGGGCAGATCCGCCGCGTGCCGCTGGGCGTCGCGCTGTGCATGGGCCCGTACAACTACCCGCTGAACGAGACCTTCACCACCCTGATCCCGGCGCTGATCATGGGCAACACCGTGGTCTTCAAGCCCGCCAAGTTCGGCGTGCTGCTGATCCGCCCGCTGCTCGAAGCCTTCCGCGACAGCTTCCCGCCGGGTGTCATCAACATCATCTACGGGCGCGGGCGAGAGACCGTCAGCGCGCTCATGGCCAGCGGCAAGATCGACGTCTTCGCCTTTATCGGCACCCACTCCGGCGCCGCCGACCTGAAGAAGCTCCACCCACGCCCGCACCGCCTGCGCGCCGCATTGGGCCTGGACGCGAAGAACCCCGGCATCGTCCTGCCCAGCGTCGACCTCGACAACGCCGTCAGCGAAGCCATCACCGGCGCCCTCTCCTTCAACGGCCAGCGCTGCACCGCGCTGAAGATCCTCTTCGTCCACGAGGACGTGCTGGACAGCTTCCTCGACAAGTTCAGCGCCAAGCTCGCCGAACTCAAACCCGGCATGCCCTGGGAATCAGGCGTGGCGCTGACACCGCTGCCCGAGCCGGGCAAGGTCGACTACCTCAACGGCCTGCTGCAGGACGCGCTGGCCAAGGGCGCCAAGGTCATCAACCCTGGCGGTGGCGAGAACCGCGAAAGCTTCTTCTACCCCGCACTGCTCAGCCCGGTCCGCGCCGACATGCGCCTGTACAACGAGGAACAGTTTGGCCCGCTGGTGCCCGTGGTGCCCTATCGCGAGCTGGACGAGGTGATCGACTACGTCCTGCAGTCCGACTACGGCCAGCAACTCAGCCTGTTCGGCGACGACCCCGAGCAGATCGGCCCGCTGGTGGACGCCTTCGTCAACCAGGTCGGCCGCATCAACATCAACGCCCAGTGCCAGCGCGGCCCGGACAGCTACCCCTTCAACGGCCGCAAGAACTCCGCCGAAGGCACCCTCTCCGTCCACGACGCCCTTCGCACCTTTTCCATCCGTACGCTGGTGGCCACGCGCTTCACCGACGCCAACAAGGCGCTGATCAGCCAGATCATCCGCGACCGCGATTCGAGCTTCCTGACTACTGACTACATCTTCTAGCGCCAGCTTCCTTCCGGCCGAATCCGCCGTGCCACTCCACGCCGAACGGCCCCCTCTCCCTTCAGGGAGAGGGTTGGGGAGAGGGAAACCCCCTGCGCCGTGCTTCCATGAGAAGCACCAACCCCACATTCAGAAATCCCTTTCGCAATATCCCGACACCCTCCCATCGCCAATTGAAACAACCCGGTAAGAAGACCCCACTACGCTTGCCTTAAGTCAAAGGGGTCACCCCGGAAGACTCGATAGTCTGCGCGCCTCTCGACGAGCTTGATATCCGTCGTCTGAACCGATAGTGGCAACGACCGATATCGCAATGGACGAAGCGTTTGCCACCCAATCCACGGATTCCCAGCGAACAAGGGAGCACCAACATGAGTGGCTACAACGCAGTTCTGGCACGTAACACCGACAAGGCCCCGCAAAACCTCGGCCCCTACGCCCAAACCGTCGCCTTCTCCCATTACAACAACCTTGCCGCGCAGTTGCCGGTCGACCCAAGCAGCGGCAAGCTGGTAGCCGGTGGAGCCAAGGAACAGGCCGAGCAGTGCTACAGGAACCTAAAGACCGTCATCGAAAGCATCGGCCACAACCTGAACGACACCGTCCGCATCTCCATCTTCCTGACCAACATCGCCGACGCCGAAGCCGTCGCCAACGTGCACGCGGCCTTCTTCCCCAACTACCTGCCGACGCTCACCACTGTCGGCGTGGCCGCCCTGCCGCTGGGCGCCCAGGTTCAGGTCGAAGCGCTGATCACCTGCGGCGAAGGCACCATCCCCAACGCCCCGCAGGCCGGCGACCTGATCAAGGTCGAACGCAACACCGAGAGCGCGCCGCTGAGCCCGCTGTCCACCCAGACCGTTGCCTTCTCCCACTACAACAACCTCAGCGCCCAGCTGCCCATCGACCCACGCACCGGGAAACTGGTGGCCGGCGGCGTCGAGGAACAGACCCGGCAGTGCCTGCGCAACATCAAGACCATCCTCGAAAGCATCGACGTACCCTTCGATGACATCGTGCGCATCACCGTCTTCGTCAAGAACCTCGCCGACATGCAGGCCGTGAACAAGGTCTACACCACCTTCTTCCCCGATTCGGCCATCGCCCGCACAGTTGGCTACATGCCGGCACGTACCGTCGTGCAGGCGCAAGCCCTGCCGATGGATGCCCTGGTGCAGGTCGAGGCCGTGGTCTCCCACGGCGACGGCACGCCCCCGCAGGCCGTCGAAGACCGCCACGGCATCGTCATCAAGGCCCACAACACTGACGCCGCGCCCAAATGCCCCTTCTCCACCCAGACCGTGGCCTTCTCCCACTACAACCACATCTCCGCCCAGCTGCCGCTGGATGTGAAGACCGGTGAACTGGTGGCAGGCGGCATCAAGGAGCAGGCCGGCCAGTGCTTCAAGCACCTCAAGGCCATCGTCGAAAGCATCGACCACGCCCTGGCCGATGTGGTGAAGGTCAATCTCTACCTGAAGAACATCGACGACATCACCGCCGTCGATGGGGTGTACGCCAGCTACTTCCCCGGCGGCGTTCCCGCTCGCCGGACAGTAGCCGTAGGCGCATTGCCCAAGGGCGCGCTGATCCAGATCGACGCCGTGGTCGCCAACGCCGAAGGCACCCCGCCGGCCGGGTGTGGTTGGGAAATCGCAACAAACAAAGAGCAGAGAACCCCACCCCCCCCCCCCCCACCCAAACCCACCACCACCCAAATGAAAGAGAG
>CBIGPF010000079.1:0-25677 GCA_966191535.1 uncultured Pseudomonas sp. | reverse complement strand
GTGGCAGCCCCCTGGACTACGACGTGCTCTGCTGGATCGGCGCCATCGCCCTCATCCTGCTGTTCTTCGGCGTCGATCAGTTCTTCGTCTCGAAATTGCCCGGCACCGGCATCATCGAACAGCAGCGGGGCATTCCCCAGCGCATCGACCTGCCTACCGCTCACGCGCTGGCCATGGTGAAGTTCTCGCGCCAGTGAACGGGCTCAGTTGCCCTGACGGAATTGCCCGGGCGTCATCCCGCTCCAGCGGCGGAAAGCCTTGGCGAAGGCGCTCTCGTCGGAGAAGCCCAGGCGCTCAGCGACCTCACCCAGCCGCGACGACTCACGCAGCAACTGCTCGGCCATGCCGTGCAACACCTGCTCGCGCAGCAGCTTGAAGCTGCTGCCTTCGTCGGCCAGCTTGCGGTTGAGGTGCCGGCCGCTGAGTTCCAGCTGCTCGGCCACCTTCTCCTTGCCCCAGCGCGGGTTCTGCCGGAGCAGTTGCTGCACGCGCGCGGCGAGGCTCTGCGCGCCCAGGCGGTCGAGCTGCGCATCGGCCAGCGCGCGCAGGTGCTCGCGCATCGGGGCGTTGGCCTGGATCAGCGGCACATCGAGATCGGCCACAGCGAAGCTCAGCGCATTCTCGGCACAGGCAAAATCCACCAGGCACCCCAGTAATTCCCCGTAACGATAAGGCTCGCCCCGCGCGGCATGGCTCAGCGCCAGGCGTTGTGGCTTGACGCGGTCGCCGGTGATCCAGCGGGTCAGGTGCACCAGGCTGGCCAGCGCGGCCTCCACTCGCTCCTCGCGGCGCACGACGTAGCTCGGCCGATAGACCAGGCGAACCTGACTCGCATCCTGCTCGCGGGTGAACTCACTGCCCTCGGCGATGATCGGGTAGTACTCCAGCAAGGCCTCCAGCGCCTCGCCGTAATGCTCGCAGCTCATCAACAACGCGCCGACCATATCCAGATGCCCGACCTGCAGGGCGCTGCCCAGGCGCAGGCCCAGCAGCGGATCGCCCGAGGCGGCACAGATGGTTTCCCAGAAGGCGTCCTGGCGCTGCAAGGGAATGCGCGGCGCCAGGCTGTCCGCCTGCAGATCGGCGGGTACGGGCAGGCCCAGGCGTTGGGCGGCCTGCAGGATGCCCTGGGCGTAATGAACGGTAATGGTGTGCGGCATGGTCCCGAATTAACCGGCAAAGGTCCCGATTGAGCCGTTACCGGGCGGTAACGCTCCCCTATGCTTGCCAATTACAACGATAAATACAAACAAGAGTCGCCTTGCATGCCCAATCCAACCGGAGCCGCGCCCGTGCCGCCGGCCGCAGTTCGTTCGCCATTTCCCGCCATCCCGCTGCGGGAGAACGACGATGCCTGAAGTCCATCTCGAATTCTCCGGCGGTTCGATGATCGCGCTGAACGCCATCATCGCCCTGATGATGTTCGGCGTTTCGCTGGAACTGCGCCGCGACGACTTCACCCGCATCCTGCGCCAGCCCAAGGCACCGGTGATCGGCATGCTGGTGCAGTTCCTGCTGCTGCCCGCTGCCACCTGCCTGCTGACCATCGCCCTGCCGATCGACCCGGAACTGGCGCTGGGGATGATCCTGGTGGCGACCTGCCCCAGTGGCACGTTCTCCAACATCATGACCTGGATGGCACGCGGCAACGTGGCGGTCTCTGCCAGCGTCACCGCCGTCTCCGGGCTGAGTGCGGGTCTCTTCACGCCGCTGAACTTCGCCCTCTACGCGGGCCTGAACCCGGCGACCCGCGACCGCCTCACACAGATCCACATCGACCCGCTGGAACTGGTGGGCGTGGTGGTGTTGGTGCTGATCCTGCCGATGCTGCTCGGCATGGCGCTGGGCCGGCACAAGCCGCAACTCGCGCAGCGCCTGGAGAAACCGCTGCGGCAGCTGTCGCTGCTGGTGATGCTCGGCTTCGTCGGCATGGCCTTCGCCAAGAACTTCCAGCAGTTCATGGCCTACTTCCACCTGTTCTTCTGGCTGGTGCTGCTGCTCAACGGCACGGCGCTGTTGCTGGGCTACACCTGCGCGCGACTGTGGAAGCTGCCGGACGCCGACGTGCGCGCCGTGACCCTGGAAAGCGGCATCCACAACTCGGCGCTGGGCATGGCGCTGATCCTCACCTTCTTCCCGCAGGCCGGCGGCATGCTGCTGATCGCGGCGTTCTGGGGCTGCTGGCAACTGTTCTCCGGCCTGGTCCTGGCGCAACTCTGGGCGCGCCGCGAACCCCGCGCAGCTGCGGTGAGCGTGCCATGAACGCGCCCGCCATCGCCCTCGGCGGCTTCATCCTGCTGGCCTACACGCTGGAAGCCATCACCGGCTTCGGCAGCGTGGTCATCGCCCTGTCCCTCGGCGCGCTGCTGATGCCCATCGAGACACTGCTGCCGATCCTGGTGCCGCTGAACATCGGCATGACCGGCTACCTGTGCTGGCGTCATCACCGCCTGATCGACACGCGCCTGCTGCTGCGCACCGTGCTGCCAGGCATGCTGGTCGGGATGCTGATCGGCTACCTGCTGCTGCCGCACCTCGACCCGCAGCCGCTCAAGCGCGGCCTCGGTGTGCTGATCCTCTGGTTCGCCGGGCGCGAACTGTGGCGCCTGCGCGCCAGCGCCCCGGAGCGCGGCAGAACGCCGAACTGGGTGGTGCGCCTGGCCACCGGCGCCGCAGGGGTGTGCCACGGCCTGTTCGCCTCCGGCGGGCCGTTGCTGGTCTACGCACTGGCCACCCGTCCGCTGGACAAGACCCGCCTGCGCGCCACCCTCGTTTGCGTCTGGTTCACCCTCAACGGGCTGCTGACCATCGCCTTCCTCCTCGACGGCCGCCTGCGCCCGGCGCTGCCCCAGGTGCTCGCCTACGCGCCCCTGCTGCTGCTCGGCGTATGGCTGGGCGAACGCCTGCACCACCGCTTCGAGGAACAGCATTTCCGCCTTGCCATCCACTGCCTGCTGCTGGTCAGCGGCGTCCTGCTGCTGTCGCCCTGGAGCCTCCTGTGAGCTACGACATCATCATCAAGAACGGCCTGTACTTCGACGGCAGCGATGCCCCCGGCAGCCTGCGCCACGTCGGCATCAGGGACGGTCGCATCGACACCCTGAGCGTCAACCCGCTGGAGGAAAGCGGCTGCGAACAGATCATCGACGCGGCCGGCCAGTGGGTCACCCCCGGCTTCCTGGAAATCCACTCGCACTACGACGCCGAGGCCATTGCCGCGCCGGCACTGAAAGAGTCGGTGCGCCATGGCGTGACCACCGTGTCGGTCGGCTCCTGCTCCATCAGCATGGTGCTGGGCGAGGCCGAGGACTGCTCCGACCTGTTCACCCGCGTCGAAGCGGTACCGCGCGAGCAGGTGCTGCCGATCCTGCGCGACAAGCGCACCTGGAAGGACGCCAAGGGCTACCGCGCCTTCTACGACCAGCAGCCGCTGGGACCGAACCTCTGCTCCTTCCTCGGTCACTCCGAGCTGCGCGTCACGGTGATGGGACTGGAGCGCGCCATCAGCGGCGCCAAGCCCACCGAAGCCGAGCTGCAACGCATGGAGGAGCTGCTGGAGCAGGCGCTGGACGCCGGCTGCTTCGGGCTCTCGGTGATGACCACGCGGCTGGACAAGATGGACGGCGACCGCGCCTGGTCCAGCCCGCTGCCCTCCACCTTCGCCAGCTGGAAGGAGTTCTCCCGCCTGTTCGCCGTGCTGCGCCGGCGCAACGCGCTGATGCAGGGCGCGCCGAACGCGGTCACCAAGATCAACGTGTTCGCCTTCCTCTACCAGGCCCATGGCTGGTTCCGCCGTCCGCTCAAGTGCTCGATGCTCACCGCGCTGGATCTCAAGTCCCAACCCTTCATGCACCGCATCACCCGTGCCTCCGGCTGGGTCGCCAACCGCCTGCTGCGCGGCCGCTACCGCTGGCAGACCCTGCCCGCCCCCTTCGTGGTACGCATCGAAGGGCTGAACATGAACGGCTTCGAGGAGTTCGGTGCCGGCGAAGTGCTGCGCGACATCAAGGACCCGGAGGAGCTCTACACCCGCATCCAGGACCCAGCCTTCCGCGAGCGCTTCAAGAAGGACATCAAGGCCACCCTCAGCCTCGGCCTGTGGCATCGCAACCTGTCCGACTGCTGGGTTCGCGAATGTCCGGACGCAGCGCTGGTCGGGCGCAACTTCGAGGACATCGGCCGCGAGCGCGGGCTGGATCCGGTGGACGCCTTCTTCGAGCTGGCCGGGAAGTACCGCAATGACCTCAAGTGGACCACCTGCTACGGCAACCACCGCCCGGAGATCATGGGCAAGCTGCTGGCCAGTCCCTGGACCCAGCCAGGCTTCGCCGACTCCGGCGCGCACCTGGCGTCCCACGCGCAGTACAACTTCCCGCTGCGCATGCTCAAGTACGTGCGCGATGCCGAACTGGCCGGGCAGAGCTTCATGGACACCGGCCGTGCCATTCACCGGCTGACCGGCGAGCTGGCGGACTTCGCCGGAATCGACGCCGGCTACATCCGCGTGGGCGACCGCGCCGACCTGGTGGTCGTCAATCCGGCCGGCCTGACCGACGAGCTGGACGAGGTCTGCGAAGCGCCCATGGAGGTCATCGGCCTGACGCGCCTGGTAAAACGCAACGACGCTGCGGTGGAGGCGACGCTGATCAACGGCCGCGTGGCGTATCGGCGCGAGAGCGGCTTCCCGGAGGCACTGGGCAAGGAGCGGGGTTTCGGGCGGTTCCTGCCCGGACGGGATGTGCTGAGCCGGCCGCAGGAAGTGCCGGCGGGGGCACCGGCATTCGGCCGGTAATTTCAACGAACCCGATTGGCGCCGGCCTTGCCGGCGGATCGCGGGCATGGCCCGCTCCTACAAGGGAATCATCCGCGACCTTCTTATCCCGAAACGGCGCTGGCCGCTGTAGGAGCGAGCCGTGCTCGCGATCCGTAAGCAGGGCTTAGGGGGCGACTCACGACGGGGCGCGCGGACTCCATCCGCGGATCGCGGGCATGGCCCGCTCCTGCAAGGGGATCATCCGCGACCTTCTTATCGCGAAACAGCGCTGGCCGCTGTAGGAGCGAGCCGTGCTCGCGATCCGTAAGCAGGGCTTACGGTGCCGACGCACGGCGCGATACCGTGCGGCTGGCCGAGATTGACGCCCCGCCGCGCACTCACTAGAGTGCGCGGTTTCCGACATCCCCCGTAATACCTGCACCATGACCCCGTTCTACCGCTTCGCCGACCCGAGCCTCGCCCTGCTGCGAGAGCCCCCGCGCGTACGCAAGATTGATACGGTGCTGCGCCGTCGCCGCAGCGTGCTGTTCGCTTTCACCTTCTCCCCGCCCGCCGGCTGCTGAGCCGGACGCCGCGCGCTCGCGCCGGCATTTCCGCATTCCGATTCCGCCCACCGGTAACCGCCGGCGGGCTCGTATGCATTTGCACGCCCGCCGCTGGAGCGCCCGGGCAAGAGAAGGTTTCCATGAACACCCCGACCTCCCTTCAGCCGTCTTCGCTGAACAAACCCTTGCTGGCGGTACTGCTGTTCGCCGTCTCCATCGTCGGCCTGAGCCTGGGCGCGACGCTGCCACTGGTGGCGCTGCGCCTGCTGGAGAATGGTGCCAGCGCGCTGCAGATCGGCATCCTCTCGGCGGTGCCGGCGGCGGGCATGATCCTCGCCGCAACCCTGGTGGACCGCGCCTGCCAATTGATGAGCCGGCGCCGCCTGTACCTGCTGTGCTTCGTGCTGTGCACTGCCAGCACCGCGGCCATCGAGTTCAGCAGCCATTCCCTCTGGCTGCTGGCCGCCGCGCGGCTGGCGCTGGGCGTCGGCATGGGTATCGCGATCATCCTCGGCGAAGCCTGGGTCAACGAGCTGTGCGGCGAGAAGAATCGCGGCACCATCGTGGCCCTCTATGCCACCAGCTTCACCGCCTTCCAGCTGCTCGGCCCAACCCTGGTCGCGCTGCTCGGCGCGCAGACGCCGTGGGTAGTGCTGCTGGTCAGCGCCGGGCATCTCATTGCCCTGGCCACCGTGGCCTTCGCCATGCCCGAGGAAGGCATCCACGAGCACGTGGAAGAGCCGCGCAGCTTCTCCCTGGCCGGTTTCCTGCGGGTCGCCCCGGCCCTGTGCATGGGCGTGCTGTTCTTCTCCTTCTTCGACAGCGTGGTGCTCTCGCTCTTCCCGGTCTACGCGTCCAGCCACGGCTATGCGGTGGGCATCGCCGCGTTCATGGCGACAGTGATCCTGCTGGGCGACATGATCTGCCAGTTGCCGCTGGGTTGGCTGTCCGACCGCCTCGACCGCCCCACCCTGCACCTCGCCTGCGGCGTCGCCGCGATGCTGATCGGCCTCGGCCTGCCCTGGCTGATCAGCCAGCCGTCGCTGCTGTGGCCGGCGCTGATGCTGCTGGGCGCGGTCGCCGGTGGCGTCTACACCCTGGCGCTGGTATTGATCGGCCAGCGATTCCGTGGCCGCGACCTGGTCACCGCCAACGCCGCCGCCGGCATGCTCTGGGGCGTCGGCAGCCTGCTCGGCCCCCTGCTCAGTGGCAGCCTGATGGACCTCGGCCCGCAGGGCGTCCCCGTCGCACTGGCACTCGCCGCCGGGCTGTTCGTGGCGACTGCAGCCGCCTCGCTGCGGCGCACCGTGGTGCGTCACGCCTGATGCCTCAATAGAAGGCAAGGCGCATCGACTTGGTGCCGGCGCGCTCGTGGCCGACACCTGCTCTGAACCGGGGATTTCAGCTAAGCGATTGAAATCCCCGGTGGTTTTTCGGTTTCAGAAAAGCTGGCATTTCAATTGCTCTGTCCTGATCAACGGGATGCATCACCCACGGCAAGGTAGCCACCGGGTGGGCGAACGCTGCAAGGCACACACTGGAGTTGCACCACAGGCGAACTAGGGTTCCGGTCTTTCGCGAGAAGGGCGTCTGGTCCGAGAGTTTTCCGGCCCTAGGGACAGGGCTACACGGCGGGAGAAAAGCCCGGGAGACGTGATGTCATCCCGTGCCGATTTCCAACCGTTAGGAGCAATGCCATGACCATGCCGCTTTCCCTGCGTTCCCTGCGCAAGACCCTGCTCGGTGCCTGTCTGCTTGCTGCCGCCGGGGTCGTGCCACTGACGCTCCAGGCCGCCGAGAAACTCAAGATCGGCACCGTCGTCTGGGCCGGCTACGCGCCCTTCTACGTCGCCGACAAGCTCGATCTCTACAAGCCCCACGGCCTGAAGGTCGAACTGCAGTTCTTCAACGACCCGGCGCTGATCCCCACCGCCATGACCGGCGGCGCTCTCGATGGCGGCATGCTCACCTACGACCAGGTGGTCGGCGGTGTCGCCAAGGGGCAGCCCTATCGCGTTGTCATGCCCATCGACTTCTCCAACGGCGGCGACGCCATCGTCGCCGACAAGTCGATCACGTCGGTCACCGACTTCAAGGGCAAGAAGATCGGCTTCAATCCGCTCTCGCCGTCCGACTTCCTGCTCGCCTACGCGCTGAAGAGCCACGGCCTGAGCGACAAGGACATCAACCCGGTGAACATGACGCCCGAGGGCATTCCCGGCGCCATGGCCTCCGGCAGCCTGCCGGTGGGCGTGACTTATGAGCCCAACGTCTCGCAGATCCTCGGCATGCCCGGCGACAAGTTCCACGTCGTCTATTCGTCCAAGGACGCGCCGGGCCTGATCACCGACGTACTGGTGTTCAACCAGGAGGTCATCGGCAAGCGCCAGAAGGCGATCACCGCGATGATCCAGGGCTACGTCGACGGCCTGACCTACATGAAGGCACACCCGGACGAGTCCGCCGAGATCATCGGCAAGGTGCTCGGCGTCAGCGCCGCCGAGGCCAAGGAACAGATGGCCGGCGTCTACAACATCCCGCTGGCGGAGATGAACAAGAACTTCGAGAAGTCCGACGCCACCAGCTCCTTCTTCGGCAGCGGCGCGGTGATCGCCCAGCTGCTCAAGGACAACAGCCAGATCCCGGCGATCCCCGACTTCGCCCAGACCTTCGACGCGCAGTTCGTCCAGGCCCTCGCCCAGTAAGGCACCCACCCACCGCTCCCGCCAGGAGGGTGGGAGCGCCCACGGAGGTTCTTCATGTCCGCGTCCCTGTACCGCTACGCCGATGGCCGACTGCCCAACAGCCTGGCCCTGGCCTATGCCTTCGGTGGCTATGCCGCCGGCTTCGCCCTGCTGTTCGCCGGCAGCTGGCTGCTCAATGCCATCGGCACCCTGCTGCTGGGCCATGCGATGATCGTCGCGGCCTACCTGATCCATGAGTTCGCCCACGGCACCATCTTCGCCAAGCCGGCACACAACACCTGGGCCGGCGAGGCCTGCAGTTGGCTTTGCGGCAGCTGCTACGCGGGCTTCCAGGACCTGCGCCGCAAGCACATGCGCCACCACGTCGACCGCGCCGACGTGATCACCTTCGACACCAAGGCCTTCCTCGCCCGCAGCCCACGCTGGGTGCACGGCCTGGTGCTGGCCGCCGAAAGGGCCTACGTGCCGGCAGTGGAGCTGATCATGCATTACTACGTGATCCTCCTGCCCTTCATCACCGACAACCCGCGTCACCGCGCCAACCGCCGCCGCGTGGCGCTGACCCTGCTGGTACGCGGCGCGCTGTTCGCGCTGGTTGCCGCGGTCTCGCTCAAGGCCCTGCTGCTCTACTTCGTCGCCTGGACGCTGATGATCATCGTGCTGCGCTTCACCGATGCCTACCAGCACACCTACGACGCCTTCGCGGTACTGGAGGACGGCGGCAAGATCCCCGACGACAAGTCGCGCGACCGTACCTACGAGCAGATGAACACCTTCTCCAACGTGGTCTCGGTGCGCTGGCCGGTGCTCGACCTGCTGCTGCTCAACTTCGCCTACCACAACGCCCACCACGAGAAGCCCGTGGCGCCCTGGTACCGCTTGCGCAAGATGCACCACGAACTGTATGGCGACGGCTACGCCCAGGTGCTGCCGATGCACCTGCTGTTCAAGGGCTTCCACCAGCACCGCCTGCGTCGCGTGGTGGACGACCACTACGGCGAGGTCGCGCCTGCGGGCAAGGATCGCGCTGACGGCTTCTACGGCGCCGTGGGCGTCTCCTTCCTGACGGCGGTCTGAGCATGATCGACTACCGGGACAAGCGCGTCCTCATCACCGGTGCCGCCAGCGGCATCGGCAAGGGCCTGGCGCGGGCATTCGCCGAACAGGGCGCGACGCTGGAGCTGATCGACCGTAACGCCGAGTCACTACAAGGTGTGGCGGACGAGCTGAGCGCACTGTGCGACCTGCGCACAGCCACCCTCGACCTGGGTGACAGCGACGCCATCGCCGCCTTTGTCGACAGCCGCCAGGGCGCTGCGCTCGACGTACTGATCAACAATGCCGGCGTCGAGTACGCCACGCCGCTGGAGGGCGGCAACACCGAGACCGACCAGCGCTGGCAGGCGCTGCTGGACAACAACGTCGCCTCGATGCTGCGCCTCACCCGCGCCCTGCTGCCGCACCTCCACACCGGCAGTTGTGTGATCAACCAGGCCTCGATCTGGGGCCTGAAGGGCGTGCCGGGCTTCTCCGCCTATGTCGCCAGCAAGCACGCGGTGATCGGCCTGACCCGCTCGCTGGCGTGGGAACTTGGGGCGCGGCGCATTCGTGTCAACGCCGTGTGCCCCGGCTGGATCGCCACCGACGCCGCGATGCGCTCGCTGCGGGTGATGGCAGATGCCAACGGCCGCAGCACGGACGACGAACTGGCACAGATCCTCGCCGCCCAGGCAGTGCCGGAGCTGCTCACGCCGGCCGATCTCGCCGGCACCTTCCTGTTCCTCGGCAGCCCTCTGGCCACGGCCATTACCGGCCAGGCGCTGTCGGTCAGCCACGGCGAGGTGATGCACTGATGAAACCGCTCGCAGGACAGACCGCACTGGTCACCGGCGCCACCCAGGGCATTGGCCGGGCCATCGCCCTGGCGCTGGCCGAGGCCGGCGCCCAGGTATGGATCAACCACCTCGACCAGCCGGAAGCCGCCACCGCGCTGGTCGCGCGCATCGCCGCCTCGGGTGGCCGCGCCTGTGCCGTGCAGGCCGATGTCGCGGCGCCGGAACAGGTCGCCGAGATGTTCGCGCGCGTGCTCGCCGAAGGCGCACTGGACATCCTGGTGAACAACGCCGGGATCATCCTGGAAAAGCCCTTCCTCGAGACCAACGAAGACGACTGGGCGACCCTGCTCGGTGTCGACCTGCACGCCGTGTACCGCTGCTGCCGCCACGCCCTGACGCACATGCAGGCACGCGGCAGCGGCAGCATCGTCAACATCGCCTCGGAGCTGGGCCAGCTCGGCCGCGAACGCTACGCCGCGTACTGCGCCGCCAAGGCCGGGGTGATCGGCCTGACCAAGGCGCTGGCGCGGGAGTTCGCCCCGCACATCCGTGTCAATGGCGTTGCGCCGGGCCCGGTAGAG
This sequence comes from uncultured Pseudomonas sp., assembly GCA_966191535.1. Lineage (GTDB taxonomy): Bacteria > Pseudomonadota > Gammaproteobacteria > Pseudomonadales > Pseudomonadaceae > Pseudomonas. Next base: position 15,237 of record CBIGPF010000079.1, on the reverse strand, counting down.
ACACCGATGGTCTCGGTGGAGCACATGAGCGCGGCGATGATCGCCCGCGAAACCGCGATCCCCGCCGGGCGTCTCGGCCAGCCGGAGGAGATCGCCGCGGCGGTGCTGTTCCTCGTCTCGCCCGGCGCGAGCTTCTTCCACGGACAGATGCTCGGTGCCAATGGCGGCGCCTGGATGGGCGCCTGATGCGCGCGGAAATCGTCCTGCTGCTGGGCGCTGCCATCTGGGGCCTGGGCTGGATGCCCCTGGCGCACTTCGCCGGCCAGGGTCTGGCCGGCATGCCGCTGGTGCTCTGTACCTACGGGCTGCTCTGCGCGCTGGCCGTGCCGCTGGTGTTGAGCCAGCGCCGGCAGTGGTGGTCGCAACGCAGCGCCCTGCTGGCTATCGGCCTGTTTGGTGGCTGGGCGACGGCCGGGCTGGTGGCGGCGTTGTCGGAAGGCGACGTGGTGCGTGCCATGCTGCTGTTCTATCTCGCGCCGGTCTGGGGCCTGCTGGGAGGGCGGTTGCTGTTCGGCGAACGCCTGACCCCTTCGAGGCTCGGCGCCCTGGCGCTGGCCATGCTCGGCATTGCCCTGACCCTGGGCATCAGCCACGACACCTTCCGCCCGCTGACCGCCAGCGACTGGCTGGCGCTCTCCGCCGGCTTCGCCTTCGCCCTCAACAACCTCGCCACCCGCGCTGCCGAGCAGGTACCGCTGGCGAGCAAGGCCGTGGTCGGTTTCATCGGCAGTGCCGCGCTGGGCGGCCTGTTCTGCCTGCTGCAAGGCACGCCCCTGCCTCCTGTCGACGCTCACCAATGGCTGCAACTGGCCGGCTTCGGGCTGTTCTGGCTGGCCGCCATGGGCGCTGCGCAATACGGTTTCAGCCACGTCGAGGCGAGTCGCGCCGCAGTGCTGGTGGTGATCGAACTGCTGGTCGCAGTACTCACCGCCGCCTGGTTCGGCGACCGCGAACTGGGCGTGCGCGAATGGCTCGGCGGCTCCCTGGTTCTGGCGGCGGCGCTGATCGCCGCACGCCCTTCTCCTGACCTTTCCCCCACTCTCTGCGAGGCCGAATCATGACTGTCCGCATGGACCAGCTCAGCTGGGTCGAATACGCGCGCCGGGTACGCGAGCAATCTCCCGTGGTCTTCCTGCCCTGCGGCGCCACCGAGCAGCACGGCCCACACCTGCCGCTGGGCACCGATGCGCTGCTGGCCAGCGCACTGTGCGAGGACGTTGCCCGCCAGGTCGACGGCCTGGTCGCGCCCGCCCTCTCCTACGGCTACAAGTCGCAGCCCAAGTGCGGCGGCGGCCAGCACTTCTGCGGCACCACCAGCCTCGACGGGCAGACCCTGATCGCCCTGGTGCGCGACGCCGTGCGCGAGTTCGCCCGCCACGGCGTCACCCGCCTGGTGCTGGTGGACGGGCACTACGAGAACCAGTGGTTCGTCACCGAGGGCATCCAGCTCGCCCTGCGCGAGCTGGGTCATTCCAGCCCGCTGGAAGTGATGCGCCTGGAGCACTGGGACTTCTGCAGCGAAGCCACGCTGAACGACGTGTTCCCCGACGGTTTCCCCGGCTTCGCCCTGGAGCACGCGGCAGTGATCGAAACCTCGCTGATGCTGCACTACCTGCCCAGCCTGGTACGCCTGGACCTGATCCCCGACGACGGCCCGGCCGACTTCCCGCCCTACGACATGTACCCCAGCCGCACCGAATGGGTGCCGCCCTCGGGCGTGCTGTCGTCGGCGCGCGGCTCCAGCGCCGACAAGGGCCTGCGCATGGCGAAGGACATCGTAAACGGCATCGCCGGCGCGGTACGCAAGGAGTTCGGGCTGTGAGCGTCGCCCTGATCGTCATCGACATGCAGCGCGACTTCTGCGCTCCCGGCGGCTACGCCGACCAGGCCGGGCTGGAGATCGACCGCCTGCGCGCGCCGATCCCGGCCATCTCACGCCTGCTCGACAGCGCCCGCGCCCAGGGGATGCTGGTGGTGCATACCCGCGAAGGGCACCGCCCCGACCTCAGCGACCTGCACGAGAGCAAGCGCCGCCGCGCCGAACAGGCCGGCGCGCCCATCGGCGCACACGGCCCGCTGGGGCGCCTGCTGGTACGCGGCGAGTATGGCCACGACCTGATCGACGAGCTGCGCCCGCTGGCCGGCGAGCCGGTGATCGACAAGCCCGGCTACAGTGCCTTCGCCTACACCGACCTGGACCTGCTGTTGCGCCGCCGCGGCATCGGCCACCTGGTGATCTGTGGCGTGACCACTGAAGTGTGCGTGTCTTCCACCCTGCGCGCCGCAGTGGAGCAGGGCTACGCCTGTACTCTGGTGAGCGATGCCTGCGGCTCGCCGAGCGCCGAACTGCACGCCGCCGCCCTGGCCATGGTCGAGGTGGAAGGCGGACTGTTCGGCCGCGTGCTGGACAGCCGCTCCGTGCTCGTCGAATGGGAGGAAAACGCATGCCTGGCCTGAACATCCCCGCGGTGCCGCCCGCCTACCTGGGCGTCTGGCAACGCACCCTGCTGACCACCACTGCAGGCACCCACGACACCAGCACCCGCGTCTACTGGCTGCAGACCGAGCGCCTGTTCGCTGACCTGCGCATTCCGCTGCCGGCACCCGAAACGCCCGAGGAACTGGCCGCGCAGGCCGGATTCGCCGGCCTCACCGAGATCACCGGCGATATCTGCCAGTGGCATCGCGCAATCGACTTCCAGCCGCCCAATGGCGGCAAGGACATCGGCCGCATGCACTTCGTGAACAGCGAGAAGGTGCTCGAAGACGGCCTGGACGGCAGCTACCACGAGGTCTGGGAGCGCCTGCCCGACTCCCTCGGGCGCAACCGCGGCACCTGGCTGCTCGGCGCCGACGGTCGACAAGGCTGTCTGCTGCTGGCCGGCGACTGCTTCCTGTTCGCCGCCGGACGGCGCCGACCACTGCCCCAGGCGCAATCCCTGACTGCACTGGTCGACAGCGACCACCCCGAACTGCTGGATTTCGAGCTGAGTTTCGGCCGTCACCAGGGTGGCGTGACGCCCTGGCGCATCGAGCTCAGTACCCTGCCCGCGCGTGTCGGCGCCCGCCTGCTACCCGTCGACGCCGATCCTGATCACCCCGAACTGCTGCGCGACGCCCATTGCCTCAACGCACTCGGCGCCACCCCGCCGCCCGGTGGCTGGCAACCCTGCGAGCTGCCCCTGTTCCCCGCTGAGGAGGTGACGCCATGACCGCCCACCAGCCCCTGCCCCGCCCTGCCACGCAGCCCGCCCGCCAGCGCTGGTGGGTGATCCGTGGCGAACTGCCGCGCAGCGCCGTCTGGAGCCTCGCCGCCGCCGGCCTGCTGCTGCCCCTGCTGCTCTGGTGGGCCTACAGCGCCGCCGGGCTGGCCAACCCGATGTTCTTTCCCGGCCCGGATGCCGTGCTCAAGCGCATCGGCCACTGGTGGAGCGACGAAGGCCTGCTCGGCGATATCGCCATCAGCGTCTACCGGGTCATGGCCGGCTTCCTCGCCTCGGCGGTGATCGCCCTGCCGCTAGGCCTGTACATCGGCACCTACCGCCCGGTGCAGGCGTTCCTCGAACCGCTCACCGATTTCATCCGCTACATGCCGGCGGTGGCCTTCATCCCGCTGGTGATGCTCTGGGTCGGCATCGACGAGGGTTCCAAGGTGCTGATCATCTTCATCGGCACCTTCTTCCAGATGGTGCTGATGGTCGCCGAGGACGTGCGCCGCGTGCCCATGGCGCAGATCGAGGCAGCGCAGACCATGGGTGCCAGCCGCGCCGAGATCATCCGCCTGGTGGTTCTGCCCTCGGCGCGCCCGGCGCTGCTGGACACCCTGCGCATCACCTGCGGCTGGGCCTGGACCTACCTGGTGGTGGCCGAGCTGGTCGCCGCCAACTCCGGTCTTGGCTACGCCATCCTGCGGGCCCAGCGCTACATGCAGACCGACAAGATATTCGCCGGCATCCTGCTGATCGGCGTCATCGGCCTACTCACCGACCAGGCATTCCGCTGGCTCGGCCGGGTCGCCTTCCCCTGGATGAAGAGGTAAGCCTGATGAGCCAGAACAAGATCGCCATTCGCCACGTCGACAAGGTCTTCAGCAGCCAGGGCCGGCACGTACAGGCCCTGCAGGATGTGAACCTGGAAATCCGCGCCAACGAATTCGTCACCTTCGTCGGCGCCTCGGGCTGCGGCAAGTCCACCCTGCTGCGCAGCATCGGCGGGCTGGAGCGCCACAGCGGCGGCGAGATCCTGGTCGACGGCCGCGCGGTGGACGGCCCCGGCATCGACCGCGCCATGGTCTTCCAGCACTACAGTCTCTACCCCTGGCTGCGGGTGATGGAGAACATCAAGTTCTGCCGCCGGCTCAAGGTGGTGTCGGACACCGTGCGCGGCGATGCCGACGTGGAAGTCGCCGGCGGCCGCGCCGATGCGTTGCTCAACCTGATGGGCCTGTCGGCCTTCGCCCAGGCCTATCCCAGCCAGCTTTCCGGCGGCATGCAGCAGCGGGTGGCGATCGCTCGCGCGCTGATGCCCAAGCCGCAGATCCTGCTGATGGACGAACCCTTCGGCGCACTGGACGCGCAGACCCGCGAAGTGATGCACGACCTGATCCGCCACGTACACCGCCTGGAGAACAGCACCATCCTGTTCGTCACCCACGACGTCGACGAAGCGATCTACCTGGGCGGCCGCGTGGTGCTGATGGCACCGCGCCCTGGCCGTATCGACAGCGTTTATGAAGTGCCGCTGCCGGCCGAGCGCAACCAGGACATGAAGATGGCGCCGGAATTCATCGCCCTGAAGAAGGAAATCCTCGCGCGCATCCGCGAGACCTCGGGCATGAGCACCGACCTGGAACTGCTGGAGCAGTTGACCCGCACTGCAGCACCGGTCTGAACCGGGGAATGGGGAAGCGGCGGAGCGGATAGCCCCGCCGTTGTACCGGGCCCAGGGCCCGAGACGGATTGCGCAGGAAGCGCGAGGGAAACGGCCCGCCGGGAGCGGGTAGCTCCGCCCGAGGGCTGGCAGGCCGGCTGGCCACGGGTGTGGCCATAAAACTGGCCGGAAGCGCCCGGTGAGGCGCTTCCGGCACCTTCGTCAGCCGATGGTCATCAGGCTGGCGTTGCCGCCGGCAGCGGCGGTATTGACGCTCAGGGCTCGCTCGATCAGCAGGCGTTCCAGCGGGATGTCGGTTTCCCCACGGTTCAGCCCGGTAACGCCGACGATGGCGCCCTTGCGCTTGCTCGCCAGTTCGCAGACCGCACGCAGCTGGTCGGAATCGCCGTGGTGCAGGATGGCGTCGAAGACCTTGTCGGTCGCAGTCCAGTCGGCCACCAGTTCGATGCGCTGGGCAACTTCCTTCGGCAGCTCCTTGACCACGGCAGCGCTCGACTCGGCCACCAGCGGACGGCTGCCGACGCTGAGCACGGCGGCCAGTTGGGCCAGCAGGTCGGCACGATCTTCCGCCAGGCACAGCACATGCTCACGCGGCAGCAGGGTGTAGGTATTGCGCTCGCCGGTCGGGCCGGTGAGCACCTGCTGGGTGAAGCTCTGCGCCAGTTCGCCGTAACCGCTAAGCAGGCTCGCCAGGGCTGCGTCCTTCTGCCCTGCCCACTTGGCCAGGGCGTCCACGGCCTGCTGGGCATCCTTCGGACGCGGCAGCGCCTGGGCGCCGTCGCCCTTGAGCTGGTTGGCCACCGCATCCTGCGGACGGGTCGACAGCAGACGGTACAGGTACAGCGGGCCACCGGCCTTCGGACCGGTGCCGGACAGGCCTTCACCACCGAAGGGCTGCACGCCGACCACCGCGCCAACCACGTTGCGGTTCACGTAGAGGTTGCCGACATGGGCGGTGCCGACCACCTGGGCGATGGTCTCGTCGATGCGGGTATGCACGCCCAGGGTCAGGCCGTAGCCGGATTCATTGATCTGCGCGAGCAACTGGTCCAGGTCGGCGCGCTGGTAGCGCACCACGTGCAGCACCGGGCCGAAGATTTCGCGCTTGAGCTCGCTGAAGCTGTCCAGCTCGATCAGGGTCGGCACGACGAAGGTGCCGCGCTTGATTTCCTCGGCGTCCACGCGGGCACTCTGGAACACCTTGCGGCCTTTGTCGCGCATGGTCTGGATGTGCTTGTCGATATTGCCCTTGGCTTCCTCGTCGATCACCGGACCGATGTCGGTGTGCAGGCGCTCCGGCGCACCGACGCGGTACTCGGCCATGGCGCCCTTGAGCATCTGCACCACGCGGTCGGCGGCATCTTCCTGCACGCACAGCACGCGCAGTGCGGAGCAGCGCTGGCCGGCGCTATCGAAAGCGGAGTTGACCACGTCCACCACCACCTGCTCGGCCAGCGCCGAGGAATCGACGATCATCGCGTTGAGGCCGCCAGTTTCGGCGATCAGCGGGATGGTGCGGCCCTGGGCGTCGAGGCGGCCGGCGATGTTGCGCTGGAGGATGCCGGCCACTTCGGTGGAGCCGGTGAACATCACGCCGCGCACGCGCTCGTCTCCGACAAGACGGGCACCGACGGTTTCACCACGGCCCGGCAGCAGTTGCACGGCGCCAGCGGGTACGCCGGCTTCCAGCAGGATGCGCACGGCTTGCGCGGCGATCAGCGGAGTCTGCTCGGCGGGTTTGGCCAGCACGGTGTTGCCGGCGGCCAGGGCCGCGGCCACCTGGCCACTGAAGATCGCCAGCGGGAAGTTCCACGGGCTGATGCAGACCACCGGGCCCAGCGGGCGGTGGCTGTCGTTGGCGAAGTGGGTGCTGGCCTGGACGCCGTAGTAGCGCAGGAAGTCCACCGCCTCGCGCACTTCGGCGATGGCGTTGGCGAAGGTCTTGCCCGATTCGCGCACCAGCACGCCCATCAGCGACTGGATCTCGGCTTCCATCAGGTCAGCGGCGCGCTGCAGGATGGCGCCGCGCTCGGCCGGCTGGGTAGACTGCCAGATCTGCGCGCTGGACAGCGCGCCGAGGATGGCGTTGTTGACGTCGGCTTCGCTGGCCTCACGCACGTGGCCCACCACGTCGCGCAGGTCGGCCGGGTTGCGTACCGGCTGCGGCTCGCCGGGCGCGGCATCGGCCAGGCCCAGCATCGGCTCGGCGACATAGGCGTGGTTGGTGCTCGACAGCAGCGCCGAGGACAGCGAACCCAGGCGGTGCTCGTTGGCCAGGTCGATGCCGGCGGAGTTCAGGCGGGCGTCGCCGTAGAGATCACGCGGCAGCGGGATGCGCGGGTGCGGCAGGCCCAGGGTGCCCTCTTGCGCGGCCATCTGCTCGACCTGCAGTACCGGGTCCAGCACCAGGTCCTGGAGGGAGATGCTGTGGTCGGCGATGCGGTTGACGAAGGACGTGTTGGCGCCGTTTTCCAGCAGGCGGCGAACGAGGTACGCCAACAGGGTTTCGTGGCTGCCGACCGGCGCGTAGATGCGGCACGGACGGTTGAACTTGCCGTCGGCGACCTTGCCCACCACCTGCTCGTACAGCGGCTCGCCCATGCCGTGCAGGCACTGGAATTCGTACTGGCCCGGGTAGTAGTTCTGCCCGGCCAGCTGGTAGATGGCCGACAGCGAGTGGGCGTTGTGGGTGGCGAACTGCGGGTAGATGGACTCCGGCACGGCCAGCAGCTTGCGCGCGCAGGCCAGGTATGACACGTCGGTGTACGGCTTGCGGGTGTAGACCGGGTAGCCTTCCAGGCCGTTGACCTGGGCCAGCTTGATCTCACTGTCCCAGTAGGCGCCCTTCACCAGGCGGATCATCAGGCGATGGCGGCTGCGCTTGGCCAGGTCGATGACGTAGTCGATCACGTACGGGCAGCGCTTCTGGTAGGCCTGGATGACGAAGCCGATACCGTTCCAGCCGGCCAGCGACGGCTCGAAGCACAGGCGCTCCAGCAGGTCGAGGGAGATCTCCAGGCGGTCGGCTTCCTCGGCATCGATGTTGATGCCGATGTCATAGTCACGAGCCATCTTCACCAGACCGAGCACGGTCGGGTACAGCTCGTCCATCACGCGGTCGTACTGGGCGCGGCTGTAGCGCGGGTGCAGGGCGGAGAGCTTGATCGAGATGCCCGGGCCTTCGTAGATACCACGGCCGTGGGAGGCCTTGCCGATGGCATGGATCGCCTGCTCGTAGGACGCCAGGTAGCGCTTGGCGTCCTCATCGGTCAGCGCGGCTTCGCCGAGCATGTCGTAGGAGTAGCGGAAGCCACGGGATTCCATGTTCGCCGCATTGGCCAGGGCCTCGGCGATGGTTTCTCCGGTGACGAACTGCTCGCCCATCAGGCGCATGGCCATGTCCACGCCCTTGCGAATCAGCGGCTCGCCGGACTTGCCAATGATGCGGTTGAGCGACGAGGACATGCCGGCTTCGGTGTGGGTCGCCACCAGCTTGCCGGTGATCAGCAGGCCCCAGGAGGCCGCGTTGACGAACATCGATGGGCTCTGGCCCAGGTGCTGGCTCCAGTTGCCGTTGCTGATCTTGTCGCGGATCAGCGCGTCACGGGTGGCCTTGTCCGGGATGCGCAGCAGCGCTTCGGCCAGGCACATCAGCGCCACGCCTTCCTGGGACGACAGCGAGAACTCCTGCAGCAGGCCCTGCACCAGGCCCTGGCGGCCGCCGGCGTTCTTCTGGTTGCGCAGCTTCTCGGCGATGCCCAGTGCCATCTTGCTGGCGGCGCCGGCCTGCTCTTTCGGCAGGCGGGCCAGGTCCAGCAGCATCGGCAGCGCTTCGGTTTCCGGGCGACGGTAGGCGGCAGTGATGGCCGCGCGCAGCACGGACTGCGGCAGGATGCTTTCGGCGAAATCGAGGAAGACCTGCAGCCCTTGTTCGTTCAGCGCGTCCAGCGACTCTTCGCCCGCCGCCGCAGCCAGGCCGGATTGCTCGGCCGGGGTCAGACCGCCTTCAACCTGCTCCAGGTAGGAGAAGATGGCCTGCTTGATCAGCCAGTGCGGGGTACGGTCGAGTTGCTGGGCAGCCAGCTTGAGGCGCTCGCGGGTGGCGTCGTCGAGCTTCACGCCAAGGGTGGTGGTGGCCATGGGGCTTCCTGTTGTTAGAAGGTGTGCCTGAAAATCGGCGCAAGGTTATACCGCCGAATCGCAAGGTGCAACCAGGTGCAACCCAATAAGAACAAGCCTTTGGTCGTACGCTCAGAACCGGTGCAACCGGTGACATTTCCCACACCAGGCGCTACCAAACGGAGCACGGCCACGGGCTCGCCCGGCTGCAACCCGCAATGGAAGGCCGGACGGCAGGAGCAAAGCAGTGTTCGTGCCAGAGCTGGAAAAGGTGCAACCCGGAACTCGCCGGGAAACAACCTGCAGGAGCGAGCCCTGCTCGCGCCCCGCCGGCAGGGCAGTCATCGGCGGCGACACAACTGCCACCGGTAACGACGAAGCGCGCCTGCCCGCTACTCCGGGCGAGCCTTGAGCCAGAGACCGAAGGTCTTGACCACCTCGACCACCGGGCGCAGCCGGTCACCGTCACCACTCAGGCAGTACTCCACGCGCGGCGGGACCTCGGGATACACGGTGCGCGTCACCAGACCCGCCTCTTCCAGCGCACGCAGTTCGGCGGTCAGCACCCGCTGGGAAATCTCCGGCATGTCGCGGCGCAACTCGTTGAAGCGCTTGCTGCCGTCGAGCAGGTACGACACCAGCAACAGCCGCCAGCGACCACCGATGATGCGCATGGCTTCCTCGACCGAGCAGCCTGAAACGTTCTTCTTCATCCTTCCTTCCCGGTAACCTTTTGGTGCCCAGACCACAAAAAAGTGCGTTCTTACGCGCCGTGCCGGGGTCGTGAATACTGGCCGCCCACTCAACCAGGGTCCGACCCGATGAAACTCTACTTCGCCCCCAACGCCTGCTCCCTCGCTCCGCATATCGTGCTGCGGGAGCTGGGCCTGCCATTCTCGCTGGTGCGCGTGAACAACCAGACCAAGCGCACCGCCGACGGCGGCGACTTCTACCGGATCAACCCGAAAGGCTATGTGGCTGCACTGGAACTGGAGGACGGCACGGTGCTGACCGAGGGCGCGGCGATTCTACAGCACCTCGCCGACCTGCAGCCCGAGGCCGACCTGGCGCCCACCAACGGCAGCGTGGCGCGCACGCAACTGCAGGCGCAGCTGAACTTCATCGGCAGCGAGCTGCACGCCGGGATGAGCCCCCTGTTCAGCAGCGAGATCCCCGAGAGCGTGAAGGACGTGCTGCGCAGCAAGCTGGCGAAACGGCTGGGCTACATGGAGCAGGTGCTGGCCGAAACCGGTCATGCGTTCGGCGCGGGATTCACCGTCGCCGATGCATACCTGTTCACCGTGCTGGGCTGGTCGGAATACCTGAGGGTCGATCTTGCGCCCTTCCCTGCCATTCGCCGCTTCCGCGACGTGATCGGCGCGCGGCGGAGCGTGATCGAGGCACTGCGCGCAGAGGCGGAGTCCCCCGCAGTGGCATGAACCTTGGCTGCGCGGGCCCGGCCTGGCGCTCGCCCGCGCTGCCGGCTCAGTCCAGCGGCAGGCAGACGCTGAATGCCGCGCCCTGCCCCGGCTCGCTGCGCACCTCGATACGCCCGCCGTGGGCCTGGACGATCTGCTCGGAGATGTACAGCCCCAACCCCAGGCCGGCGACGCGCGCTGCGCCGGCGCCGCGTTCGAATTGCTGGAAGATGCGCCGTTGCTCGTCGGCACTGATGCCCTCGCCGTGGTCACGCACACAGAGTTGCGCCTGCCCCGCCTGCACCGTGACAGTCACCTCCACCGGCTGGCCCGGGCCATAGCGCAGGGCATTGCTGACCAGATTGCTGATCACCTGCTCCAGGCGATAGGCATCCCACACGCCTTCCACCACCTCGGGCGACGCCAGGCTCAGCTCGCAGCCGGCCGCCTGCGCCTGCACGGAAAAATTGCCCAGCACGCGGCGGGCAATGTCGGCGAGATCGGCCGGTTCGGGGCGGATCGACAGCTTGCCGGTACGAATGCGCGACACGTCGAGCATGTCCTCGATCAGGCGGTTCAGCCCGGTAAGCTGGCGCTCGTCGCGCTCGAACAGCACGCCCAGGCGCTCCTCGGCGAAGTGCTCCAGCTTGCCCCTGGACAGGTGCAACCGGCGCAGCTGGGTATCCAGCATCAGGCCGTTGAGCGGCGTACGCAGTTCGTGGGAGACGATGGACATGAAGTCATCGCGCATCTTCACGGCGCGCTGCAACTCGACCTGGGTCTCGCGCAGCTCCGCCAGCAGGGCGTCCTGCTCGGTGCGCGCCTGCTCCAGCGCTTCCAGCTGCCGCGCCAGCACCTTGCGCTGCCGATAGAGGTCGACGAAAACGTTCACCTTGCTGCGCACCGCATGGTTGTCCAGCGGTTTGTAGAGGAAGTCCACCGCACCGCTCTCGTAGCCCTTGAACGCATAGTTCAACTCGCGTCCGGCGGCGGTAACGAAGACGATGGGGATGTTCTTGGTGCGCTCGGTACCGCGCATGAGTTCGGCGAGGGCAAAGCCGTCCATGCCCGGCATCTGCACGTCCAGCAGCGCCAGGGCGAATTCGTGCTCCAGCAGCAGCGACAGTGCTTCGTCCGCCGAGGAGGCCTTGAACACCTCGCGGCCCTCGCCCTTGATCAACGCCTCCAGCGCCAGCAGGTTCTCCGGCAGGTCGTCGACGATCAGCAGTTTGCTTCCCTGGTTACGCAACATGTTGGGTGCCCATTCGGCTCAGGAGCGCGTGGATCTCGCGCAGGGGAAGAATGTGGTCCGGGGCGCGCAGCGCAATGGCCGCCTCCGGCATGGTGGACACGGCGGCTTCGGCCGGGTCCTGGACGATGGTGAGCCCGCCTTCGCGGCCGATGTGCGCCAACCCTTCGGCGCCGTCCTGATTGGCCCCGGTCAGGAGGATGCCGGCCAGGCGCTCGCGGTACGCATCGCACGCCGAGTCGAAGAGGATGTCGATGGACGGCCGGGAGAAATTCCGCGGCGCCTCGCGGCTCAGGGCGAAGGTGCGATCCTGCTCGATCGACAGGTGGTAGCCGGCGGCGGCGAAATACAGCGTGCCCGCTTCCACTGGCGCCTTGTCGCGGGCTTCGCCCACGGGGATAGCCAGGCGCCGGGCGAACAGGTCCACCAACTGGCTCTCGTGGTTTTCCGGCAGGTGCAGCACGGCCACCATGGGCAATGCGAAGTCCGCCGGCAACCCGCCGAACAGCTGGAACAGCGCGTCCACGCCACCCGCGGAGGCGCCGATGACCACGGCCTGGACCTCTCGCTGAACATCCCGTTGCTCGTTCATCGCTTGCGGAACACCCGTTCGCGACGATTCACCACCTCGAATTCCGAGGCGAAATCGGTGAAGTCCAGGCTTTCCTTGCTGCCCAGGCCGAGGAAGCCCCGGTGGCACAGCGACTCGTGGAACAGGCCGATGGCGCGGTTCTGCAACTGGCGGTTGAAGTAGATCAGCACGTTGCGGCAGGAGATCAGGTGCGTCTCGGAGAACACGCTGTCGGTGGCCAGGCTGTGGTCGGCGAAGGTCACGTTGGCGCGCAGCATCTTGTCGAACAGCGCCCCGTCGTAGGCCGCCGTGTAATAGTCCGAGAGCGAGCCCTTGCCGCCGGCAGCGCGGTAGTTATCGCTGGCCTGAGCCAGGTCGTCCACCGCATAGATGCCGCGTCGGGCCTGCTCCAGCGAGCGCGGGTTGATATCGGTCGCGTAGATCAGCGTGCGCTCCAGCAAGCCTTCCTCGTGCAGGAGAATGGCCAGCGAATGCACCTCCTCGCCGGTACTGCAACCGGCGACCCACAGGCGCAGCGACGGGTAGGTACGCAGCACCGGCACCACCTCCTGGCGCAGCGCCAGGAAGTAGCTGGGGTCACGGAACAGCTCGCTAACCGAAATCGTGAGGTACTGCAGCAGCTCATGGAAGGCGTGCGGGTCGTGCAGGATGCGCTCCTGCAGCGCCGAGATGCTGCGGCACTCGAACAGCTTGGTGGCGTGCAGCACGCGACGCTTCAACGACGTACCGGAGTAATCGCGGAAGTCGTAGCTGTACTTCAGGTAGATCGCCTCGATCAGGAGGCGCAGCTCGATGTCCTGGCTGCGATCAGGCATGTCAGATGCGCTCCAGCTTCGGCAACCAGACCCGGATCAGCGAGAACAGGCGGTCGAGATCGATGGGCTTGGCCAGGTAGTCGTTGGCGCCGGCGCGCAGGCACAACTCGTGGTCGTCCTTCATGGCCTTGGCGGTCACCGCGAGGATCGGCAGCTTCTTCCAGCGTGCGTCCTGGCGGATCAGGCGGGTCGCTTCGTAGCCGTCCATCTCCGGCATCATCACGTCCATCAGCACCAGGTCGATATCGCCGACCTCGCCGAGCTTCTCGATGGCCTCACGGCCGTTGCGCGCCACTTCCACGCGTGCGCCCTTGTGCTCCAGGGCGCTGGTGAGGGCGAAGATGTTGCGCACGTCGTCGTCCACCAGCAGGATGCGCCGCTCCTCGAAGGCCCGGTCGCGGTTGCGCGAGGTGCGCAGCATGCGCTGGCGTTCACTGGAGAGCTGCGACTCGACCTTGTGCAGGAACAGCGTCACCTCGTCCAGCAGGCGCTCCGGCGAGCGCGCACCCTTGATGATGATCGAGCGCGAGTACTTGAGCAGCTCGGTTTCCTCGTCGCGGGTGAGGTTACGCCCGGTGTAGACGATCACCGGCGGGAAGGAGCAGATGTCCTCCTCGCCCATGCGCCGCAGCAGCTCGTTGCCCTGCATGTCCGGCAGCTTGAGGTCGATGATCATGCAGTCGTAGATGTTCCGGCGCAGCAGCTCCAGGGCCTGCTCGCCCTGCTCCACGGCAGTGATCTCGATGTCGTCGTCGCCGATCAGGCGCGAGACGCTGTCACGCTGCAGCGGGTCGTCTTCGACCAGCAGGATGCGCTTGACCTCCTGGGTCAGCTTGGCCTCCAGCTTGCCGAACACCTCGCGCAGCTGCTCGCGGGTGGTGGGTTTCAGCGCATAGCCGATGGCGCCCAGGTGCAGGGCCGCTTCGCTGCGGTCCTCCACCGACACCACATGCACCGGCACATGGCGGGTGCGCGGGTTGGCCTTCAGGCGCTGCAGCACAGCGAGGCCGGATTCGTCCGGCAGGTGCATGTCCAGCAGGATGGCGTCCGGGCCATGCTCGTCGGCCAGGCGCAGGCCTTCCTCGGCGCCCATGGCCACCAGGCAGCGGTAACCCAGCTCACGGGCCAGGTCGTAGAGGATGCGGGCGAACTTCGGCTCATCCTCCACCACCAGCACGCAACGCTGGCCGACGTTGAGCTGCTCGCGGTCATCGGCGAACGCTGCGGCGGCGGGCGCACGCACCACCGGCGGCGCGATGGGAGTCGGCGCAATCGCAACGATCGGCGCAGGCGCGCTGACCACCTCGCCTTCGGCCGGCGCCTCGTAGTTCAGCGGCAGCAGCAGGCTGAACACGCTGCCCTTGCCTGGCTGGCTGCTGACGATGATGCTGCCGCCCAGCAGGTGCGCGAGGTCACGGGAAATCGACAGGCCCAGGCCAGTGCCGCCGTAGCGGCGATTGGTGGCGCCATCGGCCTGCTGGAAGGCCTCGAAGATGCGCTGCAGCTGGTCCTCGGCGATGCCGATGCCGCTGTCGCGCACATCGAAACGCAGACCCTCGGGCGCGGCGCTCACGCGCAGGGCGACCTCCCCGGCATCAGTGAACTTGAACGCGTTGGACAACAGGTTCTTGAGGATCTGCTCGACCCGCTGGCGGTCGCTGAACAGCAGCGCCGGGGCATCGTCGGCAACCTCGGCGACAAAACGCAGCCCCTTGTCGTCGGCCTGCGGGCGGAACAGCCCTTCCACCGCTTCCACCAGGCGGCGCACGCTGGCGTTCTCCGGGCGCACTTCCAGTTTGCCGGCCTCGACCTTGGAGATGTCGAGGATGTCGTTGATCAGGTTGAGCAGGTCGTTGCCGGCACCATAGATCGACTCGGCGAACTTCACCTGCTCGTCGTCGAGATTGCCCTGCTCGTTGTCCGCCAGCAGGCGCGCCAGGATCAGCGAGCTGTTGAGCGGCGTGCGCAGCTCGTGGGACATGTTGGCAAGGAACTCGGACTTGTAGCGGCTGGCCCGTTGCAGCTCGTCGGCGCGCCCCTGCAGGTCCAGGCGCGCCTGGTTCAGTTCGGTGTTCTTGCCGTCGAGGTCGTCGCGCTGGGCGGCCAGCTCCTGGGTCTGCTCGGCGAGGCGTTCGTTGGTCTGCTCCAGCTCCG